>NZ_JBVVPZ010000040.1:0-43818 GCF_055811415.1 Mesorhizobium sp. WSM4846
GGTCGCGTCGACCTTAATCAAGACGCTTCGGTGCGAGTGGATCCACGGCTTCATCGCCGACTTCTTCAACACTATCGGTGGAATGTTGCCATTCGTCTCGTCGACCGGAACGAGCAGGTAGCGCCATTTGTTGACCTTCTTGGTGCTTCCGTAAGCCGACGTTCATGCGCGGCGGGAAGTCTCCCTCAGTGCATGAGTAATTATCGAGAGCCAACAGACGCCGCGCTCCCACGAATCCAGCACTTAGCTTGTGAATCAGCACCCAAGACCTACCCCACTCTATCGGAACGCGACGGACTGCTGCGCGCTCGGCAGGACGCTATTGAGTTGAAGTTGGATAAGCGGCAAGATGATTTCTCGATGATCTGGAGGAAGGTGTGATGAAGGCCGGAACCGCCTGTAAGTCTCGCTCATTTTTCGCCGCCCGCGCCCTCCATGCAGCTATTTTAGCGTTGGCGATTTCGGCAGGCGTCGCTACAGCCCAAGATAGGCGAACTGCGAATGACGTGCGTCTTGACCAAGAGCGGATTGTAAATGGCATACCGACTCATGAATTCCCTGCTGTGGGAGCTCTCTTGAAAGGTGGAGACGCGGCCGTAGCGCATATTTGGTGTACGGGCACACTTATCGCGAGCAACAAGTTCCTGACAGCCGCTCACTGCATTGCAGAAGACCCTACCCCGTCAAACTATACCGTTTTTTTTCAAGCTGCAGGAGCTTTTAATCTCACCGAGATCGATTGGATGGAGGCTGAATACCGTTTTCCGATTGCCGACATTGCTGTGTTGACCCTGAGCACTCCTGTGCTTGGAATTAGTCCAATTGAAATCAACAGAAGTGCCAACCTGCAGATCGGCACGTTCGGAACCATCGTCGGTTTCGGTCGAACTGGTGGCGTGAACTACAACTATGGACTTAAGCGCAAGGGCTATGTTCAAACCTCGGATTGCGCGGAACCTAACCCAAATAACGCGCTTGTGTGTTGGGAATTTTCTCAGTTGGAAGAAGGCGGTTCAGTTCGCTCCAATACATGTAACGCGGACTCCGGTGGGCCGATGCTAGTCGAGCAAGCATCCAACACCGGCTCAACTTATATTCTGGCGGGTGTCACGTCTGGAGGACGGCAGGAAGACTGCTTGGTGGGTGACAATAGCTTCGACGCAAACGTCTTCACTTACCTGAGCTTCATAGACGCTGCACTGGCAGACGCGCCGGCCGTTGAACCAAGTAGTGAGCCAGAGCTTTTTAGCAACAACATCGGCCTCAGTGATATGCTCGTAAGCGAGCGCACCACTATTTCCGTCCCTCCAGACGCTCGCGCTTTCTCGGTCGCAATGAACGGGGAATTTAATTCTGACGACAAGCAAGATTTCGATCTGTCCGTTACACGAGGGCAAGAATCCATCTTAAGTAATCCTGATTGCAAGCGCGACGACGACGGACAATTTGCATTCTGCCGGTTCGACGGAGATGTTAGCGGCGACTATTCAGTTCGCGTGACAAGAAAGTCGGGAACCGGGGCAGCCCAGGTCGTGATGTCGATATTTAGGTAGGCCGTCTAGAGGATGCTGAAATGGTTCGCCTGTGGCTCCAGAAATTCCTTCTTCTTACATTCATCGCGTTTTTAAGCGGAACGACTGTATGCTTGTCTCAGGATGCTCCGTCACCTGCACCAAGTCGGCTTAAGACGTTCGAATCGGCGCTCAACACGCTCTTTGCAAACGACATTACATCAGACGAGCAGCTACTGGGGCGGCAGCTCGAAGAGCTGTCCAGAGCATTCAATGAAATTGCGATCAACCTAAGCGGTACGGATTTCTATTCTGTGCCGTTGGATATCGCAGAATCTTTAAGCGCGCTGGGTGACAGCCAAGCACAAGAGGATACCTCGTCCCTGCTCTATGAAAAGGCGGCCACATTCTACGGATTAGCTGTTAGTAAAGCGGATTCGGACGACGCGCGACGGGACGCGCTTGACGGGCAAATCCGAGCTTTGGCAGCCTCAAAGGGTGCGGAGCGTGGTCAGTTTACCTACTATGGCGATGCCGACGTTCTCCGCTTACTCATCCCGCTACTCGAACAGCATCTTAGGCTGACCGACTCTATTGATGGTCCGGATTCCATCCCAAGTGCCGTAATTAAGCAGACAATTGGTCACCTGTATCAACAAACAAGTCGCGCCCACATTGCCATTCCGTTCTACCGCGAAGCGGCTCGGGTTCTCACTGAAAGCTGGACGGACCCAACCAATCAATCTGAGATTCGAGAGGGAATGCGGCAGTACGCCTGGGATGCCAAACTGGCGCTCTACGACGCTCTAATGATGCAACTGGCGACAGGTGCGGCGCTGAAGGAGCTTCAGGCCTTTGTCGAAACTGTCGCTAGCGTAGACGACCAATTCGGTGTCGCTGAGATATACAATCGAATCGGCATGCACTTCTACTACGCTGGCGAGTCGGAAAATGCGATTGCCTACCTAAACCGAGCCTACCTCATCGCCCGCCAACTTGCAGATAGCGAGCAACTGACGGCAGTGATCCTGGACAACTTGGCCGCCGCTTATTCGGGTCGCAATGACATCCCGAACGCAATCAAGGCAAACCGGAAGGCCCATGAGATTCTCGCAGCGCTGGATCAAACTGATCCCGCGATTCGAGGAGATGTTCTTAAGGTTCAGAATAATTATTCGAGCTTTCTCTTGAAGCTTGAAAAATATGAGGAGGCAATTGCAATATATGAAGAAGTACTCAGCGAGAAACTATCGTCAGAAGCTTTTTGCCTCTCCTGCGGAATCCAGTTTTACAATATAGCTGAGGCCTATTTGTCTTGGTCTGAGGAGCCCTCTGAAAATAAACGCGTCGACGGGGCAATGACTTATGCCAAAAAGTCATTGCAGGTGAATCTCAACGGTGTCGGAGACCTGGCTGGGCAAACAGGTGATGCGTTCGCGCTTTTGAGCCGGGCCCAGTTGCGCGCCAAGGATTATGAGGGCTCGCTCACCAGCATTGAGTCAGCGCTAGATATCTACAACCGTCTGTTTGTTCTCTCTCAAATCGGCCGAAGCGAGTTCGCAGACCATATGCGTTCGGCAGGTATCCAAAAACTCGATGTTTTGTGGGAGCTGCGAGATAGCAGGAAAGACGCGTTCTCCGAGAGCTTGTCTGTAGGACAGACTGTTTCTTGGAGCGCAACGGCTGAAGCGAACGCGTTGTTCGCTGATCGCCTTCTGGTAAGTGACCCGTCTGCCGCCGCGCTGTTGCGAGAAAGACAGGACTCCTCTGGTAAGCTTGAAGAACTCAGGATGCTACTTACCCAGATGGTCGTGAACACGCCTAACGCTGGTCAAGATCCGGAGATCGCAGCAATCAGGGCCCAAATCGCGGCTCTTGAGGCGCACATTGAAGAAGTCGTGAGGGAACTGCGAAGCCTAGGGTCGGAGATTGACGAAGCCCAATTCTCCCATATTGACGTTGAAACCGTCAGGGCCAAGCTACGGCCGTCTGAAGCGCTTGTATTTTTTGTCGTCGGCGAGTCCAAAACATATCAGTGGCTGATAACGACCACCTCATTCAGGTGGCTTCGTATCGATATCAATGAAGAACGATTGAAGCAGAGCGTGCAAGCATTACGGTGCGGACTCGACCGCTATGAGTGGGCACGCCGGAGCTGTAGAAGTCTTCTCAACGTTCAATGGAATGATGGCGAGCCGCTTCCATTCAGTTTAGCGATCGCTAACGAGCTTTATGAAAAATTGTTCGGCCAAATCGAGAAGGACATCGGCGGCAAACAGCTCATTGTGGCAGGCTCTGGACCTTTAACGAGCCTGCCCTTCTCAACCTTGGTAACAAAGCCTTCTGCAGAAAAGGTGTTGACTGCTAATGTAGACGCGGCCGCTCAGCCGTGGTTGATCCTAACACATGCTATTAGTGTCATTCCGTCACCTGCGAGCTTGAATACCCTTGAGCGCTTCTCGCTCGCAGCCGAACCAGCAGGCTATCTTGGAATTGGAAATCCAACGCTTTCGGGTTCGGGGAGTTGCCGCTCAGGTGACGCGAACCGTGTCTCTTGTGAAGAACTGGCGGGCATTGGCATTGACCAAACGAATGGCAAGGGCGTGAACGCCTCGCGTGAATTAAGCGGCACAGCTGGCACCGGGTTCGCGGATCTCTATCGATCTGGTGGTGACTCCCTCAGCGTACTGTCTACAGTGCGGGCAATGTGTCCGCTTCCTGAAACTGAGATCGAGCTGACGTGCGTCTCCGAGATACTCGGGGCATCCAAAAGTGTTATTAAAGTGGGGCCAAACGCGTCTGAAAAAGTGCTCTTCGACCTCGATGCTAGCGGAGAGCTTTCGCAGTTCAAGGTCATACATTTTGCAACCCATGGTTTGATCGCGGGTGATGTTCAGTATTTGACGAAAATGAGGGGTGAACCGGCGTTGGTTCTAACCCCACCCGAAACTTCCACGTTCCAGGGAGAGGATGGCCTTCTCACGTCGTCTGAGATCGCTCGTCTTCATCTGAACGCCGATTGGGTAGTTTTATCGGCGTGTAGCACCGCGGCCGGCGAAGATGTTGGAGCCGAAGGTCTGACAGGCTTGGTAAGAGCTTTCCTGTACGCGGGGAACCGTGCATTTGTGGTCTCCCATTGGCCCGTTTTGACCGACGTGGCTGTGCGCGTCACAACACAAACCTTCGCAAACTTGGCACGCACGCCAGATTTGGGACGCTCTGAAGCACTGCGTCTTGCGATGATCACGTTACTACGCGACAGCGACAATAAGTCGAACGCGTCGCCTTCGGTATGGGCACCACTATTTCTCATCGGCATCTGATCCCGTCACGGATTAGGTCGACTCGCGCGGCATCAGCAATGTGAACTTCACTCATACTTCAGTGATTTCGACCATCAACAACTGCGGGAACTAAGAGCCACGGGTTCCACGGGTAGCGCAATGGGTTGATGAAGATCGGCTCGGGTCATGAGTGCTGGTTCGGCTGAACGTCCGTTTCCGCGATGCCGATTGGCGGCAGGAAGGTCCGGTCAGGGTCATGGGCGTGAATTCAGCCGGGGGCGAACGAGCTTCCGCTTAGGGTCGGATCGCGACACTCGCGAAGTTGGCCGTCAACATCGGGAAATGGCGCAATCGAGGCGACCCTTCCTGGGGTCACGAGTGTATGAGCAGCGCCAAAGACCGGCTCTCGTTCGTTGAGTTTCAATCGCCCACGCTGGTCGACAAAGCTCCGGAAGGCCGTGCATGGCTTCACGAGATCAAATACGACGGCTACCGGACCCAGCTGATCGTCGAGGGCAACACAGCCCGAGCCTTCACACGGCGCGGCTACGATTGGTCTCACCGATACAAAAGAATTGTCCAGGCGGCGGCGGGCCTGCCGGTGAAATCCGCTATCATCGACGGCGAAGCTGTAGTCCTCGGCGACACTGGTTTGCCGGACTTTCAGGCCCTGGAGCGGGAGCTGGGCAATCCAAATTCGCCGATGCTTACCTTCTATGCCTTCGACCTTCTGCACCTTAACGGCCGGGAATCTTCGGCAGAAACCATTGGTGAAGCGCAAGACGGCACTGCAGAAGGTGCTGAAGGAAGCGGCACCGACGCTAATCTACGCCGAGCATCTGGAGGTGACCGGCAAGGCTGTCTTCGAACATGCCGGTTTGCTGGGGCTCGTCGAGATGGATGCCGTGGAACTCCATCCTTGGAACGCCACAGTCGACGATATCGAGCATGCCGACCAAATCGTTCTGGACCTTGACCCCGGTGAAGGCGTCGAATGGAATGAAGTGACCGAGACCGCCTTAGCGCTTCGCGACATCATGGAAGCGGCAGGCCTGAAGAGCTGGCCGAAGGTTACGGGCGGCAAGGGCATCCATTTAACGGCACCGCTAGAGACAAAGATGACCCACGACTGTGCGCGACAATTGGCGAAGTCGCTTGCCCAGTGCCTCGTTGATGCAGATCCTGATCGTTACCTGCTGTCCTCCGCACCCGCGGTCCGAAAAGGCAGGATCTTCATTGACTATCTGCGTAACGGACGCGGCAACACGGCCGTGAGAGCGTTCTCGCCAAGAGCGCGGCTCGGCTTACCAATCGCGCATCCGGTGACCTGGATGCAGATCGAGCGCGGAATCCGGCCGGACTCCTTCACGATTGGCAACCCGTTCAAACCAGTCGCAAAAAAGGCCGCATAGGCGGGCTTGGAACTCCATGTGGCTCGCACACGTGGCTGTGGCCTATTGCAGTTGTCGGGCGGGATGTCGTGCAGGCACGGGTCCACTGGCGTATGGCTTCTTGCAACGTAGTGATGTTGTAGCGATTGCACATGCGCCAAGCGTCGCGGACTTGGCTTGTCTCTCGTTTGTAGACCGATTTGCCCGAAAATCAGACCTTAGAAACTCGCCGCTCTTGCAGGCCTGTTCGTTCTCTTGGCAAAACCAATATCCACAGCAATTCACCTGTTACTCCAAATCGAATAGGATCCATCCTAAAAGCGTAGCTTCCCGGGTAGCCACTCCCGATACAACCCTGCCCTCGTCATTTCGCGGTGAAATTTTCTACGCAAATAGGTTGTGGATCAACACGCATGCTGGTATTTTTGATGGTATATAGCTATCTAATATATTGATATTGCACATATTTATGTTCCTCGACAAGAAGAACGCGCTGATCGCGGACGAGGTGCAGCAGGTCGGCACCGTCGACCACACGCCGGTCTACCCGCGCGAAGTGGTCAAGCGCGCGCTCGAACTCTCCGCCACCGCGATCATTCTGGCGCACAACCATCCGTCAGGCGACCCGACGCCGTCGCGCGCCGACATCGAGATGACCAAGCTGGTCATCGAGACGGCCAAACCGCTCGGCATCGCCGTCCACGATCACATCATCATCGGCAAGAAGGGTCATGCCAGCATGAAGGGCCTGGCGCTGATCTGACGCCCTGGACAAGCATCGGCCCCAAAAGCGCCCTGTCTCGTGTCATGACACGCCAGGCAGCGACGGGCGTGCCGCGACAGCGCGACCTCCGACCGCGACGGCGAGCGCGACGACAATCAGTATTGCCGCGACCGCAAACGTGATCCGCATACCGGTGGCGACGGCGTCGGGCCGCGCTTTTGCGATGTCGATGGCCTCTGAGGCGAATGCGAACACGGCGCCCATGACGGATGCGCCGGTGATGAGCCCGAGATTCCGCGACAAATTGAGCAAGCCGGAAATGACGCCCCGCTGGTCCGGGCGGATATCCGACAGGACAGCGGTGTTGTTTGCCGTTTGAAACAGCGCATAGCCAGATGTGATGACGGCGATCGGGGCGATGTAGCCAGGGATGCCCGATATTGCCGGCATCACGGATAGAATGAAGCAACCGGCGGCTATCGCGATAAGCCCAATGACGGTCATGCGCCCAGCGCCAAAACGGTCGGCTATGCGACCAGCCGGCATACCTGTCAGCGCGGCGACAAGCGGACCGACCGACATGACGATGCCAACAACAGCGGCGTCGAGCCCGAGCGCACGAGACAGATAGAACGGCCCGACCACCAGTGTCGCCATCATCACCGTCGCAACGAGCGCGCTCGTGGCGAGGCTCGCGCTCAACGTCGTATTGCCGAAAGCGGCCAATCGGATCAAAGGCGACGCCACTCTCGCCTCGACAAGCACAAACAAACCGGCCGCGAAGACTGCAGCCACGAATAGAGCCAGGTTGAGCTGACCAAAACTGCCACGCCCGATCGTCATCGCGAGCGCATAGGCGCCAAGCGTCAGGGCAAGCAGCAGCGTGCCGACAACGTCGAAGCCGGCCCGACCCGTCTTCGGCTCCCGGCGATCAGCCGGCAGATAGCGGTAGGCGAGACAAAATGCCAGGAAGCCCAGTGGCACGTTGACGAGGAAGATCGCCCGCCAACCGGCTCCGGCAATCAGCAGACCGCCGAGCGAGGGACCGAGAGCGGTGCCGATCGCCGACATCGTTCCGAGCAGCCCCATCGCGCTGCCGGTCCTTGCCTTCGGCACCGTCTCACCGACAAAAGCCATGGTCAGGGTCATCATGATGGCCGCCGCCAAGCCCTGGGCCGCCCGGGCTGCAATCAGCAGCCAGAGCGTCGGCGCGACGCCACACAGGACCGAGGCCACCGTAAACAGGAACAGCCCGGCCAGCAACAGCCGCCGGCGACCGGTGATGTCACCTAGTCGCCCGACGCTGACGATCAGGGTGGTGATGGCGAGGAGGTAAGCCAGCACGATCCACTTGACCTCCTGGAACGAGGCGTCGAACGCCTGCGTCAACGTCGGCAAGGCGACATTGGCGATGCTGATGCCGAGGGAGGACAGCAACATCGATAGCGAAAGGCCGGCGAGCGCCCACCGAACCGCAGGTGCCCGTTCTGGATTTTCGGCGACTGCCCGTCCTGCATCGATTGGCTTCAACATGAACTCCGTTTTCTGGCGCGACTCCCGAAACGGAGCTGGCAGACAGGTAGTCCTTTGCTTGAGATGGCGGAAGGCGCATCATTTGCACGTAATCATTGCGTTTGACGCCATGTCAGATCGTGCCGGCCATGCTAAGATCATCATATGTCGCATCCCGACCTCAATCTGCTTGTCACGCTTGACGTGTTGTTGACGGAAGGCAGCGTGGCGCGCGCCGCCAGAAGGCTGCGGCTGAGCCCGTCGGCGATGAGCCGGGCGCTGGCGCGATTACGAGAGACGACGGGCGATCCGCTGCTGGTCAGGGCTGGACGCGGCCTCGTTCCGACGCCTCGGGCCCTCGAGCTCCGCGAGCGCGTCGGTTGGCTTGTGCAGGACGCCGAAGCCGTTTTGCGCCCTGTTGAGATGCTCGACCTGAAACGGCTTGTGCGGACCTTCACGCTCAGAAACCAGGACGGCTTTGTCGAGAATTTCGGGCCGGATCTCATTGCGCGCGTCGGCGAACAGGCACCGGGCGTGCGGCTGCGTTTTGTGCTGAAGCCGGACAAGGACAGCACGCCTCTGCGCGACGGCAGCGTAGACCTGGAAACCGGCGTTGTCGGAAAGGCCACGGGACCGGAGATTCGCGCGCAAGCGCTGTTCCGTGATCGTTTCGTCGGCGTCGTGCGAATTGGACATCCATTGTGCGAGGTGATGATGACCCCTGCCCGCTTCGCAGCCGGACGGCACATCCTGATCTCCCGTCGCGGGCTCGACAGGGGACCGATTGACGATGCCCTTGCGCCTTTAGGGTTGAAACGGGAGGTCGCGACGGTCGTCGGCGGCTTTTCGGAAGCTCTGGCTCTGGCGCGTGCCTCAGACCTGATCGCCAGCGTTCCCGAACGCTATACGGGAAACCTGCGCGATGGAATGTTCTGTTTCCCTCTGCCGGTTCCCCTGCCGGAAATCTCGGTCTCACTTTTGTGGCACCCGCGGCTGGATGCCGATCAGGCGCACCGCTGGCTGCGCGGCTGCGTTCGAGACGTTTGCGCCGGAATAACCCGCTGGATCTCTTAAAGCGCAGCGGTCAAGGCGAGCGTTGCTGATCCGATCGCGGCAACTCGGCGTTGCAGCTGCGGCGATTCCGGCCGACCGCCTCGCTGAACCCGGTTAGGTCGAAATCGGCCTTGCCTCGCCCCGACAGCAGCCCGAACCGTCAGGACAGCAGGAGCCGGTCTGCTCAAAAACCAATCGCCTGATCCCGTCGGCACCATCCCGAACCAGCCTCAGCCCACGCGAGGGGGCGGCCTTTCACGATCCGGCAGAACGCCGTGTTGTTCGGTGGGCCAGCAGGTTTTTTCTTCGCCGCAGCCGTCTTCATCTTGGGTTCTTCCACATCATCGCCATTGCGTTTTCCGCTGACGGGAAGACCGCACTAGAATTTCGACCGGAAATCGAGCTATGATGCATTTGGCATTTCCTGGGACGGCTTCGCGCCCTTGGAATGCCGGGAGGAACGGGATATGGCCATAGCGCTTGTACTCGTTTTGGTAGTTGTGGGCTCAGTGTTGTTCCACTTCCTGAGCCCATGGTGGTGGACGCCGATTGCCTCTAACTGGGACTATATCGACAACACCATCATCATCACCTTCTGGATCACCGGCGTCGTCTTCGCCGCCGTCGTCCTATTCATGGCTTATTGCGTCTTCCGCTTCCGTCATCGGGAAGGCAATCAGGCGGCATACGAACCCGAGAACAAGCGGCTCGAATGGTGGCTGACGATCGTCACCGCAATCGGCGTCACCGCCATGCTGGTTCCCGGCCTGTTCGTCTGGAACCAGTTCGTCAGCGTCCCAAGCGACGCAACAGTGGTCGAAGTCGTCGGCCAGCAATGGCAATGGAGTTTTCGCTTGCCCGGCAAGGACGGCAAGCTCGGCACGTCCGACACCCGCAACGTCAGCCCTGAAAATCCCCTCGGCGTGAACGCCAGTGATGCCAACGGCCAGGACGATGTCGTCGTCGAAGCCGCCGATCTGCATCTGCCGGTCGGCAAGCCGGTCAAGATGCTGCTCCGCTCGATCGACGTGCTGCACGATTTCTACGTGCCGGAATTCCGCGCCAAGATGGACATGATCCCGGGCTCGGTCACCTATTTCTGGTTCACCCCGACCAAGACCGGAACTTTTCAGGTCCTGTGTGCCGAGCTTTGTGGCCAGGGGCACCCGTTGATGAATGGCATGGTGATGGTCGACACGCCGGAAGACTATCTGGCCTGGCTCGGCGAACAGCAGACTTTTGCGCAATTGTCGGCCCCCCAGCAGGTGGGCTCGGCAGATTAGACGCCGGCAAAGACGGCGATTTGGATTGAAATTGCGGCAGGGCTCGAAACTGTCGAACCTGGCCGAAAAGGACACGGAGGTGTTCCTATATGGTCGATGTCACACCTGCAGATGCGGTACCGCCAGCCGAAGTCGCGGAGATGGAACTCTATCATCCGCACAGTTGGTGGACGAAATACGTCTTTTCGCAGGACGCCAAGGTCATCGCCATCCAGTATTCGGCGACGGCGACGGCAATCGGCATGGTGGCGCTGGTGCTGTCTTGGATGATGCGGCTGCAGCTCGGCTTCCCCGGCACGTTCGACTTCATCACCCCGGAAGCCTACTATCAGTTCATCACCATGCACGGCATGATCATGGTGATCTACCTGCTCACGGCGCTCTTCCTGGGCGGCTTCGGCAACTACCTGATCCCGCTGATGGTCGGCGCGCGCGACATGGTCTTTCCCTATGTCAACATGCTGAGCTACTGGATCTACCTGCTCGCCGTGCTGGTTTTGGTCTCGAGCTTCTTTGCGCCCGGCGGACCGACCGGCGCCGGCTGGACGCTCTACCCGCCGCAGGCGATCATGACCGGCACACCAGGCGGCCAGGACTGGGGCATCATCCTGATGCTCGTCTCGCTGATCCTGTTCATCATCGGCTTCACCATGGGTGGCTTGAACTACGTCGTGACGGTGCTGCAGGCCCGCACACGCGGCATGACGCTGATGCGCCTGCCGCTGACCGTCTGGGGTATCTTCACCGCGACAGTCATGGCGCTGCTCGCCTTCCCGGCGCTGTTTGTCGCCTGCGTGATGATGCTGTTCGACCGTGCGCTCGGCACCAGCTTCTTTATGCCGGCCATCGTCGAGATGGGCGAACAACTGCAGCACGGCGGCGGCAGCCCGATCCTGTTCCAGCATCTGTTCTGGTTCTTCGGCCACCCCGAGGTCTACATCGTGGCGCTGCCGGCCTTCGGCATCGTGTCCGACCTGATCAGCACCCATGCGCGCAAGAACATCTTCGGCTACCGGATGATGGTCTGGGCCATCGTCGGCATCGGCGCGCTGAGCTTCGTGGTCTGGGCGCACCACATGTATGTCAGCGGCATGCATCCCTATTTCGGCTTCTTCTTCGCCACCACGACACTGATCATTGCCGTCCCGACCGCGATCAAGGTCTACAATTGGGTGCTGACACTGTGGCGCGGCGATATCCACCTCACAGTGCCGATGCTTTTTGCGCTGGCCTTCATCGTCACTTTCGTCAATGGCGGGCTGACCGGACTGTTTCTCGGCAACGTCGTCGTCGACGTTCCGCTGTCGGACACGATGTTCGTCGTTGCCCATTTCCATATGGTCATGGGCGTTGCCCCGATCCTGGTGATCTTCGGGGCGATCTATCACTGGTACCCGAAGGTCACTGGCCGGATGCTGAACGAGGCGATGGGCCAGTTCCATTTCTGGGTCACCTTCCTCGGGGCCTATCTGATTTTCTTTCCCATGCACTACATCGGCCTGATGGGCGTGCCGCGCCGCTACCACGAACTGACCAACACGACGGTGATGACCGAGTCGGCCCACGATCTGAACGCGTTCATCAGCATCATGGCGTTCCTCGTCGGCTTTGCCCAAATCGTGTTCCTGTTCAATCTGATCTGGAGCATCCGCCACGGCCGCGAGGCCGGCGGCAATCCGTGGCGCGCCACGACGCTCGAATGGCAGACGTCGGAAACACCGCCCGCCCATGGCAATTTCGGCAAGGAACTGCCAATCGTCTATCGCTGGGCCTATGACTACAGCGTGCCTGGCGCCAAGGAGGATTTTATCCCGCAGAACGTGCCGGGCTCCTTCGGATCCTCCAGGGAGCCGGCATGAGCGTCATTCTGGTCTTCCTCCTCGTCATCGCCGGCTTTGTCGGATGGTGGCTTTCCCACCAGCGGCTGATGGCCAAGCCATGGCTCGAGCAAGGTGTGATCGGGGATATTGTCGGCCTGGAAGGATCGCCGCTGCCGACCGCCAAGATCGGCCTCGGCGTCTTCCTCGCCGTCGTCGGCTGCCTGTTTGCGCTTTTCACCAGCGCCTACTTCATGCGCATGGCGCTGTCGGACTGGCAGGCGCTGCCGCTGCCGCGCGTGCTCTGGTTCAACACCGGCGTGCTGGTCCTGAGCAGCATCGCGCTGCAATGCGCCTCGGTCGCTGCGCGCCGGGGCGAGATCGACGCGGTCAGGCTCGGCCTCGTCACGGCTGGGCTCACCGCGCTTGCCTTCCTGGTTGGACAGCTTGTGGCTTGGCGGGAACTGACCGCCGACGGCTACTTGCTGACCGCCAATCCGGCCAACAGTTTTTTCTACCTGATAACCGGGATGCATGGGCTGCACATACTGGGCGGGCTGGTGGGCCTGGGCAGAACAACTGCCGTCGCCTGGAACGGAGCACGGCCGGAGCGGCTTCGCCTCAGTGTCGAACTGTGCGCCATGTACTGGCATTTCCTCCTTTTCGTCTGGCTCGCCATTTTTGCACTTCTGGCCGGCTGGGCCGCGACTTTTATCGAAATTTGCCGACAGCTGCTGACCTAGGAGGGCGGACGGATGGCAGACACGACCGTGACGCATACCGGCCAAGCACAGGCGCGGCCACCTGGTTTGCAAGGCGTCGCCGCCGACTGGTCCTCGGATCAGCGGGCGTTCAAGAACGTGTCCTGGGGCAAGGCCATGATGTGGATCTTCCTGCTCAGCGACACCTTCGTCTTCGGCTGCTTCCTGCTCTCCTACATGACCGCCCGCATGTCCACCCGGGTGCCGTGGCCCAATCCGAGCGAGGTCTTTTCGCTTCACATCGGCGGCTCCGATATTCCACTGATCCTTATCGCCATCATGACTTTCGTGCTGATCTCAAGCAGCGGAACGATGGCCATGGCGGTGAATTTCGGCTACCGCCACGACCGCCGCAAGACAGCGATCCTGATGCTTTTGACCGCAGCACTCGGCGCAACTTTCGTCGGCATGCAGGCCTTCGAATGGACCAAGCTGATCTCCGAGGGGGTACGGCCCTGGGGCAATCCGTGGGGTGCGGCGCAGTTCGGGTCATCCTTCTTCATGATCACCGGCTTTCACGGCACCCATGTGACGTTCGGGGTGATCTTCCTGATCATCGTGGCGCGAAAGGTCTGGCGCGGAGACTACGAAACCGGCCGGCCCGGGTTCTTCACCAGTCGCAGGGGCCGCTACGAGCACGTCGAGATCATGGGGCTCTACTGGCATTTCGTCGACCTGGTCTGGGTGTTCATTTTCGCATTCTTCTATCTTTGGTGAGAGGCAGACATGGCTTTGGTGAGAGGCAGATATGGCTGAAGCAACCGCAAACGGTCTGGGGCAACATACGCTGCACGGAACCCAAGCGCATGATGCGGGAGCAACCGGCATCGCCCCTGCGGAGGTTCATCAGGAGCACCCGATCAAGCTCTATCTGGTGGTCTGGGTATGGCTGTTCATCCTCAGCGCCTGCTCCTATCTGGTCGATTATGTCGGCCTCCAGGGCTATCTCAGATGGTCGCTGATCCTGATCTTCATGATGCTCAAGGCCGGCCTGATCGTCGCGGTCTTCATGCACATGGCCTGGGAGCGGCTGGCGCTGACCTATGCGATCATATTGCCGCCGATCCTGGTGCTGGTGTTCGTGGCAATGATGGTCTTCGAATCGGAGTACACGCTTATTACCCGGACGCTGTTTTTTGGGACCGAGCCCTGACGCGCAATTCGGGTCGGGCAGCATTTCCCGTCGAGGGGCTGTTCACGGCCCGCTCTGCGTTGCCTTGAAACGGTCGACAGCTGGCCCATTTTTGTCACCACCGGAAAACGACAGAAGGAGAACGATTTTCGTCGTTTCTCCGTCGCGAACTCCAGGAAGGGAGGCTCAAGATGACGATCGCAAACAGATTGAAGGACTTTATCGACGAGAAAGGAATTTCCTACGATACCGTCGAGCACCACCGCACGTCGACAAGCAGGCAGTCCGCCTTAGCGGCGCATGTGCCCGGCAGCATAATGGCCAAATCGGTGGTGGTTCACCACGACGGTGGCTATGCGCTGGCCGTGGTCCCCAGTACGCACAGGATCGAGCTCGGCACGTTGCAGGACGTCATGCACCAGCGTATCGGGCTCGCCTCCGAGGACGAGGTGGTTTCGCTTTTCGAGGATTGCGACACCGGCGCCATCCCGCCGATCGGCGCGGCCTACGATGTGCCGGTGATTGTCGATGAAAGCCTCGGCAATGCCGGCGATATCTATTTCGAGGGTGGCGACCACAGGACGCTCGTGCATGTCAGCGGCAAGGATTTCCGCAACCTGACCAGCGAAGCACGGCAAGCCCGCTTTAGCTACCCGGCTTACTAAGCACTCTTGCCAACCTGCCGCAGCGGCCTCTCGCCGGTGCGGCAGGCAGGATTTTTTCAGCCCGCCGGTCTGGTGGAGGCCGGCGATTCCACGACTTTCCGATAGACGTGCCAGGTGGCGTGACCGAGGATCGGCAGCACCACCGCCAGCCCGGCGAACACCGGCAGCGAGCCTATGATCAGGGCGACGGCGACAATCAGCCCCCAGACAGCCATCACGATCGGGTTCGCCAGGACCACCCGCACCGAGGTATGGATGGCTTCGTAGGCGCCGACGTCGCGGTCGAGCAACAACGGGAACGCGACGACCGTGGTGCACAACACGACCGCAGCAAAGACGAAGCCGATCGCGTGGCCAACGATAATCAGCGTCCAGCCACGTCCGGTGGCGAATATTTCACTGATGAAGCTGGACAGTGATTCCGGCGGGGCCGAACCGAACACCTGCTGATAAAATATCTGCGCGGTCAACAGCCAGGCGATGAAGATCGCAAGCAGCATGATCCCGACCGCCGCGATGGCCGGCAGCGCTGGAGAATTCCTGACCTCGAAAGCGTGGCTCCATGAGGCGTCGAGCCCGGCCTCTCTCCGCCGGCTGATCTCATAAAGGCCGAGCGCCGCGAATGGACCGATCAGCGCAAAACCAGATACCAGCGGAAACAACAGCGGCAACGCGTTGTTGCCCGACGTCCAGACAGCGAGCACCACGCCAACAAGCGGATAAATCAGGCAGAGGAAAACGATGTGCGACGGTTTGACCATGAAATCGTCGACGCCACGCTTGAGCGCGTCGAAAAGGTCGGAAACGCCTATCTTTCGAATTCTGGTGTGCTCCAGCGTCTCGCTGGCGCCTGCAATCACGTGAAAACTTGCCATGACCATTCCTCCAGACCAGGTCCGGTAAAGGTCGCGATTACACGGTGCTGTCGTTCAGCGTGACTGGCCACGCAAAACCGCGACCTGCACCATGACCAACATACGCTCTTGCATGGCATTTGTCGCCGCCCTTTGTCTGCGGGGACGGCTCCGGTGATCCCGCTAGCTCTAACGGCCTTTCTTCGCTAGTCTCAAAGCTGGGTTGAAGGGTGAAGGTCATGGATGGAAAGACCGTTCTTATACTCGGCCTTGGCATAGTTATTCTGCTGGTGCTGGGATTCTGCGCAGTGCCAACGTGAGGTTTGAGCAGGTTCGGGCGCACCTCGTTCAGCAATCGCCGATTCTCAACCCGGCAAAAAATCCGAGAACATCAGGATTCAATGCAGCCACGAGGCAGGTCATGCCGTCAATTTCCGGCTGACATGACGACACGCATTGCAACGGTATCGGCAAGCAGCACGGCAAAGATCGCGAAAAGATAGAGAATCGAATAGGCAAACAGCGCCTTTGCGCGTTTCATCTCCCATCCTTCAGCCCATCTTTTGTCGACCAGAAGCTTCCAGGCATGCCAGATGAAACCCGCGCCCAATGCGGCCGAAACAATCCCGTACAATCCACTCGCGAATCCGAAAGCCCAAGGGAGCACGCCGATTGGTGCCAGGATCAGCGAATAGACGAAGATTTGCTTTCTGGTCGAAACCTGGCCGGCCACGTTCGGCATCATCGGAATGCCGGCCGCGGCATAGTCGCCGATCTTGAACAGCGCGAGCGCCCAGAAATGCGGCGGCGTCCAGAGGAAAATGATCAGAAACAGGACGAGACTTTCAACCCCGACGGCGCCGGTGGCGGCCGCCCACCCGATGACCGGAGGAAGGGCACCCGCGGCGCCACCTATGACGATGTTCTGCGGCGTCGAGCGTTTCAGCCACATCGTGTAGATGACTACGTAGAAGAAGATGGTGAAGGCCAGCAGCGATGCGGCGAGCCACCCCACCAGCACGCCGAGCGTCATGATCGAAAGTACGGAAAGCACCATGCCGAAGCCGAGCGCTTCGCCGGGCGTGACCCGGCCTGACGGGACCGGCCGCTTTGACGTACGCGACATCAACGCGTCAATATCGGCATCGTACCACATGTTGAGTGCCCCGGCCGCGCCCGCTCCAACCGCAATTGCACCGATTGCAATCACGGCGATGACCGGATTCATCGCCCCGGGCGCCACCATCAGCCCGACGAAAGCGGTAAAAACAGCAAGCGCCATGACGCGTGGTTTCAGAAGCGCGAAGAAATCACTGACCGTCGCTTCAGAGATCTGGATACCGGTATCCTTGAGGCCGCTTTCCCGAGCCGACATTTCAGGCGACTACCGGTTGGCACACGCAATCGGGCCGACCCCTCGGCCGACGGAAGAACCGGGTTTCTTCCTGGTGGAAGAACCGGGTCACTTCCTGGCGGAAGAACCGGGTCACTTCCTGGCGGAAGAACCGGCTCATTTGGAGAATTGCTTCAGATAGGCGATGACGTTGGCGAGATCCTCGTCCTTTTTGAGGCCGGGAAACGCCATCTTCCCACCTTTGATCATGGCCTTGGGATCGCGAAGATAATTCGTCAGCGTGGCGTCGTCCCATTTGACGCCGGATGCGCCCGCCTCGGTCATGGCTTTGGAATACTTGAACCCGGGATGCGTGCCGGCCGTCCGGCCGATGACGCCGCTCAGCGACGGACCGACCTTGTTCTGGTCCTTGTCAACGACGTGACAAACCTTGCATTTGGCGAAGACCTTCTCACCGGCGGCGGCATCCTGTGCCTGGGATTGGCTCGTGACAAAGGTCGCAACGGACACGACTGCGAAAAACGCGATTGCACGCATGGCATATCCTCCCGATCGCCAAATCTGCCTTGGACGATCAGCGCGTGCCGACACGGCATGCGCCCCTTCACGACAGAGCGGAATATCCGCGTCTCCCGCATGGAATTGCGGCATCTACATACCACAGAATCCGGCCGGCAGATAGAAGAAGTCGACCCGCGGGATCGCCGCAGAGGCGACGAGGCAGGCCGATCGGCGTCGAGCGCAATCGGAACGCATACCGGGTAATGGCGTTAGACCAGCTACGGTTAAACATCTGGAAGATCAAAAGATCAGAGAAGTGTCTATGAACGACAGGAGCGACCTGGAGGTGCGCCACGGCACCCGCACGATCGACGGCGAGACCGTCTTTTACAGAGAAGCAGGTCCTGAAACCGCGCCGGTGTTGCTGCTTCCGCATGGCTATCCCTGCTCATCCTTCCAATATCGCCGGCTGATGCCGGCGCTCGCCGACCGGTGGCGGACGGTCGCGCCGGATTTCCCCGGCTTTGGCTACAGTGGCGATCCGGCACGGTTCGGTTATGATTTTGATGCCTATGCAAAGTTCCTGGAGCGGTTCACCGACGCGCTGGAGCTCGGCAGCTACGCGCTATGGCTGCACGACTACGGCTCGCAGATCGGCCTGCGCCACGCCATAGCGCACCCATCGCGGATCAGGGCCCTGGTCATACAGAATGGCGACATCTACGCCGATGCTCTTGGCCCGAAGTATGAAACGATCCGGCGTTTCTGGCATGATCGTTCGCCAGCGAACCGTGCGCCGCTCGAACAGGCGGTGAGCGAAGACGGCTTTCGCGCCGAGTTCGTAGGCGAAGTCGATGACGACGTCGCTCGACGTGTCCCGCCCGATCTGTGGAAGTTGCATTGGCCGCTGATGGATACGCCTGTGCGGCGTGCGCTTTCCGTCGGACTGATGGAGAAGCTCAAGGCTAATCTCGACTGGTTCGCTCGTTACCAGGCATACCTGCGCGAGCACCGGCCACCGGCAATGATCCTTTGGGGACCGAAGGACGAATACATGCCCGAGCCGGCAGCGCGCGCCTATCTGCGCGATCTCCCCGAGGCCGAGCTGCATTTGCTGGACGACGCAGGGCACTGGCTGCTGGAGACACACTTCGAGGTCGCCCTGCCACTGGTGCGACGGTTTCTGGGCAAGGTCCTGCATTAATCGCCCGCACAACACCGCAGCGGATTCCGCCATCGCTGCCCCATCCTCATGACAATCCATCAAGAGGAGCGCACTCCATGATCGACAATGCCACAATCGCCCGGATCTGGCGGGGAACGACACGCCGTGATCTGGCAGCCGTCTACGAGCCCTATCTACGTCGCGAAGGCATTCCGCCGCTTCAGGAGAAGGCACTTGGCGTGCAGTTGTTTCGCGAGGATCGTAAAGAAGAAACAGAGTTCGTGACAATCTCGTACTGGCCTGACGTCGAAGCCATGGCGAGCTTCACCGGCGGTGACCCGCATAAGATCCATCACCTGCCGCGCGACGAAGAGTTCCTCGTCGAGCTGCCCGAACGGGTCACGGTGATGCGAATCCTCGTCAATCAGTCGTCTCGCGATTAGGGCGGCGGCGGCCTTGCGACGTCGGCGGCATCGAAAAGAAGGCCGCCTCGAGGGCGGCCTTTCACATCCAGCAGAATGTTGTGCTATTCGGCGTCCTTGGCAGCTTTCTTCTTCGGCGCGGCCTTCTTCTTGGGTTCTTCCGCATCGTCGGCCTTATCGGCGTCGGACTTGTTGGCGTCGGCCTTCGTCGCTGCGGCTTTCTTCGCCGGCTTCGCCTTGGCCGTCTCGCTGTCCTCGTCGTCGGCCATCAGTTCTTCCTTGCTGACCTTGACGTCGGTGACCGAAATCTGGCTGAGCAGATGGTCGACCACCTTCTCCTCGAACAGCGGCGCGCGCAACGTGTTCAGCGCTTCGGGATTGCTGCGGTAGAATTCGAAGGCTTCCTGCTGCTGGTTGGCCGGATAGCGGCGCACCTGCTCGAGCAAGCCGCGCTGCAATTCCTCGTCCGACACGGTGACGCCGGCCTTCTCGCCGATTTCGGCGAGAACCAGGCCGAGACGCACACGGCGCTCGGCAAGCCGCATATATTCGGCGCGCGCCTCTTCTTCCGTCGTCTCCTCGTCGGCGAAGGTGCGGCCGGCGGCTTCCAGATCGCGGTTGACCTGGTTCCAGATGTTGTTGAACTCGGCCTCGACAAGCTTCGACGGCGCCTCGAACGAGTAGGCGGCATCGAGCTGGTCGAGCAGCTGGCGCTTGATCTTCTGGCGCGTCATCGAGCCGAACTGGTTCTCGATCTGGCCGCGCACCACCTCACGCAGGCGCTCCAGCGACTCCAGGCCGAGATTCTTGGCCATTTCGTCGTTGATCTCCAACGCACCGGGCTGGGACACTTCCTTGACGGTGACGTCGAAGGTGGCTTCCTTGCCGGCAAGATGCGCCGCCTGGTAGTTTTCCGGGAATATGACCGTGACCTGCCTCTCGTGGCCGGCCTTGCTGCCGACGAGCTGATCCTCGAAGCCGGGAATGAATTCCTTGGAGCCGAGCACCAGCGGCTGGTCCGTGCCGGCGCCGCCGCTGAAGGCTTCGCCGTCGATCTTTCCGACATAGTCGATCGTCACGCGGTCGCCATCGGCGGCCTTGCCGGTCTTCGGTTCGTAGGTGCGCGCCGATTCGGCGACACGCTTGACCTGCTCGTCGATTTCCGAATCCGGCACGTCAAACACCTGACGCGTCACCTTGATGTCGGAGAAATCCTTGATCTCGATCGGCGGAATGATCTCGTAGTTCAGGCGGAACTCGAAGTCGGCGCCGCCGGCCAGGATCTTCTCGGCCTCCTTCTCGTCCTCGGTCATGATCACTTCGGGCTGCATGGCAGCCTTTTCGCCACGGCCGGTAATGATCGAACGGGTCGAATCGTTGAGGATCTCGTTGACCACTTCAGCCATGAACGACTTGCCATAGACCTTGCGCAGGTGCTGCACCGGCACCTTGCCGGGGCGAAAGCCGTTGATGCGGACCTTGCTCCTGGCATCTGAAAGCCGCGCCATCAGCTTGGCTTCCATGTCACCGGCCGGCACGGTGATCTTGATCTCGCGCTTGAGACCGGAGTTGAGCGTTTCGGTGACCTGCATCATAGAACCTTCGTTTCCGCAGCCAAACGGCTCTTGCCGTTTACAGCCTGCCGGTATGATCTTGCCGGGAATGGCTTTTGGTGCGGGACTTGGCGATCTGTCCACTCAACGCGGCTCAAAATCGTCCAGAAACACGCTCCAAAATGTGAATAAGTCTTTGTTTTTCCGACTTCTTATCACATTCTGCAGAAGTGGATCGTCGCATCCCGTCACATTCGACACGCCTTTTGTCACAGGCGCGGCCGATTTTCAACCATCTTCGCGTCTACAGCGCCGCGCGTCATCTTGGACGCGCACAGGAAGCTGGAGCACCTTGATTTTGGCGCATGATCCCCAAAAATACGATTTTTCGTTTTTCGGGATCATGCGCCGGCGAACGGCCGCTATTTTGACCGCGACATTGACAGAATGATGGCTGCCTGCCGGCCACGCGGATGTGGCGGAATTGGTGGCCGCGCTGGATTTAGGTTCCACTCCGACTTGGCTCCCGCTGGTGTAGCTACCCGAAGTCGGCAGCCGCTCAGCGCAGCGGTCCTGACGCAGAGAAGCCCGCCACCTTGCGAGTGGCGGGCCCGGCCGCGAGGCCAGGAGAGTGTTGTCAAAGCCTGTACGGCCGATGCGACACTCCCGTTTGCGCAACAGTCTTCTCAGCGGCGGGCGATCAGCAAGCAAAGCTCACGCAGGTCGCGATCGTATGTGCCGCCGCTCCCGAGCACATCGACGCAGCGCTTCTTCATCCGTATCAACTGGCTGCTGGACATCTGCGCGACCACGCTCACGCCAAGAGTCCCGGGTGTTCCAGGAGTCCCGGGTGTGCCAGCAAGGGTCCCATCGCCGACGCCTACACCGACGCCGACCCCGGTCGTCCCACCAACATTGGCACTCACACCCGCTGCAACGAGGCCGGTGCCGCCTACATCTGCGCCTGCGCCAGCAGTGATACCACTGGTGCCACCGGCATCGGCGCCCAGGCCGGCCGTGACGCCACGAGTGCCGCCGAGATTGGCACCCAGGCCAGCCGTGACGCCACGAGTGCCACCGACATTGGCGCCGGCACCAGCGCCAACGCCCCTGCTGCCGCCGATCGATGCACCGGCGCCGGCATTCACCCCGCTTCGGCCGCCGATCGAAGCGCCGACACCCGCGATAATGCGTTTCTTGCCGCCGATCGAGGCGCCGGCTCCCGTATTTACCCCGGGGCTACCGCCGATCGAAGCGCCGACTCCCGCATTGACGCCGCCACTGCCGCCGATCGAGGCGCCAAGACCGGCGTTTACACCGCCTCGGCCGCCAACCGATGCGCCGAGACCGGCGTTTACGCCGCCACGGCCGCCAACCGATGCGCCGGCGCCGACGCTAATGCCGCCTGCGCTGGCGGGAAAAGAAAGAGATAAAACAAGTGCACTACAGGCCAGAGCTGCGGCGAAGCTGTTAACGACGTTTGCCATGACACTCTCCTTTGGTAATTACCCCACAGCAGCAGTTTCAAATTTGCTACTTTAGCAATAACGAACCCAGAGAGTGTTTGAATCGCTAACACGAAACAATGTTTGCGGTCGTGACTTACGGGTAGAAAAATATCCCGAATCAATTTGAAAGAATTTGAATACATCCTTGGGCAGGAAGACCCGGCCGCCGACGAGTTCGTTCGCGACGCCGTCGCCTACTTTGGACAGAAAGTCCGCGCCTTGCCCGCCGGACACCAACGCGAGGCCCAAAAACCTCGAAAATCTAAGTGTTGAACTTGTGACATGGGTTGTGACATAGACATGTCACGGTGAACGAAGCCAGCGGGTATGGCGGAATTGGTAGACGCACCAGATTTAGGTTCTGGCGTGAGAACGTGGGGGTTCGAGTCCCTCTACCCGCACCACTGCTCCCCTCGAACAGTGGATCAAGGTTCCAGTACCGGAAGGCGTTGGGGTCGAGACCGCCTGCGAGGCGATCACCGCCAGCATCGCCATCGCGGCAGCGGCCGGCGCGTGCTTCCGTCGTCCATATGTCTTCTCGTCTCGTCACGAAATCGTCATGTTTGATGCTGTCCGAGCCGGCCACGCTTTGCCAATTCAATCCGGGCCAATTCTAATAGAGCGGTTCCTCGAACAGCGTCTTGTCGCCGTCCATCAGCGCCTTGATCTGCGCGGCGCCATCGGCCGCGATTGCGACGCGGACGCCAAACGGCCGCACCCGCATGTCGTTCTGAATCGCCATCCCCTCGCCTTCCGGCAGATAGAAGCGCTCGATGCCGTAATCCGGCGCGATCGTCGTGGCTACGCTGAGATCCCAGCCTTCTGACACATGCCCGACGATATCGACTGCATCGGATGCTGCCGGCGCAGGCGCTTGCCCGAACCAGGCCGTGGTTGCGCCCCAATAGCCGTCGGCGCCCTGTCTCAGCCTGACCACGATCGGCGTATCGTCGCTCACCAGCTTGCCGGTCGGAATGTTGGCGATCAGCTTCACCGGTAGGCGCGAAATATCATAGCTGAGCATAATGTAGTCGCCGCGCAGGAGATCGCGCGGATCGATCGGTTCGACCCTCAGCAGCACGTGCTTGCCGTCGCGCATCATCGCCGCCCGGCCGGCGATGATCCAGCCCAGGAAGCCGATCTGGACGAGTGCCAGCACCAGCGCTGAAATGATCAGTTTCTTGCCGGTCATCATGCCGCTGCTCCTTCTACGCTCGGGAGCCTCATGCGCTTCTCCACGCGGAGGATGACAAGGGCAAGCAGGCCAAGAAGCACAGCGGCTGCAAGGAAGAAGCCTGCCGTGTCGAGCATCGACTGCAGCATCACCACATAGATGATGGCGAGTTCGAAGGCGAAGCCGGCATAGGCAACCCAGCGCAAGCCCCTGCTCTCGCGGCCGCCCAGCACGATTGCCGCGACAATGCCGGCAAGCGCAATGGCCGAGGCAATGCCGAAGCCGCTGTTATTGCTGTCACCGGCCAGTTCGAACTGGATCATCGCCAGGCCGGTGAGAAACCCGATCAGCGCGTGTAACGTCAACCTGCCACCGAGTTGCAAGACCCCGTCGACGGGCTCGGCAGCGAAGATCGCAGCCGCGAAAAGCAGCGCCGACACGACAATGAGCGGGACGGCGACCTGCAGCGTTTCGTATTCCGTAAACAACAGCACGAGATAAAAGATGACCGACAGGATGATCAGATGCCGCGCCGCCTGGCTGCGGGTCCAGAACGAAATGGCGAACAACACGATCGCCATGACGACGAAGAGGTGCGGAAATTCCGTGCGCCTGAAATAGTCGAAGCCTCTCAGGAACAGCCATGCGTCGGCAATGCCGACAGAAGCGACGGTCAGCGGGTTCGAGCGCAGCGCAACTGCCGCCAGGGCGGTGCCCGCGCCCCAGGTGATCAAGGCCGACGCTTCGTCGCCTGACAAATAGTACATCTGGCCGATCAGCGCGATCGATCCGCCGAATGCCGCCGCGGCGACGATCCAGAGTGCCTCGCCGATTGCAGCATGGTCGCGTGTCTTCAGAACGGCGCCGCCGACATAGCCGGCGAAGATGATGGCGAAGAGCGCTGCCACCCGCGCCAGTCGCGGGATGGCTTCCCAGTTGGCGGCGACGAAGATCAGCACGGCCGCACCAAAAAGCAGCGCCGCCATCATCGCCAGGATCGAGCCGAAGCTCAGTGATTTGCGCTCATTGGCCTCGACGTCGCGCGTCAGCGCGTCGGCCGTCGAGGCGTCGATCAGGCCAGCCTGCAGCCATCGTGCGATATCGGCCCTGACCCGCGACGAATAGCTCGCCATGCCTTTCCCTCCAGCTTGGTCGTTTCTTCAGCCGACCCGGACAAACCGTTGACGCTACGGCATTTTCCGATTCGGGCCTATCTCTGTCGAAGACGAGAATTGCCGGGGGATTGTGCATTGCACAATTTGCATTGCTGCTATGCACCAATAGCGCTTTTAAATCGATATGACCCGACCTATCTTCATGGCGTACACAAAGACGGAATGATCCGGAAGAAAGACGAAACGAGAATACCATGAACCTGATCCGCAACTACCGCAACTGGCGCCGCTACCGGGACACCGTTTCCGAGCTGAGCCGCCTGAGCAACCGTGAACTGACCGACCTCGGCATCAGCCGCAGCGACATCCACTACGTCGCCCGCAAGGCGGTCTAATCCTCTTCGGACCGCAAATGGTCCGAACCAGTTTGACTTGAAAAGAGAACGACAATGAACCTGATCCGCAACTATCGTAACTGGCGCGTTTATCGCTCGACGGTTACCGAGCTGGGTCGCCTTTCGAACCGCCAGCTGCATGATCTCGGCATCGTCCGCGAAGAGATCAAGAGCATCGCCCGCAAGGCGATCTAGTCAGAATTTCGCCAGGGTCGACCTCCTCCCCGACCCTGACGGATACGGTCAGCCTTCACCTCCTCCCGAGGGTTGACCACAAAAACGGCGCCCGCCGCACCTTCCTCCCGCGGCGGGCGCTGTTTCCCCAAGGCGAAGCGATTTCGTCCAAAAGGGTTTCGCCCCCTTTCATCAGGCGAAAGGAATTTCGTCAAAGCCGACCTCCTCCCCGGCGATGGCGAATACGGTCGATCTTCACCTCCTCCCGAGGATCGACCAGCAAAACGACACCCGCCGGATCCTCCCCCGGCGGGTGTTGTTGTTTTTCAGGGTCGACGCACACTCTGAGAATCGTTCTGGGAATTCGTCCTGGCGGGGAAGTCCCTGTCGTCAGTCGAGCGCACCGCTTTCCAGCACGCCCCTCTTCTTCCACTGGCTGAGCGGAAAAATGTCCGGTGCGCCGCCCATCGGCGCATACCAGGAATCCACCACCCACTCGGTGCCTCTGCGGTCGCTGATCACCGCCGTCCAATGGGGATAGCGCCCGTCGACAAACAAGCCTCGCGAGGCCTTGTCCTCGACCTTGTGGAACCTGAGCAATTTTCGCTCGGCAAGATAGACCAGCAGCGCATGGGTATTGGTCGATTCGTCGACACAATCCATCTGGCCCCTGATGCGCGATGCGCCGAATTCCGACTGCGGCAGATCGCGAATGCCGGTGGCCCGGAAAATGCGCTGCTCGAAATAGCGAACAGCCTTCGAAATAGCCGCACGCTCGGCTTGGGGCGAACCGGCGCCGGCACGCAGGATAGAGCGGAAACGCGCGCCGTCACCGGGGCCAAGCGCCAGCATCGTGCGATAGTTGCAGCTGTAGCCGTGGCAGATGGGGATCCGCTTGGAAGCCGTCGCAGCCAGTTCGCCGGCGGCCGCTGATCCGCCCACGGCGATCACGACTGTCAGAAATGTCGCTCTGGCAAAGATCCCAAGCATCCCGTCCATTCTCCGACAGTAGACGATTGCAGCACTTGGCGGCAACAACGCGGCCGGCTCGTGTAATTGCAATCGCAGCTACAAAGGATTATTTCGGCGCTCATGAACAAGAATCCCATTCACGTCATCGGCGGTGGCCTGGCCGGTTCTGAAGCCGCCTGGCAGGCGGCCGAAGCCGGCGTTCCCGTCGTGCTGCATGAAATGCGTCCCATCCGCGGCACCGATGCGCACAAGACGGATGGATTGGCCGAACTCGTCTGTTCCAATTCCTTCCGCTCCGACGATGCGCAGACCAACGCCGTCGGCCTGCTGCACGCCGAAATGCGGCTGGCCGGTTCGCTGATCATGAGCGCCGGCGACGCGCACCAGGTGCCGGCCGGCGGAGCGCTGGCTGTCGACCGCGACGCGTTTTCCGGAGCGGTGACAAGAAAGCTCGAAGCGCACCCGCTCATCACCATCCAGCGCGAGGAAGTGCCAGGCCTGCCGCCGGCGGATTGGGACCAGGCGATCATCGCCACCGGCCCGCTGACCGCACCTGGGCTCGCCCAATCGATCGCGGAAGTGACAGGCGCCGATGCGCTCGCCTTCTTCGACGCCATCGCGCCGATCGTCCATTTCGACACGATCGACATGGACATCTGCTGGTTCCAGTCGCGCTACGACAAGGTCGGACCTGGCGGCACCGGCAAGGATTACATCAACTGTCCGATGGACAAGGAGCAATATCTTGCCTTCGTGCAGGCGCTTGTCGACGGCCAAAAGACCGAATTCAAGCAATGGGAAGGCACGCCCTATTTCGACGGCTGCCTGCCGATCGAGATCATGGCCGAGCGCGGCGTCGAGACGCTGCGCCATGGGCCGATGAAGCCGATGGGGCTGACCAATGCGCACAATCCGTCGGTAAAGGCCTATGCCGTCGTGCAGCTTCGCCAGGACAATGCGTTGGGCACGCTCTACAACATGGTCGGTTTCCAGACCAAGCTGAAGCACGCCGAGCAGGTTCGCGTGTTCCGCACCATCCCGGGCCTCGAAAACGCCGAGTTTGCCCGCCTCGGCGGCCTGCACCGCAACACCTATATCAATTCGCCGACGTTGCTTGACCAATCGCTGCAGTTGAAATCACGGCCCGGCCTGCGCTTCGCCGGCCAGATCACCGGCTGCGAGGGTTATGTCGAAAGTGCCGCCATCGGCCTGCTCGCCGGGCGCTTTGCCGCCGCCGAGCGGTTGGGCCACGCGCCGGCGCTGCCGCCGATGATCACAGCCTTTGGCGCGCTGCTCAACCATATTACCGGCGGTCACGTCGTTTCCGACGACGAGCCGGGAAAGCGCTCATTCCAGCCGATGAACATCAATTTCGGCTTGTTCCCTCCGGTGGAAGCGCCGAAAGCCGA
The DNA here is from genome assembly GCF_055811415.1 of Mesorhizobium sp. WSM4846. Taxonomy (NCBI): domain Bacteria; kingdom Pseudomonadati; phylum Pseudomonadota; class Alphaproteobacteria; order Hyphomicrobiales; family Phyllobacteriaceae; genus Mesorhizobium; species Mesorhizobium sp. WSM4846. The sequence continues at coordinate 27,730 of NZ_JBVVPZ010000040.1, forward strand.
GGGAAAACGCCTGCGCGGCAAGGACAAGACCGTCGCCAAGCGGCGTGCGGTGACATCGCGCGCGCTGGCCGCCTGCCGCGAATGGCTGGGGCTGCCTTCCCAGGCGGAAGCGGCGGAGTAGCCCGCCTGTCTGTTCTTGTCGATCGGTCGACAGGAGAGTAGGATAATATCCCACTTATAGGGAGCAATTCCATGGAACCCGCCGAGAAACTGTCCGTCACTGTCACGCCCGCCATGGCGCGCATGATCCGCGAAAAAGTCGCGGATGGCACCTTTGGATCGGCGAGCGAGGTCATCCGTGCAGCCCTTCGCGCCTTCCAGCGCGAGGAGGAAGAGCATGCCGAGCGCATGGCCTCGATCAGGGCGCGCGTGAAGGCATCGATCGAGGATAGAAGGCCGGGCTATTCAGGAGAAGAGGTTCGCGCTCACCATCGGGGATTCGTCGCCCGACTTTCGAGCCGTTCTGATGATTCAGCGGCTTGAAGTCGAGCTCGAGAAACCGCCAGGAATGATCTGGCCGACATTTTCAGGAACATCATAGAGGCTGGCGGAAGTCCGGAAGTTGCGCTGAAATTCCCGCTGCCAAAGCATCGGCAACGCGCCTCGCGGCGGCCGGTCGCGCGATGACATTGCGCCGGGATCGCGAACAGTGCCGTTCGAGCACTCTGCCATCATCGCTTACGTTGTCGATGACGATGCCGTCCGCATCGTCAACAGCTTCTATGGCGGTCGCGACTATGAGGCGCTGATGCGCGATGGCGGATCGAGCGAGGCATCGTGACAGACGTCTACGGCTGCCGTGATAGTTCCGGCTTTCCGGATTCCTTCATGCTTGGCAGCCCTCAGGCGTCCGGCCAGCCCCGCGTCGCGCGGCGCAACAACAGAAAATGCCGGCGCCAGGCCGAGAGCCGCGCCACCTCGTTGAGAGGTGACTGACGAGAACTTTCCATCTTGTCGAGATAGGCGCGCGACAAGGCCAGCGGCAAAAATGCTGGTCTGAGCGAATCCGGCAACGACGATGCCCCGCTTTCGAAAGCTGCAAGATGTTCTTGCGCCAGCGCGATCATTGCGGCGACGGCGCGTTGTGCTCCAGGCCCGTCATCGCCCGCAACGAACTCTTCGGACGACGATCCTGCCGCGGCCAGAATGTCGGCCGGGACAAAGCACTGCCCACGCTTGCGATGCAATGGCAGCAGCAGCAAAAGGCCGGTCATCGCTTGTGCGCAACCTGCCCTGCCCGCAAGTTCGGCAAACTGCGGTGCTGCGACTGGATCGAGCACCATGGCTGCAAGCTGGATGAGCGCCGCTGCTGTCTCGCCGCAATAGCCTTCCAGATCGGTCCGCGACGGCATGGGGTCGTCATAGAGATCGAAAATACGGGCTTCGAGCATGTTCTCGAAGGCGGGCTTCGGCAGGTGATGGGCGGAAATCGTCGCCTTCAACGCGTCGGCGACGGGATGGCCTGTGCCTACCCCGGCGTCCTCGGCGGCGATGACATCGCGCCACCATTGCAGTCGCACCTCGCCGGGCAGTGCCTCGCGGATACGGTCGCGAATGCCAGATATCTCGGCATTGAAGGCATAGAGCGAAAACAGCGCGTCCCGCTTGTCCTCGGGCGCATAGAGCGCGCAAACATAGCGATCATGGTCGGCGGCGCGCACCGTTTCCATGACGATTTTGGCGTTTTCGCTCACGTCACTCGACGGCAATCAGCGCGGCGGCCACGGCACGGTTTTCCGCCAGGAGAACATTGTAGGTCCGCACGGCAGCACCAGTCGACATCGGATCGGCTGCAATGCCCGCCGCCTTCAGCACAGCACCCAGCGCCGCCGGCAACGGCCTGAGATCCTTGCCGGCGCCGACCAGCAGGATCTCGACCTGGTCAGCCTCGTTGAGCAGCTTGGCGAAATCCGCCGCCGTCAGTGCCAAGGGATCAGCCGGCTCCCAGCCATAGATGCCCGACGGCAGGCACAGGAGCGAGCCGCGATGCGACATGTCGGCGAAACGAAACCCGCCATTGCCATAGGCCTCGATCGGCGCACGGCCGGGGAAATGCGCTTCACGGATGACAATGCCTTTGGTCATCCCGTTGGCCGCCCGTCAGGTTGCTATGGCTTTGCCGCCGCTCACCGGCTTCTCCACCTCGGCCGTCGCGGTCTCCGGCCGCAGCTTGAACAGGATGAGCAATGGCGCGGCGATGAAGATCGACGAATAGGTTCCGAAGACGACGCCGAACAGCATCGCCAGCGTGAACGAGCGGATCACCTCGCCGCCGAACAGCACCAGCGCCAGCAGCGCGAGCATCGTCGTCACCGAGGTGAGCGTCGTTCGCGACAGCGTCTCGTTGATGGCGTTGTTCAACAAATGCGGCAGCGGCATCCGCTTGTATTTTCGCAAGTCTTCGCGAACACGGTCATAGACGACGATCGTGTCATTGAGCGAATAGCCGATGATGGTGAGTATCGCTGCAAGCGACGATTGGTTGAATTCGAGACCGGTGATGACGAAGAAGCCGATCGTCATGACCACATCGTGGACTGTGGCGATAATGGCGCCGACCGCGAACTGCCATTCGAAGCGGAACCAGACATAGACCAGGATTCCGAGCAGCGCGATCAGCATGGCGATGGTGCCTTGCTTGGCGAGCTCGCCGGAGACCGTCGGTCCCACCACCTCGACGCGGCGGAAATCGTAATGGTCCTGCAACTCGCCACGCACCTTGTCGATGACGGTCTGTTCGGCGTTCTCGCCACCCTCCTGCGTGCCGACGCGAATCAAGACGTCATTCGGGTCGCCGAACTGCTGCACCTGCACTTCGCCGATATTGAGTTCAGAAAGCCTGCCGCGGATGTCGGCAATATCGGCGGTGCCATCCTTGGCCTGGACCTCGATCAGCGAACCGCCCTTGAAGTCGATGCCGTAATTGATGTCGACGGTCATGAACAGCACGACCGCCAGGATCGACAGCATGCTGGACAGCGCGAATGTCCAGCGGCGGATGCCCATGAACGGAATTCGCGTGCCCGCCGGGACGAAGGTCACCGGCGCGCGCGGCAATTCCTTCGGGCGGGCGCGGCGAAGCCAGATCGACACCAGCAGGCGGGTGAAAGTGAAGGCGGTGAAGACGGTGGTCAGAATCCCGATGGCGAAGGTTACGGCAAAACCCTTCACCGGGCCGGTCCCGAGCCAGAACAGCACCACGGTCGCGATCAGCGAGGTGACGTTCGAATCGACGATGGTCGCCAGCGCTTTGGAAAAGCCCGTGTCGATCGCCTGGATCACCGAGCGACCGTTTCGTCTCTCCTCGCGGATGCGCTCGTAGATGAGAACGTTTGAATCGACCGCCATGCCGATGGTCAGCACGATGCCGGCGATGCCGGGCAATGTCAGTGTCGCGCCAAGCAACGACAACAACGCGATGATCATCGCCACATGCACCGTCAGCGCGATGTTGGCGATGAAGCCGAGAAAGCCATAGGCCACGAACATGAACACGACGACGAGTATGGAGCCGATCACGCCGGCGACCTTGCCGGCGTGAATGGAATCCTCGCCGAGCCCAGGGCCTACCGTGCGCTCTTCGATCACCGTCAGCGTCGCCGGCAGCGCGCCGGCACGCAACAGCACGGCGAGGTCGTTGGCACTCTCGGCGGTGAAATTGCCTGAGATCTGGCCGCTGCCGCCAAGGATCGGTTCGCGGATCTGCGGCGCCGAAATCACCTGATTGTCGAGGATGATGGCAAACAACTTGCCGACATTCTGCGAGGTGGCCTGGCCGAAACGCGCCGCCCCCTTGGAATCGAAGGTGAACGAAACCACCGGCTCATTGGTCTGGGAATTGTACGTCGCCTGCGCATCGACGAGATTTTCGCCAGAAACGATGACGCGATTCTCGATCAGATAGGGAACCGGCGGATCATCCTGCGAATACAACACCGACGATCCGGCCGGCGGACGACCGTTGAGCGCGTCCTGCACCGGCATGGACTGGTCGACCATCTGGAAGGTCAGCTTGGCGGTCTGGCCTAGAATGTCCTTCAGCCGTTGTGGATCCTGCAGGCCCGGCACCTGGACCAGAATACGGTCGTCGCCTTGGCGTTGCACGATCGGCTCGGTGGTGCCGAGTTCGTTGACGCGGCGCTCGACGACTTCGAGCGACTGCGCCAGCGCCGTCGATGTGCGATATTTGATGCCGGCATCGGTGAAGGCAAATTTGAGCAGACCGGGCTCGGAATCATCCAGCGACATTTCCTGGACGGAGCCGCCGCTGAACAGGCCAGCGGCCACCGGGTCGGTCAATGTTTTCAGCGCCGTCTTGGCGGCTTCGACCTGACCGGGATCGGTGATGCGGACCTGCACGGCCCGGCCTGAACCGGCAAGGCCGGTATAGCCGATCTTGGCATCGCGCAGCCGCGTCCTGATTTCGTCGCGCGTCGTCTCCAGCCGATCCTTGATCAGATCGTTCGGATCCATCCTGAGCAGGATATGCGAGCCGCCCTGCAGATCGAGGCCGAGCGTCATCTGGCGCTTCGGAACCCAGTCGGGAAGCTTGGCGAGCGTGCTTGCCGAAAAAAGATTGGGCGCAGCCAGGATCACTGTCGCGGCCACGGCCAGCCAGATCAGGATCATCTTGAAGCGCGAGAAATAGAGCATATGGCGTCGTCCGTCACGGCATTCGGGCGGATCGTTCCGCCTGGAATCGGGTTATTTCTAGGCGCTCTGGTTCGCCACTGGCTCGCCGTGGTCCGCACAAAGGTTGATGTCGAGCACAAGGCAGTTCACTTTGATGCTGCCATCGGGCTTTCTTCAACTATTGTCAATCTTGCCGGCATGGGACCAGCGCGCAATGGCATCACGAGATCGTTGGCGCCCCGTGATACGTTGGCCGGCCATATCAGAGTCGTCCTGAAGCGCAAAAATACAGCAAATGGCGTTTGTCGGTCTGGGTGTATCCGCAGATCGTTCGCCGACAATCCGTCTATTTCTTGGCGTTCTGGTTCGCCACTGGCTCGCCCTTGACGCGCACATCGGCGATCGTCGAGCGCAGCGCCGTTACCTTGGTGCCACCGCCGAGATCGATCTCGAGCTCGTTGTCGTCGATGACCTTGGTCACCTTGCCGACGAAACCGCCGCCAGTGACGACCGTGTCGCCGCGGCGGACCGCCGCCAGCATCTCGCCGCGCTTCTTCAACTGCGTGCGCTGCGGCCGGATGATCAGAAAATACATGATCACGAAAATCAGGACAAACGGCAAAATGCTGATGAACATATCCGGGGAGGTGCCGACGCCTTGGGCATATGCCGGTGTCACGAACATCGAAGTACTCCTGAATTTTGAAAAACAGCCGCCAAACGGGTAATTTGGCGGCCCCGTGAAATTTGGCCGGAATATAGTCGGTAAAGTTGCCAATGCAACTGCGGCCGAGCATTTCAGCTGCTTTTCCGGCTGGTGGAGCCGTGTTAGAGCATGGTCCCGAATGATGGAGCGCGGTTCTCGAAAAAGATCGTGCCCTAACAAAAGGTTGGAGCCGGTTCCGAAACCGCCGGAATCAATAGGTTCCGTTGCTTCGTGAATGCAAAAACAAAAGACAAGAATGACCGACAGCACCATCGAAGCCCTGAACAGGAAGCTCGACCGCCTGATCGAGGCGGTCGCCCGCCTCGCCCCGCCTCCGGTGCCGGAAACCGATCTCGGCGGCGCCGACTGCTTTGTCTGGCAGGCTGATCCCGGCTATCTGGAGCCGGTGCGCAAGGTCAACCGCGTCGACATCGGTTTGATCCGCGGCGTCGACCGCGTCCGCGACATACTGGTCGACAACACCGAGCGTTTCGCCTCCGGTTACGCAGCCAACAACGTGCTGTTGTGGGGCGCACGCGGCATGGGAAAATCCTCGCTGGTCAAGGCCGTGCATGCGGCGGTCAACGCATCGGCAAAGCTGGACCTGCCACTCAAGCTCATCGAGATCCACCGCGAGGACATCGACACGCTGCCGAAGCTGATGGCGCTGCTGAAGGCAGCGCCTTACCGTTTTATCCTGTTTTGCGACGACCTCTCATTCGACCACGACGACACGTCCTACAAGTCGCTGAAGGCGGCGCTCGAAGGCGGAGTCGAGGGTCGCCCGGCCAATGTGATCTTCTACGCCACGTCGAACCGGCGCCACCTTTTGCCGCGCGACATGATCGACAATGAGCGCTCGACCGCCATCAACCCGTCGGAAGCGGTCGAGGAAAAAGTCTCGCTCTCCGACCGTTTCGGCCTCTGGCTCGGCTTTCACAAATGCTCGCAGGACGAGTATCTCGACATGATCGACGGATATGTCCGCCATCACGGACTTGCCATCGATCCCGAGACGCTGCGCGCCGAGGCGCTGGAATGGGCGACGACGCGCGGCAGCCGTTCGGGCCGCGTCGCTTGGCAGTACACCCAGGATCTGGCAGGCCGGCTCGGCAAGTCGCTCCAGGATTAGACCATGATCCCGAAACGTGGAGCCCGGTTTTCGGACAAGATCATGGTCCGGAAAAGCCCCTGAAAAAGCCCGCCCCTTGCGGAGCGGGCTGAGCCGGCGGGCCGGACTGGAGGTCAGGGGGCCCGCAATCGCTTTTCTTGTTCTATTCAAGATAGGTCGAAGGATCGACTTTCTTTATTCAAGATAGGTCGAAGGATCGACCGGCGCCGAATTCTTGCGCACTTCGAAATGCAGTTTCGGCGAGTCGGTGGTGCCGCTCATGCCGGACTGCGCGATTTCCTGGCCGCGCTTGACCTTCTGGCCGCGCTGGACCTCTATCGAACGGGCGTGACCATAGACTGTGACCAAACCGTTCTCGTGGCGCACCAGCACCGTATTGCCGAATTCCTTGAGGCCATCGCCGGCATAGATGACGACGCCGTTCTCGGCCGCCTTGACTGGCGTTCCTTCCGGCACGGCGATGTCGACACCGTCCTTGCCGCCGCCGAAACTGGAGATCACGCGGCCGCGCACCGGCCAGCGCATCTTGCCGATACCGGTGGCATTCGGCGCGACCGCGTCGTCGTCCTCGGCCTGCTGGATGACCTTTTCCTTCTTCGGCGGCGTGTAGGCGGCGAGCGTTTCCGACGGCGTCGTCTTCGCCGCAGGCGGGGTGGTGGCAGTCGTTACCGGATCGACCTTTGCCGGCTTGGCGTTGGCAACTGTCGCGGTTCCGCCGGCCGGCACCTTCAATGTCTGGCCGATCTTGAGCAGACCGTCCTGCATGCCGTTCGCCTGCTTCAACGCAACCACGCCGACGCCGGTCTTCCTGGCGATGGCCGACAGCGTATCGCCCTGCTGGACGGTGTAGGAGCCACCGGCACCAGCCGCCTTGGGTGCGGCGTCCTTCGGCTGGCTTGCTGCGGCCGATGCATCCACCTGCGCGGTGGACTTGCCCTCCTTGAGCTTGGGCTGCTGCGGCAGCACGGCGACCATCTCCGGCGCCTTGGCCGGCACATCGTGCTTGGTGTCGTTCGCAGGCTTGGTGTCGGCAAGCTTCGGCGCCGGTTTCTTGCCCGAATAGGCATAGGCCGGGATGACGATCTTCTGGCCGGTCTTCAGCCCGTTGGTCGCGCTTAGCCCATTGACCTTCATCAGGGCGTCGGCGGGCACGCCGTAGCGCCGCGACAGACCGGAAATGGTCTCGCCGTCCTTGACGATGATCTCGGCTGCACGCGGTTCGCCGCCCGCCGTCGCCATGCGCGGAGCATCGGGCTGTGACGCTTTGAACGGCTTTGCCACGGTTCCGGTCGCAGTCCGGTCGACCCTGGGAGCGGCTGGCGCCGAAGCGGTGCGAGCCGGACTGGCGGCGGGCGCCGACGCGGTAGCCGGCTGCGACTGCTCGACTGGCGGCAATTGCTGCGTCGTGACCGGTTCGAGGCTTGAACGGCTTACCGACTGGGTGTGGCTGCCGTCGAGCGGCGCGGCCGAAACCGCGGCGGCATCGCCGGGATAGGGCTGGGCGGAGTCCTGCTTGTCGATGATGGCGCGCTGGTTGTTTGTCGACGACGTGAAGACATCGTCGACGCTGTTGAACCGCGAGACTTGGGAACTGCATCCCGCCGCGGTGCCCGCAACCATCAGGACGGCGATACCCCGCGCCAGGTTGCGTCCGTTTGCCTTCAAAATACTGAATTGCATCGCATTTACCCGCAGATACCCGGTACAGACTGACCGTGATTAAAGCGCGTTAATGTTACCGGCCGGTTAAACCTCTAGAATCAGGCGCAAATTTTCTTAAAATATTTAAAGCTGCCTGTTGGGGTATGTCGAGATTCAGGTCAGGCCGCGCCGGAGTCGAAGAATTGGCCGAAGGCCTTTCCCCAAGCGCGATGCGTCGGATAATCAGATGATGGCGGCTACGCTGCGCAGGATCGGCTGCAGGCGTACGAGACCGATGTCCTCGCGTTCGAAGCGGCTGCCGACCTTGGTCAGCTTGGCCAGCACCTGCTCGCCCTCCTCGGGTCCGATCGGGGCGATGACGATGCCGCCGCTCGACAATTGATCGAGCAGGAAGCGCGGCAGGCTGTCGAAGGCCGCCCATGCGACGATACGGTCGAACGGCGCTTCATTGGCCAGTCCGTTGGAGCCGTCCGCCTGGCGCACGATGACATTGCCGATGCCGAGCGCCTCGAAGCGCTGTTTGGCCTGCTCGACCAGCGTCTTGTAGCGATCGATGGTGACGACGCGCGCGGCGAGCCGCGACATCACCGCGGCCGTGTAGCCCGACCCGGTGCCGATCTCGAGCACCCGGTTGCCCGGCTCGATGGCAAGTGCTGCGATCACCGCAGCCTGCAGATCGGCGCCCTCGATCGCCTCGCCGCATTCGATCGGCAGCATGCGGTCCGACCAGGCGATCGGATGGAACGGTGCGGAAAGGAAGCCGCGCCGCGGCGTCGCCTCGAAGGCGGCGATCAGCGCCTTCGGCACCACGCCCTTGCCACGCAGGCGGAGCAGGAAAGCGGCGAAACCTTCGCGGTCATCGACCGTCGGACCATGGTTCAGGTTCATGCGAGCGCCTTGGTCAGTTGATCGCGGATTTCATGCGCTGTGAGATCGAGCTGCAGCGGCGTCACCGACACCAGCCGGTTGCGCATGGCATAGAGATCAGTGCCTTGCTTGCCCTCGACCGGCTCGCGGCCGAAGCGCAGCCAATAATAGGGAAGCCCGCGGCCGTCGCGGCGCTCATCGACCCACAGGCTGTGGACGAGCTTGCCTTGCGAGGTGACCACCGTGCCGGCGATCTCTTCGGGAAGGCAATTCGGAAAATTGACGTTGAGCAGCACGCCATCCGGCAACGGCAGGGCGACCAGTTTTTTGAGCAGCGCCGGCGCCAGCGCCTCGGTGGTCTCGTAAGGGACGAGGCGATCCTCGCCGACATAGGAATAAGCCTGGCTGAGCGCGATCGAGCGCACACCGAGCAGCGCGCCTTCCATGGCGCCGGCAACGGTGCCCGAATAGGTGACGTCGTCGGCGATGTTGGCGCCGGAATTGACCCCGGACAGGATCAGGTCTGGTGCTGCGGGCAGGATTTTTTTTACGCCCATGATGACGCAGTCGGTCGGCGTGCCGCGCACGGCAAAGTGCTTTTCGCCGATCTTTCTCAGGCGCAGCGGCTCCGAGATCGACAGCGAATGCGCATAGCCGGACTGATCCTGCTCCGGCGCCACCACCCAGACATCGTCCGACAGCGTGCGGGCGATGCGTTCGAGCGATGCAAGGCCCTCGGCATGGATGCCGTCATCATTGGTCAGGAGGATGCGCATTATCTCGATTCGATCTTTTCCAGACCGCCCATGTAAGGCCGAAGCGCTTCAGGAATGGTTACGCTGCCATCCTCATGCTGGTAGTTTTCGATGACGGCAATAAGAGCGCGGCCGACGGCGGTGCCGGAACCGTTCAGCGTGTGGACGAAGCGGTTGCCCTTGCCGTCGTTATCCTTGTAGCGGGCATCCATGCGCCGCGCCTGGAAATCGCCACAGACCGAGCAGGACGAAATCTCGCGATAGGCGTTCTGGCCCGGCAGCCAGACCTCGATGTCATAGGTCTTGCGCGCGCCAAAGCCCATGTCGCCGGTGCACAGCGTCACGGTGCGGAATGGCAGGCCGAGCCGCTTCAGCACTTCCTCAGCGCATTCGGTCATCCGATCGTGCTCGGCAAGCGAGGTGTCCTGGTCAGTGATCGACACCAGTTCGACCTTGTAGAACTGGTGCTGGCGCAGCATGCCGCGCGTATCGCGCCCGGCCGAGCCCGCTTCCGAACGGAAGCACGGCGTCAGCGCCGTATAGCGCAGCGGCAGTTTTTCATGCGGCGTGATGTCTTCGCGCACGAGATTTGTCAGCGGCACTTCGGCGGTGGGAATGAGGCCAAGCCTGCCGTCCCCATGCGGGGCGAAGAACAGATCCTCCTCGAACTTCGGCAGTTGCCCGGTGCCGAAAAGAGCTTCGTCGCGCACCATCAGTGGCGGCTGGATCTCCTCGTAGCCATGATCGGTCGTATGCAGGTCCAGCATGAACTGGCCGAGCGCGCGCTCCATCCGTGCCAGTCCGCCCTTGAGCACCGTGAACCGCGAACCGGACAGTTTCGCCGCCCGCTCAAAATCCATCATGCCGAGCGCTTCGCCGATCTCGAAATGCTCCTTCACCCAGTTCGGGCGGCTCGGCACCTTGCCGACGGTGCGCTTGACGACGTTGTCGTGCTCGTCCTTGCCGACCGGCACGTCGTCGAGCGGCACGTTGGGCAGCACCGCCAATGCGTCGTTCAGCGCCTTGTCGAGCTCGCGTTCGCGCGCCTCGCCGTTCTGGATGAAGGCCTTGATCTCGCCGACCTCGGCCTTCAGTCTTTCGGCAAGGGCGGCGTCGCCCGAGCGCATGGCGTTGCCGATTTCTCTCGAGGCGGCGTTGCGGCGCTCCTGCCTGGTCTGCAGCTCGGTCAGATGTTCGCGCCGCGCCTCGTCCCTGGCGATCAGATCATCGACCGTGGACTGCGCCTCCGCAGCCGGCCACGAGCGCTTCTGGAGCGCCTCGACAAGGGCCTTCGGATGGTCGCGAATCCATTTGATGTCAAGCATGGTCTGTTCGTCCTCAAGTAGGCTAGAGGGGGCGTAAACCGCATCCTTGACCGATGCAAGATGTGAAGATCGAGTTCCCTCGCGCCCCGCGCTGTCCCGCAAACCTGAAGATAACGGCGATGCCGCTAGGTCGACGACGCGTCCGCCGGCTTTTCGGCCGCCGCTTCCGCAGCCTCCCGCTTCTCGCGCGCCAGACGTTCCCGTTCCTTGCTGCGCTCGATCAGCCGGGCCGACCAGATCGAGACCTCGTAGAGAAGGATCGTAGGAACGGCCAGGCCGATCTGGCTTATCGGGTCGGGCGGCGTCAGAATAGCCGCGACGACGAAGGCGATGACGATTGCCCATTTGCGCTTTTCGACCAGCGCCTCGGACGACAGCATGCCCACCCGCGTCATCAGGCTGGTCACCACCGGCAACTGGAACACCAGCCCGAAGGAGAAGATCAGCGTCATGATCAGGCTGAGATATTCCGACACTTTCGGCAGCAGCGAAATTTGCACCTGGTCGTCGGTGCCCGCCTGCTGCATGGCGAGGAAGAACCACATCACCATCGGCGTGAAGAAGAAATAGACCAGCGACGCGCCCATCAGGAACAGGATCGGCGAAGCGATCAGGAACGGCAGGAAGGCGTTGCGTTCATTCTTGTAGAGGCCGGGCGCGATGAATTTGTAGATCTGGGTGGCGATCAGCGGAAAGGCGATCACCATGCCGCCGAACATCGCCAGCTTGACCTGGGTGAAGAAGAATTCCTGCGGCGCCGTGTAGATCAGCTCGACCTTGTGCGGGTCGAGCCCTGCCCATTGCGTCGCCCATTTGAACGGGATGACCAGCAGGTTGAACAACTGCTTGGCGAAGAAGAAGCAGAACAGGAAGGCGACGAAGAACCCGCCAATCGACCACATCAGCCGCCGGCGCAACTCGATCAGATGCTCCATCAGCGGAGCCGCTGACTTGTCGATCTCGTCCTTTTCCGAAATGCTCACTTGGCGGCTCCCGCCGTCTTTTTGGCGGCTGCGGCCGGCTTCTTCACCGTTCCTGGAGCGGGCTTCGGCTCGGCCTTTTTAGCCGCGGTCTTTGTCACAGCAGGTTTTGCCGCTGGCTTCGCTGCGGCCTTGGAGGCCGGCATCGCTTTCGCTGGCGCGGCCTTCGTCTTCGCCGCCGAGGCCTTTTGCGATGCGGCCGGCGCCGCCGTCGTGACAGGCGGGGTCACCGAACCATCGGTCATCGCCGGAAAGGTCGGCGCCGCCGGCGCCGCTTCCGGGGCATCGACGCCCGGCAGCACCGTCGCGCCATTGTTCAGCGCGGTATCCTGCGGCGTCGAAGCAGCCGGCGCGACCGGGTCTGCGGCCGGCTTCGGCTTCATCACCGCGTCGACGCCTGAACGGACGTCGGCCGCCGCCTGCTCGAACGGGTTGAGTTGTTTCCTGATCTCGGCGGCCGGGTTGAGGCTTCTGAGTGAATCGACCGACTTCTTGACGTCGTCAAGCTCGGCCTCCTTCAGCGCATCGTTGAACTGTTTCTGGAAGTCGGCTGCCATGCCGCGCATCTTCGCCGTCGTGCGGCCAAAAGTGCGCAGCATCTTGGGCAAATCCTTGGGCCCGACGACCACGATCATGACGATCGCGATCACCAGCATCTCGGTCCAGCCGATGTCGAACATGGCGATACGTTCCGACTAAAGTTTTGGGCTCAGCTCTTGCTGGCCTTTTCCTTCGCTGCCGAAACGGTTTCGTCGGCACGGTGCTCGACGGTGCGCTTGTCCTCGGCAACCTCGTCGTCGGCGATGCCCTTCTTGAAGCTCTTGATACCCTTGGCCATGTCACCCATCAGCTCGGGAATCTTGCCGCGACCGAACACCAGCAGCACGATCACCAGCACGATCAGCCAATGCCAAATCGAAAATGAACCCATAACAATCTCTCTCGAAAGTTTTCTCTGACGATGATCTATGCGCTTTCGCGCCGGGATTCAAACACAACCGCGACAGAGTTTATAAATGAGTGACCGAAGTCACGCAGTTTTGGCGCCTCAGCCCGCTACCTATCGGCGCAGCCGTCAAATACCATCGCTTTCGGCACGTCGCTTGCGGTCAATCTTCCTCGACGCGCGGCGTCAACAGGCCGAGTTCCTCAAGGTCGATGTCGGTCAGCGGATCCTCGTCATCGGTCAGCACATCCGGGTCGGCCGGAGGCATCGGAATGGAAAAATTCGACGGCATGCGGCCCGAAAGCAGCCCGGCACCCTTCAATTCCTCCATGCCGGGAAGATCGCGGATCTCCTCCAACGCGAAATGGTCGAGGAAGATGTCGGTGGTGCCGTAGGTGACGGGACGGCCGGGCGTGCGGCGCCGGCCGCGCATCTTCACCCATTCGGTCTCCATCAGCGTGTCCAGCGTGCCCTTCGAGGTCTCGACGCCTCTGATATCCTCGATCTCGGCGCGCGTCACCGGCTGGTGGTAGGCGATGATCGCCAGCACTTCGAGCGCCGCACGGGAAAGCTTCTTCTGCTGCACCGTGTCGCGGCTCATCAGGAAAGCGAGATCGCCGGCGGTGCGGAACGCCCAGGCATCGCCAACGCGCACCAGATTGACGCCGCGCCGCGCATAAATCTGCTGCAGTTCAGCCATCGCCGCGGCAATATTGATGCCGTCGGGCAGGCGCCCGGTAAGCTGCTTTTCGCTGACCGGTTCGGCGCTGGCGAAAACGATCGCCTCGGCCATGCGCACGGCCTCCGCCATATGCAGCCGCTCGCCAGGATTCTGGGACAAGTTCTGGGCCTGACTTTCTGCCGGCACCTCGGCGAGCACGCCGTCTTCGGTCTCGTCGTCGACCTTGAACGGAATGACCGAAGCGTTGGTGCGCTCGCTCATGATGCCACCTCAACTGCCCTGATGCCTTGCGCGCGGCCGCGCAGATAGAGCGGCGCGAACACCTCGTCCTGCCGCATTTCCATTTTGCCTTCGCGCACCAGTTCCAGCGTCGCCGCAAACGAACTGGCAACCGCGGTACGCCGCTCGTCCGGGTCGGTCAGATATTCGACCAGGAAACTGTCCAGCGCCGTCCAGTCGGCAAGCGTGCCGATCAGCCTGTTCAGGATGTCGCGCGCATCCTTGAGCGACCACACTCCGCGCCTGGCGATCGTCACATTGGTGATCGCCTGCTTCTGGCGTTGCGCCGCATAGGCGGTCAGCAGATCGTAGAGCGAGGCCGAATAGGCGTTGCGTTTCTCGATGATGACCATTTCCGGCATGCCGCGGGCGAACACGTCGCGCCCGAGCCGATTGCGGTTGACCAGGCGTGCCGCCGCGTCGCGCATCGCTTCCAGTCGCTTCAACCGGAATTGCAGCACCGCCGCCAGTTCCTCGCCGCTTTCACCGTCGTCGCCGGGTTGCTTGGGGATCAAAAGCTTCGACTTGAGAAACGCCAGCCACGCCGCCATCACCAGATAGTCGGCGGCAAGCTCCAGCCTGAGCGCCCTCACCTTTTCGACGAAGGCCAGATATTGCTCGGCAAGCGCCAGGATCGAGATGCGCGACAAATCGACCTTCTGGTTGCGGGCAAGATGCAGCAGAAGATCGAGCGGGCCCTCGAAACCGTCGACATCGACGACCAGCGCGGGATCGCCGGTCAGCCGCGAATCGTCGTTCTCGGCCCAAAGACGGTCCATCGGTGCGGCCTTGCCGGCCTTGCTGTCCAACGTTTCCGCCACTTCCTGTCGCGTCCTTTGCTTCTATCTTCTTGTTTGACCGTGATCTGTTCCGAAAAACCGGCTCCCACTTTTCGGGATCATGGTCTAGGCCACCGCATCGAAATAGGTGGCGAATTCGGCGCGTATCTCGGCTTCATCAGCCCGATCGCGGTTCTTGATATAGGTCAGCGCCCGTTGCGCACGTTGCAGCGACGTGCCTTCGAGTCCCGTTGTGCGCGACGCAATGCCGACCATCTCCTCGAAAACGCCGTTGCAGTGAAGGACCAGATCGCAGCCCGCCGCAAGGATCGCCGCCGCCTTTGTCGGGAAATCCCCAGAAAGTGCCTTCATCGAGGTGTCGTCGCTCATCAGCAGCCCGTCGAAACCGATTTCGCCGCGGATGATCTCGTCGATGACCTTGCCGGAGGTGGTGGCCGGGTTCTTCGGATCGATCGCGCTGTAGACGACATGCGCCGTCATCGCCATCGGCAAATGATTGAGCTCCCTGAACGGGGCGAAATCATGCCGCTGCAAGTCGCTCATCGAGGCATCGACGGTCGGCAGTTCGAAATGCGTGTCGGCAAAGGCCCGTCCATGCCCGGGAATATGCTTCATCACCGGCAGCACGCCTCCCGACATCAGGCCCTCCGCCGCGGCGCGGCCCAGTTCGATGACGGCACGAGGCTCCTTGCCATAGGCGCGCGCGCCGATGACGTCGCTGGCGCCCTCGATCGGCACGTCGAGCACCGGCAGGCAATCAGCCGTGATGCCGTAGCGCAGCAGGTCGAAAGCATGCAGCCGCGCCATCAGCCATGCTGCGCGGTTGCCGGCATCGTGGTCGTTGCGCCACAAGGCGCCGAGCGCGCCACCGGCCGGATAATTCGGTGCCAGCGGCGGCCGCAGGCGCTGCACGCGGCCGCCTTCCTGGTCGATGAACACCGGGGCGTCCGGGCGCTCGACACAATCGCGCATCGCGGCGACCAGATCTCGGATCTGCTCGGCCTCGCCGATGTTGCGGGCAAACAGGATGAATCCCCACGGGCATTCGCTGCGATAGAAACTGATTTCATCGCGTGTGAGCGATTTCCCGGCGCAGCCAAGGATCATGGATTTTGATTCGGTCATGGGCGGGAGTTTAGAGCTTCACGCAGACAAAGGGAATCGCATCGAGCCACATCGCTCGAGCCGGAATCCCTTTCATACAAGGAACTCCTTCCACCATAGAAAACCGGGGGGGGGGGGGGGGCGCCCCCCGGGGGGGGGGGGGGGGGGGGGGGTTTTTATAATTTTTTTGGGGGCCCCAAAAAATTTGGCCCCGGGGCG
>NZ_JBVVPZ010000040.1:43828-61588 GCF_055811415.1 Mesorhizobium sp. WSM4846
TCTGTTAAATACAACTAAAATCAACACTATACAACCCCACCCCACCCCCTCCGCTCCCTAAAAAAAAAAAAAACCCCCCCCCCCCGCCCCCCCAACCCCCCCCCCCCCGCGCCGCCCCCCCCCCCGGTTCTTTGGGCCCAAGGGCGGGAGATTTGAAAATGGTTAGCGCGACACGAAACAGTTGCCGCCGGCGGCCTTGTAGTTGGTGCACAGGCTGATCGCATCGTTGCGCGACTTCGCCGGGACGCGGACGCGATAGAACGTCCCCTTGCCGGCGATCTCGGCCTTGACGATGTTGGCCGTGTGGCCGGAAAGCACGCTGCCATAGCGACGCTGCAGATCCTGATAGGTCGACTGGGCGCTTTCGACGGTCGGCTGCGAGGCGATCTGCATCGACCAAGAGCCACCGCCGGTCGAGGCCGCCGCCGGACTGATGGACGCAACCTGGTCGGGCTTGACCTCACCGACGACGTCGACCGGCTGGTCGGACGGACGCTGCGGCGCCACCGGAACCGTGGCCGGCGTGTTGGCAGGCTGGTTGGTTTGGGCTTCAGCCTCAGCCGTGGGCACGGCGGCCAGATTGACTGCTTCCGGCGCGGCGGTTTCGGCCCGGTCGCCGGCCACTGGGTCGCCCACCGGGTCGCCGCCCAACAGGTCGCCACTTGCCTGGTCGGCAACAGACGGTACGGTACCGGTCTGCGCCGCGTCGCCGGCCTGACCCGCCGGGGCCACAAGCTGCGGCGCCGGATCGACAGGCTCGACGGCAGCCACCTGCGATGCAGCAGGCGCCGGATCCTCGCGCGCAACCAGTGAACCATCTGATTTGACGACCATGGTTCTCACCTTGCGTGGCGCAACGGCGACGACATCCGGATCGATGCCCTGCTCGGACTCTTGCAGAACCTGGGCGATCCGATCCTCGGACTTGGGTGCTGGCGCGGCGGCATCGGCATTCCCGGCCGCTTGCGTGCCGCCGGCCGCATCGGCGGCTTCAGCCGTGTCGATGTCGTCGGGCGTAAGATCGACCACACGGCTCTGCGGCGGTTCCTTGGCCGCCACGTCCACCGGCTCTTCGGTGTTGGTGACCAGTTTTTCCTGGACCGGTTCGGCAGGCCTCGCGCCCCCCTTGGCCACGGCGTCGTAAACCTTGTTGTCCTGGTTCGGCACGACGGTGCCGCCCGGGTTTTCCGGCCTGACCTTGATCGGTGCGTTGTCCGCCTTGACTATGACCGGCGCATCGGTGCCGCCGTTGCCGCCGAAAGACAGCGCGAAGGCGCCGAGACCGCCGGCGATCGCCACGGCGCCGACGACTGCGGCGACCAGCAGGCCGCGGCTCCGGGGCCTCGCGGCATTCTGCTCGGCCAGGCCTGGAACCGACATGGCCTCATCCAGTTCGGGGTCGTAGTCGAGTTCGTCCAGGGCAAAATCGTTGGCTTGCGCTTGCGAAACCGGCCGACCGCTGGGCAAGTCGCCCAGATCAAAGCCGCTGGCGGCATCAGCGTAAGACGCACTGACGGGCGCTGCTGCCGGTCTCGCCGCATAGGTCCGCGTTTCAACGCGGTCGGGCTCATGGCCTGACTGGAACCCGGCCGCTGACTGGAACCCTGCCCCCGGCTGGGGTCCGGCCCCCGGCTTGAATCCGGTATTGTAGGATTCGTCGTTATAGGCCGCGCTGCGCGCCGGCCCGGCAGCGACGTCCACGGCATTCATTTCCGAGAGAAGGTTGGCGAACTCGGTATCGAGATCGTCATAGGCAGGCGCCGCCGGTTCGTCTTTATTAGAGTCGAGTTCCGGAATATCGAGGTCGTCCGCCAGCGCCACGACGCGCTCGGGCACATCGACCGTCTCGACATCGGGCATCTCGTCATATGCAGAGGCTTGTTCGCTTTGCGCTGGCGCAGGTGCCGCATTGGCGGCATCGTCTTCGGCCGGCTCGTCCTGATAGGCCGGCTCATCCTGATAGGAGGGTGCCGCAGCGGTTGGCGGTGTCGTTGTTTCTGTGGTCGCTGAAGCCGTCGGCTGGGCTGCAAAGGCGGGTTGCGGCTGTGCCACCGGCGTTACGCGGCTCCACGAACGGGCCGGCGCAGGCGCGGCGGAGGGTGCCGTCATCCAGCTGAGCGAATCATTCGGATCCTGCTGTGGAGCGGCGGCCGCAACGTCATAGCCATGATCTAGACCGATGTCCTTGGCGAAGGCGGCGTGCAATGCATCGTCGTCGAAATCGATATCAGCCGGTCCGGCAGCTTCTTCAGCGCCGAAATCATGGCCCTCGAGCCCGTCGAGGAGAACGGTGTCGAGATCGGCGTCGGCGGCCTGGACCGCGTCTTCATTCGACCGCTCCGAAAGGTCTTGCTCGTCAAGGCTCCCGGCCAGTTCGTCGGTGGGATCCACTGGTTCGTCGGCGGCTTCTCCAGCCGCGGCTACAGGTTGCTGAACCATGGCGGCCGCGAGCGCTGCCACCGGGGCAGCCCGTGCGCTCATGGTGCCCAACAGCGCGTTCAATTCGTCTTCGAGGCTCCGCTCCTCAGCGATGGCGGCTGGCGCCGTCGGTTCGGCTGCAACGCCGGGGGCCTGAGTAGCCGGCGCCTCGGCTTCATCGGCAAGCGTGTCGTCGAAGCTCAATTCAAGATCGTCGTCGAACGCATGTTCCGGGGTCGCGGTGGAAGGCTCGTCGTCCTTGGCGTCGATAGAATCCGGCTCGTCAATTTCTGGCTCGTCGACTTCGACCGGCTCAGCCGTGCGAATTTCGAAATCCATGTCGACGTCATCCATGGCGACGTCATCCATGTCGACGTCGGGCATGGTGTCGTGGTCGGCAAAGTCCTCGTCGGACTCATCCGAAACGGCCCGAACGGGCGCAGCAGGAGCTTCAACAGCGGCCTCGATCGGCTCATGCTCGTCGAGCGTCAGCTCGTCTTCTAGCGAGCTTGCGACGGCGTTGTCGAATTCATCGTCGAACGCGGGTTCGGCGCCCGGCGCGGCGATGTCTGCGGCTTCGGCGGCCTGCTCCACCGGCACGTGCTCGTCGAGCGTCAGTTCGTCTTCGAGCGACCTTGCGACGGCGTTGTCGAATTCATCGTCGAAGGCGGGGTCAGCGGCCGGCGCGGAGATGTCGGCGGCGGTATTCTGTTCGTCCGTCGCATCGTCGTCCAGCCGGAAATCCTGTTCGAGCGACGCAGAGAGTTCGTCGTTTACCGGCAAATCGTCTTCGAACGGCGACACGTCTTCGAGCGAACTGGCGATCGCATGGTCAAAATCGTCGTCGAACACCGCTTCAACAGCCGGCGCGGATACTCCGGCAACACCGGAACCCAGGTCGGCGGCGGCAACGGCATGGGCAGTTTCGTCCGCCGTGTCGTCGTCCAGCCGGAAATCCTGTTCGAGCGACGCGGCAAGCTCGTCGTTCCCAAGCTCGTCGTTCCCAAGCCTGTCGTCCACCGGCAAATCGTCTTCGAATAGCGACACGTCTTCGAGCGAACTGGCGAGCGCTTCGTCGAAATCGTCGTCGAAAGCAGCTTCAGCAGCCGAGGGAGTTCCGGCAGCGCCAGAGCGGACATCGTCGGCAGCAATGGCAACGGCGGTTTCGTCTACCGCATCGTCGTCGAGCAGGAGATCCTGTTCGAGCGACGCGACAAGCTCGTCGTCGATTGGGTCAGTAGCAGCCGCGTCGAAAGCCGGCTCGCGAAGCTCGGCTGCGCCGTCATTGGCGTCGCCGCCGAATTCGCCCATCAACTCCTTCTCGAGGTCGATGCCGAAATCGCCGTCGTCCGCTGGCTGACTTGCTGCAGCCGCCGTCGACTGGGCCTGCGGCTTGACCGGCTGGCGCGGGTCGAAGCCCATGATCCTGGTCAGTTCCGCGAACGGATCATCGCTGGCGATATCGTTTTGGGCGGCTGCTTTCAGCTGGGTTCTGTCTGCCATTATTGTTCCCGAACTCGCACTCATTCGGACGCCGTGGACGTCGCGCAGGGTTGGCCCTTACCAGCGCAATGTGGGCAAAAGGTGACAGGTTTTTTAGTCAAACCTAACGCATTTCGGTGGGCGCATCGGCTCCGATCAGCGTCAGGCCGGACGTCAAAACGTCCGAAACAGCCTGCACCAGCCCTAGTCTGGCATGGGTCAATTGTCGGTCGTTAACCTTAACAAAACGTAAGTCGGGATTTTCGGTGCCGCGGTTCCAATGTCCGTGGAAGCTGGAGGCGAGATCGTAGAGGTAGAATGCCAGCCGGTGCGGCTCGAGCGCAAGTGCCGCGGATTCGATCAGCCGCGGATATTCGGCAAGCTTCCTGATCAGGCCGATCTCGCCTTCGTCGGTCAGCGAAGCGGTGGCGGCGGCCAGCCGATTGCGGTCGAAATTGGCCTCGCCCAGCTGTTCGCTCGCCTGCCGGAACACCGAATGGCAGCGCGCCGAGGCGTACTGGACGTAGAACACCGGATTGTCCTTCGACTGCTCGGTCACTTTGGCGAAGTCGAAATCGAGCGGCGCATCGTTCTTGCGGTAGAGCATCATGAAGCGGATCGGGTCGCGACCGACCTCCTCCACCACTTCGCGCAGCGTTACGAAATCGCCCGACCGCTTCGACATACGCACCGGCTCGCCCTCGCGAAAAAGCTTTACCAACTGACAAAGCAGCACGGTGAGCTTCACCTCGTCGCCGGAAATCGCCCGGGCGAGCGCTTCCAGGCGCTTCACATAACCGCCATGATCGGCGCCAAGCACATAGATCAGCTCGACGAAACCGCGATCGACCTTGTCCTTCAGATAGGCGACGTCCGCGGCAAAATAGGTGAAGGTGCCGTCCGACTTGACCAGCGCCCGGTCCATGTCGTCGCCGACCGCTGTCGAGCGGAACAGCGTCTGCTCGCGATCCTCCCAGTCGTCCGGCTTCTCGCCCTTGGGCGGCGGCAGCTTGCCCTTGTAGATATGGCCCTTGAGGGTCAGGTCGTTGATCGCCGAGCGGATTTTCCGGGCGTTGTCGGCGTGCAGGGTGCGCTCCGAGAAAAAGACGTCGTGATGCACATTGAGCAGCGCCAGATCCTCACGGATCATTGCCATCATCGCGTCGATCGTCCTGTCCTTGACAATGGCAAGCGCTTCTTCGTCCGGCATCTGCAGCAAGGAACGGCCAAATTCGCTCGCCAAAGCCTGACCGACCGGCACGAGATAGTCGCCCGGATAGAGCCCGGCAGGAATCTCGCCGATGTCGTCGCCGAGCGCCTCGCGGTAACGCAGCATGACCGAGCGGCCGAGCACGTCGATCTGCGAACCGGCGTCGTTGATGACATATTCCTTGATCACGTCATAACCGGCGAAGGCCATCAGATTGGCGAGCGCATCACCCACCACCGCGCCGCGGCAATGGCCGACATGCATCGGTCCGGTCGGGTTGGCCGAGACATATTCGACATTGGCCTTCTTGCCGCCGCCAACGGTCGAGCGGCCGTAGTTGCGGCCTTCGCCGAGCAGCGCAGTCAGATGCACCTGCCAGAACGCGTCCTTGAGCCTGAGATTGACGAAGCCCGGACCGGCAACGTCTGCAGCGGCGATGTCCGGGTCGGCGCGCAGCGCTTGCGCCAGCCTTTCAGCCAGTGCGCGCGGCGGCTGCCCGGTCGGCTTGGCCAGCACCATTGCCGCATTGGTCGCCAGGTCGCCATGGCTGGCGTCGCGTGGCGGCTCGACGGCGACGCGCGACAAGTCCAGCGAACCGCCGTCTTTGTCTTTCAAATCAAGCGCTTTGACGGCCTTTATAATTCGCGCGTTGAAATCGGCGAAGATGTTCATTGGTGTGGCCCTGGCTCTGGCGGCTTTGCGGGAATCCGGTCTATTGGCCGGCAAAATCGAGCCCCGCCTAGCTTAATTCAGGCGTATGGTCAAACAAACGGCGGTGTTCCTTCAAAGCGTAGGTATCCGTCATGCCCGCCAGGAAATCGGCGACGCTGCGCGCCTTGATGCGATCATCAGCCCGGTCGAGCCCTTCGCGCCAGCCATCGGGCATGGCGCGCGGATCGGCGAAATAGACCTCGAACAGGTCGTTGACGATCTGCTCGGCCTGGTTGCGCACGCGCACGACTTCGCTGTGTCGATAGAGATGCTTGTAGAGAAAGGCTTTCAATTCCTCTTCGAAAGCGGCCATTTCGGCTGAAAAGGTCACCATCGTCTCGCCTGCCGTCCTCACCGCGTCGGCGCTGTCCGGCCTGATGCGGGCCAGATTGGCGGTGGTGGAGACGATGACATCCTCGACCATCATCGTGATCTGCCGGCGCATCAGTTCGTGCCCTGTCCTCACATCGTCCAGCGCCGGATAGCGCTGACGCACGCCGTCGAGGATCGAGCCGGGCAGCGAGACATTTTCCAGCATGTCGAGCTTCAGAAGGCCCGACCTCAGGCCGTCGTCGATGTCATGGCTGTTGTAAGCGATGTCGTCGGCAATCGCCGCACACTGCGCCTCGATGCCGGCGAAGCGGTCAAGTTCGAGGTCGTGCAATTCCGAATAGTCGCGGATCGCTTGCGGCACCGGCCCCTTCAGCCCGTTTCCGCTGGCGTCGGTCAGAGGCCCGTTGTGCTTGACCAGCCCCTCCAGCGTCTCCCAGGTGAGGTTCAGCCCGTCGAATTCGGCATAGCGGCTCTCCAGCCGCGTCACCACGCGCAGCGACTGTGCATTGTGGTCGAAGCCGCCCCAGGCCGCCATCTTCTTGTTCAGCGCATCCTCGCCGGTATGGCCGAAGGGCGTGTGGCCGAAATCGTGCACCAGCGCCACCGCCTCTGCCAGGTCCTCGTCGCCGCGCAGCGCCCGCGCCAGGGCGCGCGCGATCTGCGCCACCTCGATCGAATGCGTCAGCCGGGTGCGGTAATGGTCGCCCTCATGCGCGACGAACACCTGCGTCTTGTGCTTCAGCCGGCGGAAGGCCGTCGAATGGATGATGCGGTCGCGGTCGCGCTGGAACGGCGTGCGGGTCGGGCTCTCCACCTCGTCGAACAGCCGCCCGCGCGACTTTGCCGGATCGCAGGCATAGGCCGCGCGCGGCCGATAGCCGAATCCGATGTCGCCCAACTCATTTGTCATCGCCCCAACCGATTTCCATAACCCCAACCAATTTCCATAGCCCCAATCAATTTTCCATAGCCTACGACGCAGTTGACTTGCCCCCTCGCGCTTCATACCTATCATGTGAAACCGAAAGCAAGGTGACGCCCATGGGCGCTGATGCCAAGACCGCCATGAAAGTCGAGATGACCGACGCCGCCGCCAGGCGGATTGCCAAGATTGTGTCTGGCGAAGTCGGCAAGACGGCGCTGCGTGTTTCGGTCGAGGGCGGTGGCTGTTCCGGCTTTTCCTACAAGTTCGACCTGGTCGACACCCGCAACGATGACGACGTCGCCATTGAGAAGGACGGCGCCACCGTGCTGATCGACGACCTCTCGCTAGTCTATATGGGCGGCTCGGTGATCGATTTCGTCGACGATCTGATGGGCCAGTCGTTCCAGATCAGGAACCCGAATGCGGTCGCCTCGTGCGGCTGCGGCACCAGCTTCAGTATTTAGAGAATGCCTACCATTAGCGCGGTCCGTCAGGTCGCGCTTTCAGCCGGGCGCGATCTCGATGCAACGCTGGCGTTCTGGCAAGACGTGCTTGGCATGGCCGTGCACGTGCGCTTCGATCCGCCTGGCATCGCCTTCATCATGGCCGGCGATGTACGGCTGCTGTTCACCGATGGCCTGCCGGCCGGCACCGTCTATCTCGACATTTCGGGCCTTGACGATTTCCACGCCTCGGCAAAAGCCGCCGGTGTCCCCTTCACTGCGCCGCCGATGCTCGTCCACCGCGATACCGAGGGCCTGTTCGGGCCGGCGGGGGAAAGCGAATGGATGGCCTTTCTAAAGGATCCGGCAGGCAATACGATCGGCCTCGTCGAACGCCATCCGCCCGAGCAGCAATGAGGCCGTCATGAAAATCGTCACCTGGAACATCAATGGCGTTCGGGCCCGTATCGGCAATTTGACCCACTGGCTGACGGAAAGCGCGCCTGATATTGCCTGCCTGCAGGAGATCAAGACGGTCGACGAGCAGTTTCCGCGGGCCGAGATCGAGGCGCTTGGCTACAACGTCGAAATATATGGCCAAAAGGGATTCAACGGCGTCGCCATCCTGTCGAAGCTGCGCTTCGACGAGGTCATCAGGGGCCTGCCGGGCGACGATGCCGACGATCAGGCGCGTTTCATCGAGGGCGTGTTCTCAACCGACAAGGGCGCGTTGCGCGTTGCCTCGCTGTATTTGCCGAACGGCAACCCGATCGATGACGAGAAGAAGTTCTCCTACAAGCTGTCCTGGATGGCGCGGCTGGAGCGCTGGGCCGAGGAAAGGCTCGCCCTCGAAGAGGCGCTGGTGCTGGCCGGCGACTACAATGTCATCCCCGAACCGATCGATGCGAAATTCCCGGAGAACTGGCTCGGCGATGCGCTGTTCCAGCCGCAGACCAGGCAGGCGTTCCGCCGGCTGAAGAACCTCGGCTTCACCGAAGCCGTGCGCGCGGTCAGCGACTCGCCGGACATTTTTACGTTCTGGGACTATCAGGCCGGCGCCTGGCAGAAGAACAACGGCATCCGCATCGATCACTTGCTGCTCTCGCCCGAGGCCGCCAATCGCTTTTCCTCGGCCTCGATCGAAAAACACGTGCGCGCCTGGGAAAAACCCTCGGATCACGTACCGGTGGCCATCGAACTGGGTTTTGCGCCAATCTGATCGTTTCGCGGCCCGAACCGCCGGATTCCTGGTTGATGGACCGTCATATCGCCACAATCGGGGGTTCCGCTGCAATCCGGGTTCGGCCGGGGTTCAGGATGACGATCAGGTTTGCGATTTGCCCATGTGCCGCCGCGCTCGCCCTCGCGGCAACGCCGGCGTTTGCCAATCCTGCATGCCTGGCCAACGGAACATCATTCCAGATCGGCCAGGTCGCCTGCCTGACGCTTTCCGGCCGGAGCCATCTCGCCCGTTGCGACATGGTGCTCAACAACACGTCATGGACAAGGATCCGGGACGATTGTCCTAAAACCAAGCTGGCGCCGCCGGCCACGCCGATTTCAACGCCGGAGTCCGGTCCCGTTCCGACGCAACCGACCGAGAATTGATCTCGATTTTTTTCTTTTCGAGATCCCACTCTTCCTGACTCTTGACCCAGTCTTTCCCAACTGTTGGCTTCGTGACTGGCTTCGCGACTACCGGTCGCCGCCACCCTTGGTGAGGATGTCGTCGGCCAGCGAAATCGCGGTGCGGCGGTCGGCCTCGCCCGCGGCGGCAAATGCCTCTTCCTGCATGCCGCGTATCCATGGTTGGTCGGAAGGCGCGGCTCGTTCAAGCGCCGCGGTCATCATCGCCAGCCCCCGAACGATCTTGCCGCTCTGGAAGAGCAGGTGGCCGAGCGTCGCCTGCGCGCCGGCATGGCCCTTTTCCGCAGCGAGCTGGAACCAGCGTCCGGCCTGCTTGATGCTCGCCTTGACGCCGCCCTTGCCATTCAGGAAGATCTGGCCCATCTCGAACTGGGCATTCGGGTTGCGGTAATTGGCGGCGGCGCGCATGTAGTACTCTTGGGCCGCCACCTCGTTCTCTTTGATCGGGCTGCCGGGGATGCCCTTCCTGAGATAGTCGCCGAGCGCCACGAGCGCATCCGAGACATAGCTCTCTTCGGGCGAGCCGGGCTCGACGTCCTGGTCGACGATCTCGCTGAAGAACTTGAACGCCGCGTAGTCGTCGCGCTCGACGCCGTCACCCTCGGCATACATGCGCGCAAGCTTCCAGGTGGCGCCGATCTGGCCGTTTTCGGCCGCGTATTTATAAGCCTCAGCAGCCTGCTCCTTGCGGCCGTTCTTGTAGGCGGAGAAGCCGAACTGGAACACCGCCCACGGGCTCGACTGCGGCTTCACGCCGGTCTTGTCGTCGAACACCTTGTCATCGAAGGCCATGGCCTGGCCTGCGGCGCCCAAGGTCGCGCCAAAAGTGGCGATCGCGACCAGTGCCGAAAAGACAGACAGCCTCAGCAACTCAGATATCCGCATAACAATGTGTTTCTCTCGCACCACCGGGATGGGTGACTGCCCCGTCGCGGGCAGGCCCTACCGTTTGTGCATATTTCCAGATCGCGCCCGACTGATAGTCGGTCGCGCGCGCCTTCCATGCCTTTGCCCTGGTCGCCAGTTCGGTGTCGGACAGCGCCACCTCGATGGTGCCGTTCACCGCGTCGATCGAGATCAAGTCGCCATCCCTGAGCAGCCCGATCGGGCCACCCACGGCGGCTTCCGGCCCGACATGGCCGATGCAGAAACCGCGTGTCGCGCCCGAAAAACGCCCGTCGGTGATGAGAGCCACCTTGCCGCCCATGCCCTGGCCATAGAGAGCCGCCGTCGTCGACAGCATTTCGCGCATGCCCGGACCGCCGCGCGGTCCCTCGTAGCGGATCACGAGGACCTCGCCTTCGCTGTAGCTGCGATCCGTAACCGCCTGGAAACATTCCTCTTCCGAATCGAAGCAGCGTGCCGGACCAGAGAATTTAAGCTCCGACATGCCCGCGACCTTCACGATCGCGCCTTCGGGGGCAAGGTTTCCCTTCAAGCCCACGACGCCACCCGTTCGGGTGATTGGTCGGTTGGCGGGACGGACCACATCCTGGCTATCATTCCAGGCAACGTGCTCCATATTTTCGGCTAAAGTACGGCCGGTCACGGTCAGGCAGTCGCCATGCAGATAGCCGTGGTCGAGCAACGTCTTCATCAAGAGCGGAATGCCGCCGGCCTCGAACATGTCCTTGGCGACATATTTGCCGCCCGGCTTCAGATC
This sequence comes from Mesorhizobium sp. WSM4846, assembly GCF_055811415.1. Taxonomy (NCBI): domain Bacteria; kingdom Pseudomonadati; phylum Pseudomonadota; class Alphaproteobacteria; order Hyphomicrobiales; family Phyllobacteriaceae; genus Mesorhizobium; species Mesorhizobium sp. WSM4846. The sequence goes on from NZ_JBVVPZ010000040.1 coordinate 54,661, forward strand.
GGCGATATAAGGCGTCTTCTCGAAGATCCTGGCGACGTCGAACAGGTCGAACTTTATCCCCGCCTCATGCGCGATCGCCGGCAAATGCAGCGCCGCGTTGGTCGAGCCGCCGGTTGCCGAGACCACGGTCGCCGCATTCTCCAGCGCCTTCGGAGTGACGATGTCGCGCGGGCGGATATTCCTTGCGATCAGTTCCATGATCTTTTCGCCGGACGCGAAATTGAAGCGGTCGCGCATCTCATAGGGCGCCGGCGCCCCGCAGGAATAGGGCAGCGCCAGCCCGATCGCCTCGGCGACGGTGGCCATGGTGTTGGCGGTAAACTGGGCGCCGCAGGAGCCGGCCGACGGACAAGCCGCTTGCTCGATTTCGAGGAGTTCGGCGTCGCCGATCGTGCCGACCGAGTGCTGGCCGACGGCCTCGAACACATCCTGCACGGTGATCTGCCGGCCCTTGTAGGAACCGGGCAGGATCGAGCCGCCATAGATGAAGATCGACGGCACGTTGAGCCGCACCATGGCCATCATCATGCCGGGCAGCGACTTGTCGCAACCGGCAAGGCCGACCAGCGCATCGTAGCAATGGCCGCGCATGGTGAGTTCGACCGAATCGGCGATGACCTCGCGCGACACCAGCGACGATTTCATGCCCTGGTGGCCCATGGCGATGCCGTCCGTGACGGTGATGGTGCAGAATTCGCGCGGCGTGCCGTTAGCCGCTGCGACGCCCTTCTTGACTACCTGCGCCTGGCGCATCAGCGAGATGTTGCAGGGTGCCGCCTCGTTCCAGCAGCTCGCGACGCCGACCAGCGGCTGCGCGATCTCGGCCGCCGACAACCCCATCGCATAAAGATAGGAGCGGTGCGGCGCACGCGCCGGACCGACGGTCACATAGCGGCTGGGCAGCTTGGCCTTGGAGATGACTCTGGCGTTCATACTCTTCCCTTGCCGCGAGCGATGCGACCTGCCCCACTTCGAGGTGCGGACAAATTCGAGGTGCGCCGGGTTTATGGCGGGAAGTAGGCAATCTCCGCGGGCGCGGCTGTGGCGCGAGGGTTGTCCAGAAACTGTTGCCAAAACATCACGATCGCGTGAGGCAGAGGGAAGGCGCGTAATTGCAACGCCGCTCGGTCGCCCGAAAGCCCTTCAATAGCAAAAAGGCCGGGCCTCGCCCGGCCTTTTTGCTATTGAAAACACATGTTTAGAACTTGACCTTAACCGAAGCTGAGCCGGCAAGGAGCAGATCGTCGTCATATGTGTAGGTGATGGCATTTGCCGTGTCGCCAACACCGGTGAAGGTCGACGATCCGCTGGTCAGGACACCGATCGAGCCACCAAGTCTGACCTCGATCTTGTCATTCGGCGAATAGGAGATGCCGCTGGCGACGGACCAGGTGTCCGACTGATAGCCGGAGGTCGTCGAGGTTCCACGATCCCAGGTCAGCGAAACCGCGGCCGACAATTGGTCGGTGAACTTGTGCGCTATGCCGCCCGAAACCGTCCAGCCGTCGCGATAAAGCAGGTCGAAGGAAACTGGCGAGGGAGCACCGGTTACAGGGCTGCGAACACCTTGGATCGGAATGATGCCAAGCTTGCTCCATTCCTGCCAGCGGATAGAACCAAACGCCAGCCAGCCAGGCGCTATGCCGCTCTGCAGCTTGAGTTCCACGGCCTGGGGTATCTCAGCCGAGGCGGAGACAGGGAAGACCCCGGTGGCGCCTGGAACCAGATCCGCTGGAAAGGCGCCCCTGAAACCGGTCGTGTCGACGGTTCCCGACAGTTCGTCATATTTGTAGCTCGAAGAGTAGACCAGGCTTGCGCGCAAGGCGATTTCGGGAATTTCATAGGCGGCGCCAGCACGCCAGCCCCACGCCTCGTCGGAAAGCTGGAACTTGCCGACGCCGGTATTGCCGAAGGCCAGCAAGGTCTGGCGCGACAGAAATGCATCGACCTCCTGGTAGGAGACCCCGCCGATGAACCGCAGGGAGCCCTTGCCGACATTCACCTTGTAGGAGCAGGTAAGGCCGAAATCATTTGTTCTGACGTAGTATTCGACCGCTGATGGCGAATAGGCGTTGTTCATTCCGAAGTCCGCCTCCGCGCCATACGGTTCCGTATAGCTCGCAAGGCAATCCACTGGTTCAAAAATGTTGGCCTTTAGACCGATGCGCGGCACCGCATAGTCGCCGCCGACATCCACTGACGAAGACGACAGTCCCGAGCCATCCAGGCGCTGCACATTCTTCAGTGTGCGCTGTGGCGAAACATAGGTGACGCCGGCGTCGAACGAATATGGCGCGGCATCGAACAACTGGTCAATGTTGACACCGCCCCGGTCGAAGCCGCCGGCGTTGGCAACGCCCGACATCAACAGCGAAAAGCACCCCGCCCCCAGCAGCGCTTTCAGACGCAAATTGTTCATGAATCTCCTCCCCTAGTACGATTGGACTAAGCTAGACCCAATTCAGGTTAACGGCGCAACAACGAATTCTCGGTGCGTACATGTACGCCTGGGCCGACCGCATTTCAGACAAAGTGACAGCTTCCACAGCAAAGCCGGAAAACGGCTCGTTCGGCTACAAATCGACAAAAAATTCAGAAAATTCGCTTAGTACGACGCCAATACACGCCGTTTTGCAAAGACAAGGCCGCATTGTTACATTATGGCAACAATGCGGCTAAAACATTCCGTTTACGTCAAGATTTACGCTGCGGAATGCCTATTTTTCGTGCAGGAAGTCGCCGAAAAGCGAGTTCGCAGAACTCGCGAATCCTGAGCATCAGGCCCAAAAAAGCAGAAGCCAAGTTTGGAAAATCCGCTCCTCCGCCAATTCGGTTCTCAATTACCAGAGACGGGTCAACCGGCTTCGCGCACGCGTGTCAGCGCCACCGAAAGCTTCTCTTGCGCCTCGCGATATTCGGCGAGTTTTTCGCGCTCGGCTTCGACGACATCTTCCGGCGCGTTGGCGACGAATTTGTCGTTGGACAGCTTCTTGTGCAGGCGGGCAATCTCTTCGGTCACCTTGACCAATTCCTTCTGCAGCCGCGCCGCCTCGGCGGCAAGGTCGATCAGGCTGCCGAGCGGCAGGCAGATGGTGGCCTCGTTGATCACGATCTGGGCGGAGCCCTTGGGCGCCGTATCGACAAGCGAGATGTCGCCGACCCGCGCCAGTCGCTTGATGGCCGATGCCTGACGCTCAAGTCTTTCGCGGGTTGCGGTATTGGCGCCGATCACCATCAGCGGCGCGATCGCCGCCGGCGGCACGTTCATTTCCGAACGCACGGAACGGATGCCTGAGACCAGGTCGATCAGCCAGTTGATGTCGGCGGCCGCTGCCTCGTCCTCGAAGTCGGGCGACGGCCAGGCGGCATGGCAAAGCAGCGACGGCCGTTCCTTGCCCTCACCTGATGTCTCAGCCCATAGCTCTTCGGTCATGAACGGCATCATCGGATGCAGCAGCTTGTAGATCTCGTCGAGCACGAAGGCGACGCAAGCCCGGCTCTCGGCCTTGGCAGCCTCGTCTGTGCCCATGAAGACCGGCTTCAACAGTTCCAGGTACCAGTCGCAGAACAGGTTCCAGACGAAACGGTAGGCAGCAGTCGCAGCCTCGTTGAACCGGTATGAAGTGATGCCATCGGTGATTTCGCGCGCCGTGCGCGTCAGTTCGGTCAGGATCCAGCGGTTGACCGCCAGCTTGGCGTCGTTCAGCCAGAAATCGTCGTTTCTCGCGACGTCGTTCATCTCGGCAAAACGCGTCGCGTTCCACAGCTTGGTGCCAAAATTGCGGTAGCCGGCGATACGAGCCGGATCGAGCTTCACGTCACGCCCTTGCGCGGCCATCACCGTCAGCGTGAAGCGCAGTGCGTCGGCGCCATATTCGTCGATGAGATCGAGCGGGTCGATGACGTTGCCTTTCGACTTCGACATCTTCTGCCCGTTCTTGTCGCGCACCAGCGCATGGACATAGACGGTGTGAAACGGCTCCTCGCCCATGAAATGCAGGCCCATCATCATCATGCGAGCGACCCAGAAGAAGATGATGTCGAAGCCGGTTACCAGCACGTCGGTTTGGTAATAGGTCTTCAGCTCCGGCGTCTGGTCCGGCCAGCCGAGCGTCGAGAAAGGCCACAGCGCCGACGAGAACCATGTGTCGAGCACATCCTCGTCGCGGGTCAGGATCTCGCCCGGCTTGAAATTCTCGAGTTTGTCCTCGACCCAGGCCTTCCACGGCCCTTCCAGCGCCAGATAATATTCGATTGCGGCGGCGAGCGCCTCCTCCTCGGTCTTCTCGACGAAGATGCGGCCGTCCGGCCCGTACCAGGCCGGGATCTGGTGTCCCCACCAGAGCTGGCGCGAAATGCACCAGGGCTGGATGTTCTCCATCCAGTCGAAGTAAGTCTTCTCCCAGTTCTTCGGCACGAACCTGGTGCGGCCCTCGCGCACCGAGGCGATCGCCGGCTTGGCGAGTTCCGCCGCGTTCGCATACCATTGTTCGGTCAGGAACGGTTCGATCGGCACGCCGCCGCGATCGCCATGCGGCACGGCATGGCGATGCGGCTCGACCTTTTCGAGGAAGCCGCCCGCCTCCATCAGCTCGACGATCTTCTTGCGCGCGACGAAACGATCGAGGCCGTTGAGCTCATCCCAGACGGCCTGACGCTCGGGCGTTACCTCCAGCCCGGCGAGAAACTCGTCATTGTCGGCGAGCGCGACCGCCGCCTCGACGGTGAGGATATTGATCGCCGGCAGCTTGTGGCGCCTACCGACCTCGAAATCGTTGAAGTCGTGCGCCGGCGTGATCTTGACCGCGCCGCTGCCTTTCTCCGGATCGGAATATTGGTCCGCCACCACCGGGATCTTGCGGCCGACGATCGGCAGGACGAGGTTCTTGCCGACCAGATGCCGAAAACGCTCGTCGTCGGGATGCACCGCCACCGCCGTATCGCCCAGCATCGTCTCGGGGCGCGTCGTCGCCACGGTGATGAAGGTTTTTGGATTTTCCGGATCGAAGACCTCGCCCTCGACGGGATAGCGGAAATGCCAGAGATTGCCGTTGACCTCCTGCTGTTCGACTTCGAGGTCGGAAATCGCAGTCAACAGCTTCGGGTCCCAGTTCACAAGGCGCTTGTCCTTGTAGATCAGGCCCTCCTTGTAGAGGGTGACAAACACTTCGAGCACCGCCCTGGACAGCCCCTCGTCCATGGTGAAGCGCTCTCGGCTCCAGTCGGCCGAGGCCCCCAGCCGCTTCAGCTGGTTAAGGATCGCGCCGCCGGATTCGGCCTTCCACTCCCAGACCTTCTCGATGAACTCATCGCGCGTCAGGTCGCGTCGGTGGATCTGCTTCTCCATAAGCTGGCGCTCGACCACCATCTGGGTGGCGATGCCGGCGTGGTCCATGCCGGGCTGCCACAGCACGTTCTTGCCGCGCATGCGCTCGAAGCGCACCAGAATGTCCTGCAGCGTGTTGTTGAGCGCATGGCCCATATGCAGCGAGCCGGTGACGTTCGGCGGCGGGATGACGATGGTGAAGGCTTCCGCGCCCTCCTCGGCGCCTGCGCCGGCACGAAACGCGTCGGCCTCCTCCCAGACCTTGGCGATCTTCGGCTCGACGATTTTTGCGTCGTAGGTTTTTTCGAGCATGGGAAGGCGTCCGGGCTGTCGGGTTTTTGCTGGTCCGGTGTAAATCGGAAGGTTTTGGCCAAGTCAACCGCGACGCGGCAGGCGAGCGGGCTCGCCTGCCATACAGATAGATCGGACAAGATCACAGGCAATGCCACTGCCGAGGCCGTAGGCATTGCATCGCGCATCAACGAAGACGTCGCCCGCAGCGGCGGGGTTCATCCGTCGACCGTCGGAATTATTACTGCGCGCCGCGCGCCACGCGTTCGATTTCTTCGCGTACCAGCCGCTCGACCAGCGTCGGCAGATTGTTGTCCAGCCAGTCCTGCAGCATGGGCCTCAGCATCTCCTCGGCCATCTCGTCGAAGGTTTTCTTGCTGCGGCTGGCGAACGCATCGGAAAGCTCGCCGAAGGCGGCGGCAACTTGCCGGCCCGTATGTTCGGAAAGGATCGCCGGACGAGCGGACGGTGCCTCGCTCGTCGCCGGGCGCGCCAACCCGCTTCGCGCCGCGGCCGGCTCGAAAGCAGGTTCGGCCGCGTCCTCCAAAACCTCAGCCTTCTGTTCGGCATCCGGCGTCTGTCGCAGCTCAGCCCTGTCTGGGGCCCTGTCCGGCCTGGCCGCGGTCTTCGCTTCGCTGATTGAGGCGATATCACGCCGCCACCCGGCAACGATACTGTCGGTCGTCTCCACAACCCTTGCCATCGCAGGCGCATTCGGCTCTGGCTTGGCGGCCGGGGCCGCTTCGGCCGCGACCCTGTCACCAGCAAGCGTCACGGGCGATTTGACCGGAGCCGGATCGGAACGCACCGGCAGCTCCACGCGCGCGATGACAGGCTCGACAGCCGAGGATTGCGCCTGCACCTCGGTCAGCGTGGCCGGCCTCCTGGCGTCGAATCCCGGACGCAACTCGGCGCGAAACGCGCCTGCCGCTGGTGGCGCCCCGCCTGCCTCTGGCGGCGCCTCGCCTGCCGCCGGTGCCGGCACAGCTACCGCCGGCGCCGGCACGGCTACTGACGTCAGATCCTGCAGCAGGTCGTCCGTTTCGTCCGGCTGCTTGCGGCCGGTGTCGTTGTCCTCGATGATCCTCCTGATGGAAGCCAGTATCTCCTCCATGGAAGGTTCGCGCTGTACGCTGCTTGCCGTCGCCATCGTCACATCCGCCGCCCTTGTGACTCGTTGCAGATTTCCTGTCCGGCCAAACCCGGATTCGAATCATGGCAACAGCGTAACCCACGGAACGCGATCTGGTGGTGGCGAGCTATGCCATCCTTTCGGCTGTCGGTCGTCTTTCGGTCGAGCGTCTCGCCCTT
>NZ_JBVVPZ010000041.1:0-61379 GCF_055811415.1 Mesorhizobium sp. WSM4846
AATGGTCAAGGTCACCGGTGGCCAGCGCATCGACATGCTCGGCATCCGCAAGGAGGATCTGCCGGCGGTGTGGGCCGGCTGATCAAGGCCAAGGGCCTGAAGACCATTCCCGCCGTCATGCAGGAACTGGAATGGACCACCTCCTGCGGCTGTGCCAAATGCCGGCCGGCGCTCAATTACTATCTCGTCTGCGACTGGCCGGATGAGTATGCCGACGACTACCAGTCGCGCTTCATCAACGAACGCGTACACGCCAATATCCAGAAGGACGGCACCTATTCGGTGGTGCCGCGCATGTGGGGCGGCGTCACCAATGCCGCCGAACTGCGCGCCATTGCCGACGTCGTCGACAAATTCGAAATTCCAATGGTCAAGGTCACCGGTGGCCAGCGCATCGACATGCTCGGCATCCGCAAGGAGGATCTGCCGGCGGTGTGGGCCGATCTCGGTCAGGCCGGCTTCGTCTCCGGCCACGCCTATGCCAAGGGACTGCGCACGGTAAAGACCTGCGTCGGTTCGGACTGGTGCCGCTTCGGCACGCAGGATTCCACGGGGTTCGGCGTCCGCATCGAGAAATTCATGTGGGGCTCGTGGACGCCGGCCAAGGTCAAGATGGCGGTGTCGGGCTGCCCGCGGAACTGCGCCGAGGCAACCTGCAAGGATGTCGGCGTGATCTGCGTCGATTCAGGCTACGAGATCCATTTCGCCGGGGCAGCCGGCCTCGATATCAAGGGCACCGAGGTGCTCGGCCTGGTCAAGACCGAGGACGAGGCACTGGAGCATATCGTGGCGCTGACGCAGATGTATCGCGAGCAGGGCCGCTATCTCGAGCGCATCTACAAATGGGCCAAGCGCATCGGCATCGCCGAGATCAAGCGCCAGATCATGGACGATGGCGAGAAGCGCAAGGCCTATTTCGACCGCTTTGTCTTTTCGCAGAAATTCGCGCAGGTCGACCCCTGGTCGGAGCGCGTTTCCGGCAAGGACAAGCACGAATTCCGGCCGATGGCTTCGGTCGGCTTCGCGCAGGCGGCGGAGTGATGATGATGAACTGGATTGCTGTCGGCACGCTCTCAGACATTCCGCGCCGCGGCGCGCGCTGCGTCGCCACGCCTCAAGGCAAGATCGCCGTCTTCCGCACCGCTGACGATCAGGTCTTCGCCATAGAGGATCATTGCCCGCATAAGGGTGGACCGCTCTCGCAGGGGATCGTCCATGGCGCGGCGGTGACCTGTCCTCTGCACAATTGGGTGATCTCGCTGGAAACCGGCAAGGCGCTTGGCGCTGACGAAGGTGCGGTGCGCACCATTCCGGTGCGGATCGAGGGCGAGCGCCTGTTCATTGCGCTGGAAGCGCTGGCCAGTCGCGCGGCTTGAGCATGAAGATCGACGAAGCGAGCGAGGTGAGGACCACCTGCCCCTATTGCGGGGTGGGCTGCGGCGTGCTGGCGAAGGTCGCCGCGAACGGAGAGGTAACCGTTCGCGGCGACCCTGACCATCCGGCGAATTTCGGCCGGCTCTGTTCCAAGGGCTCAGCGCTGGCCGAGACGATCGACCTAGACGGACGGCTGCTCTATCCGGAGATCCACGGTCGCCGCACGGACTGGGACGAAGCGCTCGACCTCGTCGCCTCGACTTTTTCGCGGACCATCGCCGAGCACGGTCGCGACGCGGTCGCCTTCTACGTCTCCGGTCAGTTGCTGACCGAGGATTATTATGTCGCCAACAAGCTGATGAAAGGCTTTATCGGCTCGGCCAATATCGATACCAATTCGCGCCTGTGCATGGCCTCGTCGGTTGCCGGCCACCGCCGCGCCTTCGGCTCTGACACGGTGCCGGGCAGCTACGAGGATCTGGAACTCGCCGATCTGATCGTGCTGGTCGGCTCCAATCTCGCCTGGTGCCATCCGGTGCTCTACCAGCGCATTGCCGCTGCCCGGGAAAAACGGCCCGACATGAAGGTGGTGCTGGTCGACCCACGCCGCACGATGACCGCCGATATTGCCGACATGCACCTGGCGATCGCGGCGGATGGCGACGTCGCGCTGTTCACAGGGCTGCTCGCCTATCTCGGCCAGCACAACGCGCTGGACCGCACCTATATCACGGCGCACACGACCGGCTTCGGGCAAGCCCTTTTTGCCGCCTCCGCGCTCGACCTTGCCGGCGTTGCCGCTGCCACGGGCCTCGGCGAGGACGAACTTGTCCGCTTCTACAGCCTGTTCGCCGCGACGGCGAATACGGTGACCGTCTACAGCCAGGGCGTGAACCAGTCGTCCTCGGGCACCGACAAGGTCAACGCCATCATCAACTGTCATCTCGCTACCGGCCGCATCGGCAAGCCCGGCGCCGGACCGTTTTCGGTGACCGGCCAGCCCAACGCCATGGGCGGTCGGGAGGTCGGCGGCCTGGCCAACATGCTGGCCGCCCATATGGAGATCGAAAACCCCGAGCACCGCGATCGCGTGCAGCGGTTCTGGAGTGCGCCGGCCGTCGCCGAAAAGCCCGGCCTGAAGGCGGTCGAGATGTTTCAGGCGGTAGCCGATGGGCGCATCAAGGCGCTGTGGATCATGGCTACCAACCCGGTCGACTCGATGCCGGACGCCGATGCCGTCGAGGCGGCGATCAAGGCCTGCCCGTTTGTCGTGGTGTCGGACGTGTTGGCCAAGACAGACACGGTCCGCCACGCCCACGTCCGGCTGCCCGCCGCCGCATGGGGCGAGAAGGACGGCTCGGTCACCAATTCGGAGCGCCGCATCTCGCGCCAGCGCGCCTTTTTGGCCACGCCCGGAGAGGCAAGGGCCGACTGGTGGATCGTCGCCGAAGTCGCCAAGCGGATGGGTTTTGACGAAGCGTTTTCGCATCCGTGGCCAGCCGATATCTTCGCCGAGCACGCCGCGCTGTCGGCGTTCGAGAATGACGGCGCCCGCGATTTCGACATCGGTGCGTATGCCGGGGTCGATGCAGAGACCTATGAGGAGTTGGCGCCATTCCAATGGCCGGCGCCGAGCCAAGGCACCCCCCTCTGGCCTGCCGGCCATCTCCCCCCCAGGCGGGGAGATCAGCCGTCATCGTGGCCTTCACTATTTGTGAACGTCGCAGAAAGAGCGCCGTCGGTGGAACTGCCAATCTCCCCCCTTGAGGGGGAGATGGCCGCCAGGCCAGAGGGGGGTGTTCAAGCTGGACATAGCTCAGCCAGCACCCGCTTCTTCGCCAACGGCAATTTCTACACACCCGACGGCAAGGCGCGCTTCATCCCGATCCGTCCAGTTCCGCAAATCCGCACGAACGAAAAATTCCCGCTGGTGCTCAACACCGGGCGGGTTCGCGACCACTGGCACACCATGACGCGGACGGGAAAAAGCCAGCGGCTGTCGCAGCACCTGGCCGAGCCGTTCGCCGAAATCCACCCGGCGGACGCGCAGCACTTCGGCATCGGCGATGCCGACATCGTCCGCGTCTCAACCGAGCATGGCGAGGTGCTGCTTCGTGCGCTGGTGACGGCGCGGCAGCGGCCAGGCTCGGTCTTCGTGCCGATGCATTGGACGGACCAGTTTTCCGCGCGGGCTCGTGTCGATGCGCTGGTGGCGCCCATCACCGATCCGATTTCAGGACAGCCGGCCTCGAAGAATGTTGCCGCCCGGGTGGAACGCTTCGCTGCCGTCGCGTTCGGCTTCGCGGTGCTTGCCGAACGGCCAGCCTCGATCGACGCCGACTATTGGAGCCTCGCCCGCTGCGCCGCCGGCTGGCGTCTCGAGCTTGCGCTGGAAGCCGACCGGGACTGGCCGGGTTTCGCGGCCACGCTTTTCGGGGCGGACGCGCCAGGCGAGACGCTCGCCTATCATGATGTCGCCGGCGGGCACTATCGCTTCGCCCGCTTTGCGGGCAGCCGGCTGACTGGCGCGCTCTATCTTGCGCCCAGGCCGGTCGCGGTGTCGCGCGGCTGGGCGGTCGAGCAGTTAAGTGCGGACCATGCCGATCGGCGCGGGCGACTGGCGATCGTGGCGGGGCGGCCGGGCGGCAATAGCGTCGATCGCGGTGCCGTCGTCTGCTCCTGTTTCGGGGTCGGCGCCCATCAGATCGCCGAAGCGGTGCGCGGAGGCTGCGTAAGCGTCGAAGCGATCGGCGCCACCTTGCATGCCGGCACCAATTGCGGCTCCTGCCGCGCCGAGATCAGGACCATCATCGAGGCGCGACGCCTTCACGCGGCGGAGTGAGGGCGTCCAAAGCGCGTCGCGACGCTTACCAGCAATTTACAAACCGTGGGCTACCAACGTCCTTATTCGATTCGTTCCGAGCAGGACCCTTATGAGCAAAGCCCTCACTTCATTCGCATTGGTGGCCATATTGACGGGTTTGCTGATGGCTCTCAGCCTGGCAGTGGCCAGACATGGCTATCCCTTTGGTGCGATCGGCGCAGAACGCCTGGACGACGTCGCCGATGCCGGGACGTTTATCCCACTCGCGGCCGTGTACTTCTTCAGCGCGCTGCTGATGATGATCCTGCCGATCAGGGTCGCCGGCATCGTCCTGACACATGCTGCGGATGCGATCTTCTGGACAGTCATCGTGTTGTTCGCGGCCATCATTGGCGGCCTCGCCGCCAGATGGGCTTTCGATCGAAGCAATGTCTTGCCGGCACTGCTGAATTGGCGGTTCCTGTTTGTCGTGGCCGTCGTCGGCTGCCATCTCTTCATGAACGAGCTGCGCCGCAATATCCTGCTGAGAAGCCTGTTCTTTGTCGTCTTCGCCGCAGCGACGCTCGCCTGCCTGTTCTGGTCGTTCACCATCTGAGAAACCTCGCAGCCGCTGGGCCTGACGGCTCAGTTCTTGTCGACCGGCTTCGAGCGCATGCGCGAAACGGTCTCGCGTTCGGCCCGCTTCGAACGCATTGGCGGCAGGCCGCGGTCGATCAGGTCCATGTCTTCCAGCACCATGTCGCCCATGCGCTTGAAAGCGATGTCGAGCGCGCCGGCCCGGTGGGCGGAGCGCAGGAAGCCGGGCAGCGTGCGGACAGGATGGTCCTGCGCCAGCGGCTCTTGCGGAAACACATCGCTGGCGGCGACGATATGGCCGCTGCGAACTGCATCCATCAGCGCCGGAAAATCGACCACGCCGGCACGGCTGAGCAGGATGAAGGCGGCTCCTTTGCGCATCCTGGCAAAGGCCTCAGCGCCGAGAAAACCCTGGTTTTCGCTGGTCACCGAAGCGACGACGAAGACGAAATCGCTACTCGACAAAACCGTGTCGAGGGAGGCCGGCTCGACGCCGTTCTCGATCAGGATCGAGGGCGGCAGCCACGGATCGAAGACCTTGGTCCGCGTGCGAAAGCCCGACAGCAGCCGGTTGAGCGCACGGCCGAGATCGCCGAAGCCGATGATACCGACATCCGCGCCGGAGAGAAGCCGCGCCGCCCGGTTACCCTCGCCGCCCCACAGCTCCTTGCCCTGACGAAACGCAAGATCGGCGTCGACGATGTCGCGGGCGAGGTTGAACGCCATGGCAAGACCGAGCTCGGCCACCGGCTCGGCAAACACCATGCCGGTGGTGACGACATGGATGCCGCGCGAAAACAGCGTTTCATACGGCATGTTGTTGATGAGATTGCTCTCGACATTGAAGACACAGCGCAGCGCCGGCATCCTTTCCAGCGTCTCCGGCGCGATCGGCGGCTGGCCGACGATGTAGCGCGCCTCGGCGAGCACATCGTGTGGCAGGGCCGCGACGCCTTCTGGCGACGTTTCGACGATACGGTATCTGGCGCGGAATCTCGCCAGTGCCTCGGGCGTGAAAATCAGGTCGAGCGTGCGTGGCTCGGGCGCGCTGATCACCAGCGGCAACGCGCTGTCGGACATGGCAGCCTCCTCCTGGCGCGATCCGCGTCGCGCCGCACTAGAATCATGGTTTACCACCTCGACACCCAAGCAGGCTTGCCGGGCTTCGCCTGCCGGGCTTGTGTTTGTCGCAGGTTTTTATCGGAAAACCATCGAACACTTTTCCGAAACCTGCTTAGCACATGCCTGTCGAGGAGCAGAACTTTGCCTCCGGCGGCCTTGCGGTGTGGCAGCCGGTGGTCCAGATAGACGGCAATCGAAGGACAAGGAAGACAGCGACATGATCCCGTTTCGAAAGAACCTCATCGATGGCGAGTGGGTGGGCGATGCCGGCTCCCGCAACATCAACCCTTCCAATCTCGACGACGTGGTCGGCGAATATGCGTCGGGCGACGCCGAGCAGGCGCGGCAGGCCATCGCGGCGGCGAAAGCGGCGTTTCCGGCGTGGTCCCGATCGGGCTTGCTGGCACGCCATGCGGTGCTGAGGAAGGCGTCGGACGAGATCACCGCGCGGAAAGATGAAATCGGCCGGGCGTTGGCGCGCGAGGAGGGCAAGACGCTGGTCGAGGGGATTGGCGAAACCGTGCGGGCCGCCCAGATCTTCGATTTCTTTGCTGGTGAGACGCTGCGCCTGTCAGGCGAGCTGGTTCCAAGCGTGCGGCCCGGCGTCGGTGTCGAGATCACACGCGAAGCGGTCGGCGTCGTCGGCATCATCACACCGTGGAATTTCCCGATCGCCATCCCGGCGTGGAAGATCGCTCCTGCCCTGGCCTACGGCAACACCATCGTCTTCAAGCCGGCCGAGCTGGTTCCGGAGAGCGCCTGGACCATTGTCGACATATTGCACCGTGCCGGCCTGCCTAAGAGTGTGCTCAATCTCGTCATGGGCAAGGGTTCGGTAGTCGGCCAGGCCATGCTCGACAGCCCTGACCTCAATGCCATCACCTTCACCGGCTCGGTCGGCACCGGCAAGCGCGTGGCCGCCGCCAGCGTCGAGCACATGCGCAAGTACCAGCTCGAAATGGGCGGCAAGAACCCGCTCGTCGTGCTCGACGATGCAGATCTTGCCGTCGCCGTCGACTGCGCGATCAATGGCGCATATTTCTCGACCGGCCAGCGCTGCACGGCGTCGTCCCGCCTGGTTGTGACGGACGGCATCCATGACCGCTTCGTCGATGCGATGAAAGATCGCCTCGCCAAGCTGGTCGTCGGCGACGCCCTCGATGCGAAAACCCAGATCGGACCCGTCGTCGACCAGAGCCAGTTGAAACAGGACGAAGACTATATCGCCATCGGCCGCCAGGAAGGCGCCGATCTCGCCTTCGGCGGCGAGCGACTCGATCGCGAAACCCGCGGCTTCTACCTGCAACCGGCGCTGTTCACGCAAGCCACCAACGCCATGCGCATTTCACGCGAGGAGATTTTTGGTCCGGTCGCCAACGTCATCCGCGTCAAGGACTATGACGAGGCGCTGGCGGTAGCCAACGACACGCCGTTCGGGCTGACGTCGGGCATCTGCACGTCGAGCCTCAAGCACGCCACGCATTTCAAGCGCAACTCGGAGGCCGGCATGGTGATGGTCAATCTGCCGACGGCGGGCGTCGACTTCCATGTGCCTTTCGGCGGACGCAAGGGATCGAGCTACGGCCCGCGCGAGCAAGGCCGCTACGCAGCGGAATTCTACACTACGGTAAAGACCGCCTACACGTTCGTCGGCTAAGTAAATCAAGCCAGACGAAATCGAACGGCCTTCCCAGTGAGCGCGAGTTGCTGGGAAGGCGAAAGTCTTCGTGCCCGAAACGACAGCAACCACCACTGGGCGCTAATGCATGTCGCGCACATGCATGAAACAGCAACCTAAAGCGCGTCGCAGGAGGCCGGTCAAACGCGGCGCGCTTTAGCCGTCATTCAGCAGGGGTCCTTGCGAGGAGGGCTCGCCGGCTGCGACAGCCAGCCGCCGGAGAACCCGGCCTTGCACAGGCCGCGACGGATATGCGGGCTCGACCGCATCAGGTCCCAGATCAGCCGCGAGCGGTGGTTTTCAATCATCAGCACGACGATGCCTTGGTCCAGTCCATAGCGCGCATCCGATATCCAGCCGCTCGGCCCGAACTTCCGCCGGTTCGCCAGCGTCGGGTTGAAGCCGCTCGGCATCCTGAAACTGTCGACCACCTCAGGGTGGCGTTCCCTGAGGTGGCGCAGTGCCGGCAGGCAGATTTCAGGCGCGAAGGGCAGCGATGCGAGATACGACCACGGCGCGATCGTTCCGTCATCGGGGCCGAACGGTGCGCCGCGCGCCGCATAGCCGGAAAATTTGCGCGGCCGCCGCTCGATCCGCGCGCGGAATTTGCCGGGTCCGTCACCCGCCGAAAGTCCCCAAAGTGCTTCGCCGTAGCCGTCGTAGCCAGAGGGGTTGTGCCGCGCATAATCCCGGTGAAGGTAGGTCGCGCGGCGGCTGTTTTCGAAATAGTCCGAGTTCTTGTCCCGCATGAACGCGTCGCGGATGCCATCGAAGTCGATCCAGGCATGTGAGAACTGGTGCATGAACAGCGGGCCGCCATAGAGCACGTCGTAGCCGTAGATGTTTTCCCACTGATATGTCGCCGTCCAGCCGGCATAGCTGTCGTCCGAGGCTGGCCTGTCGGGGGCGGCCATTGCCAGCACGTAAAGGATCGTCGCTTCGTTGTAGCCTTCCCAGCCATAACGCAGAAAACCGCTCTTCGGCTTCCAGCCCTGTCGCAAGGTCGGTCTGCTGCCTTGAATCCATCGCCAGTCGACGCGTCGGTAGAGCATTTCCGCCAGCTCGCGGATTTCGGTTTCGTCGTCAGTGTCGCCTGCGAAATAGGCGCCAGCCGTGAGCACGCCGGCCATCAGCAGCGCCGTGTCAACCACCGACAACTCGCATCGCCAGGCGCGCAGGCCGGTCCACATGTCGAGGAAATGGTAGTAAAAGCCTTTGTGGCCGGTGACGTCGTCGCCATCGCCTTGCCGGCTGTTCCAGAAGAAACGCAGTGCGGCAAGCGTCAGCTTCACGGCTGCGTCTCGCGCTATCCAGCCGCGCTCGACCCCGACCGGATAGCAGGAAAGGGCGAAGCCGACGACCGCGATGCTTGCCGGCCAATTTGGCCGCGACGTGTCGGCAACCAGTCCGTTTTCCGCATTCACGGTTTCCAGAAAATAGCCGAAGGCGGCGCGCTGGAAGCGGTCGAGCAATTCTTCGTCGGACAGTGGAGGTTCGACCCTAAGCAAACGACGTAAACTCCAGTCCGGCGGTTGCAAATCGTTCGAGTTGCTTCAATAGGTGGCCCGGCCGCCGGAAACGTCGAAAACGGCAGCCGTCGTGAAGGAACATTCCTCGGAAGCGATCCACGAGATCAGCGCCGCCACCTCCTCGACCTCGCCAAACCGCGCCATTGGTATTTTCGACAGCATGAAATTGATGTGCTGCTGGCTCATCTGCTGGAAGATCGCGGTGCGCACCGCTGCCGGCGTGACGCAGTTCACCGTCACCTTGGTCTTCGCCAGTTCCTTGCCCAGCGACTTGGTCAGGCCGATCACCGCCGCCTTGGAGGTGCTGTAGGCAGAGGCATTCGGGTTTCCCTCCTTGCCGGCGATCGAAGCGATGTTGACGATCCTGCCGTAATTGCGCTCGAGCATGTGCGGAACCAGCGCCTTGTTGCAGTAGAAGACGCCGTTGATGTTGATGTCGATGACCTGGTGCCAATCCTCCACCGAATAGTCCCAGGTCGTCATGTTCGGTCCGGTGATGGCCGCGCTGGTGACCAGGATATCGACCGCGCCAAGGGCTTCGATCGTCTGCCGGGCGGCCTGTGCGACCGCTACAGGATCGGCGACGTCGACGGTCACGCCGTGCAAGTCGGCGATGACAGCCTTGGCCTGCTCGATCTGGGTGGAGTTGCGATCCCAGACGCAAACGCGCCCGCCCTCTTCAACGATTCGTTGCGCGACGGCTAGGCCGATGCCTGAGGCGCCACCGGTGACCACGGCCGATCGTCCGGCAAACCGTCCCGCAAAACTCGTTGGCATATGGTCTCCCTCATTTGCCCGTCCCGACGGGCGCTGGCGACACCGCCAGCGGAGAATGTGAAGTCAACGGCGGAGAAGTTCAAGCCGGGGACTGGAGCCTCGAACAGGTTTCATGGCGGGCCAGAAGCAGGCGGTTGAGAGCCGCTCTTGGCCTCTCCATAAGATACTGAGCTGCGGTCGCGGCGAGGCGCCAGGCCCGTCCGAGCGACTCCCATCGGCGCCGTTCAAACGTTCTTGATCGACTTCCAATGGCTCAGCCGCTCCGCGATCAACTCCACTCGTCGCTGGTTGTCCCGCCCGTCCAGGATGCTCAAGTCCTCCGGTTCGGCGCGCAAGTAGATTCCTGAGGTGCGCGCGTTCAGTTTTGGCTGCGTGTCGGCGCGTGTGGTAAAGTACCCGGACGCGCGATCGGCGGACTCCAGCCGGATCTCCCCCGTCCCGTACAACTGCGACGCGTTCGCATCCAAGGGCCGTTCTCCATTCCAGAAGTAGAAGATGCCGGCAGGCTCCTTTCTCTCCTTTACCGCCTCGCTCCAGTATCTGGCTGACAGACTGCCATTCTCTTGCCATGAGCGGCCGGCCAACTCCAACGCACCGTCGCGGTCTCGCGCGATACGCAGGAGGCTCACGGCGGAAGGTTCCTTTGCGGTCCGCTCCGACAGGGAAAACTGCCACCAAAGGCCCTCTATTCGGGCGACGCGGCCTTCATTCTCAACAGCTTTTCGCAGCTTTTGGTTGACCGCTCTCATCTCCGCGGCGGTCGTCGCGTCGCCATACCTCACGGACGTCAGGCCCAGGAGATCGCTTGGAAGCTTGGAACCGTTGGCATGAAGGATAAACGTTCGGCGCATTCCAAGGACTCCGCCGAAAAGGCCGGCTTCGAAGACGACATTGTCTCGCGGAGAAGCTTGAGCGGATACAGGAGCAGATGATGCTGGCAGGCTTACACTGGTCCAGTCGTCCTGGGCGAAGACGAAAGCGGCGAAGTCGACTTCACGCGTAAGCTCGAGGAGGCGCCCCAGGGTGGTTGTCCCCGGATTGAAGGACGTCGTCCAGGGTTCCACATGCGCGATGTCTTCAAGACCGCGTGTCAGCGCCTGCAGCAGTTTTTTCTGCTTCCCCGACGAGCCCAGGAAGATTCGAGGTTTGTCCATCCATTTGCTCCAACCCAGCAGATCTGGGACGACCAGCGCCTGCCAATTGTTGGTGTGGCCATCGTCTGGTGGTCCCCGAGATAGCGTACGCGGAGGGCCTCATTCATTGCAACGAATGCCGACTGCTATTTTTCGGTCCGGTGCTGAAAGAACTGCAAAAACAGTTCCGCGCGGTGGTGATGCCGAGCCTCTCGTTAAATGCGGCGCCGATGGTTTTTGACGGCGCCGAAAGCGATGCCCAGCCCTGCGCCGGGATGTTCGGTTCTTGCCGCACGCACCGTCTGTCGTGGCCTTTTGCCGCCGTCCCGGGGCGCCTTGGGACTGTTTTTGCCTCATTTGGGTGACACGCTGCGGGGGATGGGTTATATTGCACTGCACAATAGGAAGCGTTCGCGCATGGCGCGGCGGCGAATCGGCATTGAACTGCATGGACGGGAATTCGCTACCGAGATGAAGATTCCAAAATCTCTGTTGGTCGACCCGGAGAAGAGCACGGTCTACGGCGCATTTGCTGTTGCCATCTCCATTTGGGCGTTCTCCTACTCCTCGGTTTTCGGCCCGATCCTGATCCTGGCCTATTATGCGGTCTGGCTTCCCCTGGTTCTGGTAGACTACCGGCGGCTGTTGCGACATGCCTCCAGCGCGTGGCTGCCGTTGGCGTTTGCATTCTATGTCTGCCTCTCGGTGTTCTGGTCGGACGCCCCCGGCATCACGTTGAGGACGTCAATCCAGTATTGCTCCCATATCGCCTGCGCCTACATCGCCGCGCGCACCGTCAGCGTCCGGACGTTGACGATAGGCTCACTGATCGGGATTTTTGTCGTCCTGCTCTATTCACTCAAGGTCGGGGGATATTCCTATGATATGCTCGACGGGACGTACAATTTCGTCGGCGCATTCAGCTCCAAGAACCAACTCGGCTTTGTCGCCTCCCTTGGCATCTATTTTTGCATTGTCTTCCTGGTCTTTCTCAGGCGCGGCCGGATAAGCTTTATCCTGACGGCGCCCATCTTCGTCCTATCGGCCTATCTTCTGATCATGGCGCATTCCGCCACCTCGACGGCTTCGATACCGGCAGTTCTCGCTCTGGTGGCTCTGCTTGCCATGGCCAAGAAGCTTCCACTCCGCTACCGACGGGTGATTTTCGTTGTCGGCGCATGCGGGCTGGTCGTGGTCACCGCGGTTGCCTTTGCAGGACTTCTGGATTTCGTCCTTGGCGCCTTCGGAAAGGATTCCACGCTCACCGGACGGACCTATCTCTGGGAGCAGGGCTGGGAAGCGGCGCAGCAGGCGCCGATCCTCGGCGTCGGCTACGCGGCCTATTGGGTGCAGGGGTTCGCCGAGGCCGAGCGGCTTTGGAACGAATTCTACATCACCACCCGAAGCGGCTTCCACTTCCACAACACCTATATCGAAGCCCTCGTCGAGCTGGGTTATGTCGGGGCGATGCTGATTTCGCTGATCATCGTGCGCACGCTATGGGGCCATATATCGGCCCTGATATTCAGGACATGGCAAGCCGAGTCGGTGATTCTTGGCGGCGTGATGGTGCTTCTGCTCATCCGGTCCTTCGTTGAGATCGACACCTTCAACCCCTACATCATGGGCTCCTTCCTCCTGTATTACAGCTACTTCAGGCTGGTCAGGGTGCACGTCGCCCGTCCCCGATGGACCGCGGCCGACCTCGCGGAACCAGAAACTGCGGGGCGCTAAGCAAAGGGCTAAAATATTGCCCTGATTTTTGGTGCCGCGCACAAAAACGCCGCCTGACAACGCCAAGGCCAAGCAATCATTTCCTCTCACAGGCAGCAGGCGAGCCTCGCCCGAGTTGGGTTTGCTGCCTATTGATCAGGCCCTGAGGGTCAGGAGCGCATACCATGCGAACCGCTTCACAAAGGGAAGCGTCAAAACTACTGAATCGACAGCTTTGCCAACTTTGTAGACGGTCTCCGAGATGGTCCGCGGCATCAGCGCGCTTCCTACGGAGCACAGGCCGAAATAGTCCACCTGGACATTGCTGAAATAGCGGCGGGCCAAAGCGAAGTCCGAAATTAGCAAGGGATGTTCATCAGCGGTGCGGATGAGGGGTGTCCGATTTCTGTAGGCATTCAGGAGCGGATTGTGTCCCATCGGCTCGTAGAAGGACGCCACGCCGTTCGGCTTCAGGACACGGACCACATCGGAAAAACACCGGTCCAGGTCCAGGTGATGGATGATCCCGCGTCCATACACCAGGTCGAACTTGTTGTCCTCGAACGACATGGCTTCCGCATTCATCGCCAGGAATGTAGCGTTCGTGCTTCCAAGCGTGCTCGCCCGTTCGTTCGCCTTGTTTACTGCTACATCCGAAATATCAATCCCCGTCAGAGATCGGCAAAGATCGGGCAGGTGCAGGGAATGCAGAGACCACCCCCCATCGGAGCAACCGTACTCGAGCACGTCTGCGTTTTTCGAAAGCCGTTTTATCTGCTCGTCTTGACGTTCAGCGCCGTGACGAATTGTTCGATACCACTTGTCCAGGCTTCCTCTTGGATCCTCCTCCTGACTGAATCTGAGATTGTGAAATTCTCTTTCTCGACTGACGATTTCGTCCCTTTCACTGTGCACGACAAAGTCCTCCTCGGATTTAAGTTGCAACTAAAGCACAACATCTCCTTGCGCTGCAATTACTCACGTCCCGAGTTGGCGGTAGGCCAGCTTGTCGGGGCGGCGAGCACAGTGTCGACGAGTTCAAGGTCGAACTCGTCCGGGTCGAACTCCTTGCAGATCGAATCTGTACGGCGCGGTCGGATCGGCCGATCGCTCCAATGCCTACTGGCTTGCCATTGGCACCAGCTTCACCTTGATCACGTCCCCAGGCAGCACGGGCGTATCTTCGCTGGCAGCGATTTCGCTGGTCTTGCCGTCGACAACCCGAACCAGGCCAAACGACATCGTTGGCTCTTCGCCGTCGCGATAGCGTTGTAGCGCCGGGCTCCCCGACATGGCTTCGGCCATCAGGCCGGTGTGCATGTTCATCTTGAGCATTGTTTCGCTGAGATCGGCTTCTGCCTGTTGCCGGCCGGTGGCGAGATCCGCATTCTGGGTGTTCTCCAGGTCGATGGCGTCCTGGTCGGCCTTGCTGATCGACTGCCTGGCGGTGAGGATAGCCGTTTCGTAATCCAGGATTTTTCCTTCCAGGTCGGCGATCGTTTGCTGCGAAGTCAGAACCCGAGTGTTGACGACAAGGCCCTTTTGCGCAAGCGAACCGATGCCGCTGAGCTGTTCCTTTGCTAGGTCGACCTGCCGCTGCTGGTTGACGATCTTTTTCTGCAGCGAATCGATCTCGCTCTGCAATAGCTTCTTCAAATCGTCGAGTGCCTGAAGGCGCAGTTTGAGATTCTTTTGATCGGCCGTCAGGATCGCCATCTCGTCGGCAACGATGCTTGCCAGCTTCGGATCCTCGGCCACCTCCTTCGGCACGTCGAATGTCGGCTTGTCGGCGATCTGCGCTTCGATGCGCGCGCGCCGAACGATCAGTCGGACCCGTTGGTCCTGGAGAACGTCAAACTCGCCCTTGGCGTTGATTATGTCGCGGGCGTACCGCTGTCCTTCGGGGGCCCGCCGGACGCCGCCGGCGATGCTCATCGCCCTCAGGACGGTCAGGCCGGGCACGTAGGGGTACTGGCCCGGCGTCTGGACCTCCCCGGAAATGTAGAACGGCCTGTACTGCGCCATTTCGACGGAGGCTTCCGGCCGGTCCGCCAGAGCGAGCTTGCGCTGGAGCGCCTGGCTGATCGCTGCCGCGATCTCGGATGTGGTCTTGCCGGATGCCGGCATTTCGCCGGCGAACGGCACGGACAATGTTCCAGACGGACCGACCGTGTATTCTCCGTTGACGGCCGTCCAGTCGCGGAACGTGCCTTCAACGGTCTGCCATTCGGCCACGCGGATGGTCAGCTTGTCCTGGGATCCAAGCCGGTACTCGTCGGCCGCGGCGAGTTGGGGAACGGCGAGCGCCAGCGCGAGGCAAGTGGTCATAAGCCGCATCCGTCGCATGCGATTGCCAACCGTGCCGGCCCAGGAGATGTCGAAGATGTTTGTTTTCAACTGTACGTTTTCCGATTCGCTTTAGCCCGGCCCGATGAAGCTTGCTGCAGAATGCTTGGCGCCGGGACAGTCACTCCTCCGCACACAACCGGCTCCCCGCCCGTCAATAGCAGCCCCGCGACATCCAGACGGCAGGCACGGTCTTGATGATAATGCGAATGTCCTCGAACAGCGACCAGTTCTCGACATAGTGGCGATCGAATGCGACGCGGCTGTCATAGGAAACGTCATTGCGGCCGCTGACCTGCCAGAGCCCGGTCAGGCCAGGGCGCGATTTCAGGTAATAGACGGCCGAACTGCCATAGATTTCGAGCTCGTCGCGCACCACCGGGCGAGGACCGACAAGGCTCATGTCACCCTGAAGGATATTGATGATCTGCGGCAGTTCATCGAGGCTGAGCTTCCTCAGCACGGCCCCGACACGCGTGACGCGTGGATCGTTCTTGAGCTTGCGGGTGGCTATCCATTCGGCCTTGGCTTCCGGGTTGGCGGCAAGGTATGCCGCCAGCACCTGTTCGCCATTCTGTACCATAGTGCGAAACTTGAGACACGGGAAAATCCGTCCTCCCCGCCCGATCCGGCTGTGACCATAGAAAATCGGCCCGCCGTCGGAAAACTTGACAAGCAGCGCGACCATCACAAACAGCGGACTGAGAGCAACCAGGCCAATCAGTGAACCGGCGATATCGAAGCTGCGTTTAAGCAGGCCGCCGATTGGTGGAAAGTCGATACCGGCCTGCGGAAAATTCGCGTCGGCCGGCTTGGCTACGTCCCTCATGCGTAAACTCCATACGTTGAACGGATGGTTTGCCGCACGATATCAAAAAAATGCTGCATCGCAACACACAATTCCTTGAGCGCCTGAAATAATCACGTCATGCATTGATTAAATAATGAACCGATCATGCGCAAATTTTGGCTTTTTGTGGCGCGTTCGTGACCAATTATGGGCAACCTTGGAAAATTTAGTGCCTTTTTAGGGCTGATTTTGGGCGTATCGCTCTTTGTGCCGCGTGGTTGAGAAATATCGCGCTGTGGCTTTGTAAAATATAGAACGCTATTAAAGTAAAATACTGACTAATATTGTGGCTATTACTGAAGTGAGTCCATACCGGGTGATTGGTCGTGATACCAGGTGTGCATTGCAGCATGGTAGAGTCGATCCCCCGAACTTATCCAAAATAATTTGCGGTTGGCCTTGCCCGCTATTGCACACCTTAATAGAGTTGCAAATTGTTTCTCTCAGAGTATGGACAGCGTGGGAAGGCCGGAAGCAACCGGCTAAAAAAGCGGGTGGCCTCAACAAGCTCGCATGGCGAAGGGAGGCTCGGGGTGGTCAATCATCGATTTTCGCCCGAGCAGGTTGACGGGCTGTCGGGTATGTCGCTACCAAAATTCATTATTGGCATGATTTTCTCGCTGGCGATCGTGGTCGCCTGGTCTTATCTCGACGGTGCTTCGCTAGGCACGACGCTTTTTCGCGCTATAGCCTGCGCCATTGTCATTCAACTGGGCTACTTTCTGCTCGTTTTCGCCATGGTTGCCAGAAATACCCCGACGTCGGCTGATAAGATTCGCGACGCCGAACGAAGGCTGAGTTCGACCGAAGCGGCCGATGGCGAGAAGTTCAGTGCCAGGAGAAGCATCCACTGACCTGACGGCAGGTAGCGTCGGCCCCTGGCGGACTGCTCGCCCGACAGCATCCTGGCAACCGGCTTGCGGATTTCCCCTTCAGCCTCGGATCCTCTGACTCAGCCACCACTGCCTAAACTCTGTCGATCGACCTGGTGATCCGCGATTCGAGTGCGCTGACCCCCCATCCAGAATGGGCAGGGACGGTGTGCGAAGCGATCCGTCTATCCGCGGGCATTTCACCACCCATCGATTTGCGCCATGACGACATCGAAAGGAAAGACTGGACGGACCGAATGATTTTAACGATGCTTCGCAGGTGCAGCATAAGCGCCGGCCGATGTTTTTCGTACAGCCGGTCAGTCAGTGAGAACGAGGGCTGAATTGGACATCAAAAGGGGGAATTCGGAGCTACTTGTGCAGTCGAACGAATTGATGACAGAACCGGAAGTCTGCGTGATCATCGCCGCCCGCAACGCGGCGCGGACAATTCCGGTTGCCATCGCATCGGCCTTGCGCGAGCCGGAGGTGGCCGAAGTCGTCGTCGTCGATGACGCCTCCACTGACGATACCGCGAAAGTCGCGCGGGCGGCCGACGATGGCAGCGGCAGGCTTTCCGTCATCCGGCTCGACGTCAACGGCGGTCCTTCCTTCGCCCGCAACGTCGCGATCGCCAGCTCTAAATCGCCGTTCATCAGCATTCTGGACGCCGACGATTTTTTTCTCGAGGGCAGATATCGCGAGTTGTTCGCCAGCGCCGATTGGGATTTCGCTGCCGACAACATCATGATGATCAGGGACGATGCGGCGACCGACGTTTCGAAAATCACCGCTCCGCGGTTTTCGGCCGATCCGGAATTTCTCGATTTCGAGCGCTTCATCCAAGGCAACATCTCCAGTCGTCGTGTGCAGAGAGGTGAGTTGGGTTTCCTCAAACCGGTGATCAGCCGCGCTTTTCTGGACCGGCATGGGCTGCGCTATGACGAAAACCTGCGGCTGGGCGAAGACTATGAACTCTACGCGCGCGCGGTTGCTTGCGGGGCGCGCTTCAAGGTCATCAGGTCCTGCGGCTACGGCGCGATCGTTCGCGCGGATTCGCTGAGCGGCCAGCACAAGACGCAGGATCTCAAGCGTCTGGCCGACGCGGATCTGGCGCTGCTGGCGATCGACAGTTTGCCGGAAGGTTCCAAGGCCGCCCTCAGAAAGCACGAACGGCAGGTGCGCGACAAATATCGGTTGCGAAACTTCCTCGACCTGAAGAACGAGAAAGGGCTGACAGCGGCTGCGGCCTACGCCCTGGCCAGCCAATCCAATCTCATCCCCATCGTTCGCGGCGTGGCCGCCGACAAGCTGGATGCGCTGTTTCGCCGCGCCGGCTTTGGCTCGAAACAGCCTGTGCCGCCGCGGCGCTTTCTCATGGCCGCAACCACCCCGGTCGGCGAGGCTTGAGCTGGGCCCGCCGGCGCCATGCCGATCATGTCAACAGGTCCTTACCCTGCCTCAAAGCGATGCGAATTCCGATTCGCCGCACTAGGTGGTTGCCTACTCGCTTTGGGAATGGCATGTATGTTGCGATGCAGCAATTTTGATTGGCTGTTTGAATCGGCCGAAAACGTCCGCCTGTCAGAGCTGGACGATGCGACAAGAATTTTTTTGGCCCGGCCGGGCACAAGGGATAGCTTAGGCCGGTTATGACAGGAAACTGAGCGCATGGCCTCGATATTTGGCTTCAGATCAAGGGATCCGGCTCGAGACAGGCAGACCGATATCTCGCGCCTTGACCGCCTGGCAAAGCTGCTTGACCAGATCGCAGCCGAGATCGAGGCGGAGAAAAACGGGCTTGAGAATCGCTACCGCACGAAGGCCACCAACGCAGCCTTCCTGGTCGAGGCGATGGAAAATGGCGCGGCCTCCTCCAGCAGATCCTCCGAGGTCAGCGAACTGACGAAGTCGATCCTGAATTACGAGCGGCGCATCGCGGCGCTCGCCCGCCAGAACGAATTGATGAAGGGTCTCCGGCATTCGCTGGATGCTATCTTCGACGAAAGCGCCCAGCCTAGCTCGACCATCAAGGCTGATTTCGCCAACCCGGCCGCCGGCGCGGGGTGAAATTTCAAAGATCCTCGGTGGCGCCACTGGGCAACAACCAAGCAACCGGGGAAGCTACCGGCAGAAGGTCAAGGTCAGCTCGTTTCGTCATGGTTTTGAACATCGACTTTGGGTTGGGGGGGCGCGCAGCACAAGGTGAGTTTGGTATGAACGCGGATTCGAAAAGCACGTCCACCCCAGCAACCGGCGACCGGCCGTTCACGCATTTGATGAGGCAAGGGAAACTGAGGCAGCTATGTTCGGGCGGTGCGTTTCTGCTGGTCGCACTCGGCAGCCTGGTTGCGGGTCCGACCCCTTCCCGTTCGCAGGACATCCCGACTGCGCCATCGTTCGTCGATGATTTCACCAGCTTCGACCGGGCGCGTTGGTACATTGCCGACGGCTGGGCGAACGGCAAGTATCAGAACTGCATCTGGTCCAAAAGACAGGTCAAGCTTTCCAATGGCATGCTGACGCTCGGTTTCGAAAAGCAGAAAGTGAAGGATCGCGACTTTGCCTGCGGCGAGGTCCAATCCAAGCAGCGCTTCGGCTATGGCACCTATGAGGCGCGGATGAAAACCGATTCGGGCTCTGGCATCAACGCCTCCTTCTTCACCTACATCGGCCCCACCGATAAGCAGCCGTGGGATGAAATCGACTTCGAGGTGCTGACCAAGGACACCTCCAAAGTGCAGGTCAACGCCTACATCGCCGGCAAGGGCAATAACGAGAAAGTGGTGGATGTAGCTGGCGGCACCGACAAGGCTTTTAACGATTACGCCTTCGTCTGGGAGAAGGACCGGCTGCGCTGGTACGTCAATGGCGAGCTGGTGAACACGATCACCGATCCGGCAAAGCTGCCCAGCCATGCGCAAAAGATATTTTTTAGCCTCTGGGGCAGCGACAGGATGAAGGAATGGTTGGGGCCGTTTTCGGATCCGGGTCGCAAGCTTACCTTGCAAGTGGATCGCGTCGCATTCACGGCGCTCGGCCAGCCATGCCAGTTTCCGGAATCGCTGGCATGCAGCATTAAGTAAAGACCAATCTGAACCGGCCGGGCCGAAAGCGCTCCGAAGCCTTGAACAGGAATGAAATCACATGAATTTGACGGTCTTTGGAATCGGCTATGTCGGTCTGGTGCAGGCGGCGGTGCTTGCCGAAGTCGGCCATCAGGTAGTATGCGTCGACATTGACGTGAAAAAGGTGGAGCGGCTCAATCAGGGCCTCATCCCGATTTTCGAGCCCGGGCTCGAAAACCTCGTCAAGGAGAACCATGCGGCCGGCCGCATCAAGTTCACCACCGACGCCGCGGCCGCCGTCAAGCATGGCCAGATCCAGATGATCGCTGTCGGCACGCCTCCGGGCGAGGATGGTTCGGCCGACCTCAAATATGTGCTGGCCGTTGCCGAGGCCATCGGCCGGGAGATGGCCTCGCCCAAGATCGTCGTCGGCAAGTCGACCGTTCCGGTCGGCACCTGCGAAAAGATAAAGGCCAGGATCGCCGCGACGCTGAAGGCGCGGGGCCGCGAGGATCTTACTTTCGACGTCGCCTCCAATCCGGAATTCCTCAAGGAAGGCTCTGCGGTGGCCGACTGCATGAAGCCCGACCGCATTATCGTCGGCACCGGCAGCGAGGACACTGAGGCGGTGATGCGTGAGCTTTACGCTCCATTCAACCGCAACCACGAGAAGATGATCGTGATGGATGTGCGCAGCGCCGAGTTCACCAAATACGCGGCCAATTGTATGCTGGCGACCAAGATCAGCTTCATGAACGAAATGGCCAATTTGGCCGAGGAACTCGGCGCCGACATCGAGGAGGTCCGCAAGGGCATCGGCAGCGATCCGCGCATCGGCTACCACTTCATCTATCCGGGCCTCGGTTATGGCGGCTCGTGCTTCCCCAAGGATGTGCGCGCCCTGATCAAGACCGCCGAAGGCGTCAAATTCGATGCCAAGCTGCTGCGCGCCGTCGAGGAACGCAACAACGATCAGAAATCGGTCCTGTTCGATAAGGTGAACCGCTATTTCAAGGGCAGTCTGAAGGGCAAGACTTTTGCGCTGTGGGGCCTGGCCTTCAAGCCCAATACCGACGATATGCGCGAGGCGCCGGCTCGGGTTCTCATGGAAGCGCTCTGGATGGCCGGCGCCAAAGTGCAGGCTTACGATCCCGAGGCGATGCAGGAATGCCAGGCCATCTACGGACTGCGCGAGGATCTGCTCTTGTGCGGGACCAAGGAGGCAGCACTGCGTGGCGCCGATGCGCTTATGATCGCCACCGAGTGGAAGAATTTTCAGGCACCCTCGTTCGACGCGGTCAAGGATGCGCTGATCACGCCGATCATCTTCGACGGCCGAAACCTCTACGACCCCAAGGTCATCGCTCGCTACGGCATCGAATATCACTCGATCGGCAGGATGGCGGCGTGAGACCATGCGGGACATGCCGGCCGGCTAGCACATCAAGGATAGTCGCGAAGGCTTCGATGAACGCGCTCGTGTCAACAAGGGGTCTTCTCTGATGGTGCTCGGCATCAGGCCGGAACAGATCGCCAACGAGCATTTCGATCTTGTCGCTGTCGGTTCCGGTTTCGGTTCGGCCTTCTTCCTGCATGCGTTCGCCAAGCAGCGAAAGGCACGCATTCTGGTTCTGGAATGGGGCCGGCACAACACGCATGAATGGCAGCTCGAGCAGAACGTCAACACCGAGATCGAGGACCAGACCACCTACAAGACCAACTCTGACAAGCCGTGGAACTATACCATCGGATTGGGTGGCGGAACGAATTGCTGGTTCGCGCAGACGCCGCGCTTTCATCCGAACGACTTCAGGCTGAAAAGCCTCTACGGCGTCGGTAACGATTGGCCGATCAGCTATGACGAGCTTGAGCCGTTCTACTGCGATGCTGAGGACGTCATGTCGATTTCAGGCGATCCCGACATGGCGGCGATGATGCCGCGTTCCAGGCCATTTCCCCAGCCACCGCATCACATGTCGACGCCGGACCGGATGATGAAAGCGGCGCAGCCGGACCAGCATTTTGTCATGCCGACAGCCCGGGCGCGCGTGCCGACCGCGCAGCGGTCTTCGTGCTGCGCCAACTTGCGGTGCGGATTATGCCCGGTCGATGCCAAATTCACCGCCAACAATGGCCTGATGCACGTCTTCGAGCATCCCGACGTTTCGGTCTGCCTTGGCGCAGAAGTGCGCCGGCTCGACCATGTCGGCGGTTCGGTCCGTTCGGTCGCTTTCGTGCATGAGGGCAAGGAATATTCGGTCAGCGGCGATCTTTTCATACTGGGTGCCAATGCCATCCAGAGCCCGGCGGTCATGTTGCGGTCCGGCCTGTCGGGCGAATTCGTCGGGCGCGGCCTGCACGAATCCTACGGATGGAATTTCGAAGCCTATCTCGACGGTGTCGACAATTTCGACGGAAGCACCATCACCACGGGCTTGAATTTCGGCCTTTATGACGGCGCTCACAGATCAGACCATGCGGCGGCGCTGGTCTATTTCGAAAACCGCTGGCAGCACGGGATGCGCCCCGAAAAGGGACGTGTCCGTCAGACGCTTCCCCTCATCATTGTTACCGAAGACCTGCTCGACCCGGAAAATCTCGTGATTCTCGACGAGGATGAAAACGCCTTCGTCAGTTTCGCGGGAGCATCCGACTATGCCGTCAAGGGCATGGCGCGGGCAAAGGAGAAATTGGCGGCGCTTCTGGCGCCGCTGCCGGTCGAAGAGATCTTCGATCGCGGCATCCGGCGCACTGAGTCGCATGTCCAGGGCACGTTGAGGATGGGCGTCAGCCCGGGGGATTCGGTCGTCGATCGGGACATGATCCACCATCGGCTCAGGAACCTGGTTGTCGTCGGCTCGAGCACATATCCAAGCTGCTCCTGCGCCAACCCGAGCCTGACGGCGGCAGCCCTCTCCCTGCGGGCGGCGAGCCGGATAGCTGGAAGGGAAATGGCCGGATGACCAAGGTTTCGCGACGCGCGGCACTGGCCATCATGGCTGGCGGAGTTGCTTCGACCGGCATCGCCTACGCCACTGTTTCCTCGCTTTCGGACGAGGACCTGGTGCGTGTCACGCTCGAAAGATATTTCGGCAGGCTGAACATGCGCATCGAGCATTTGCAGCAGTTCGTCCTGGAATTTCAGAAGCGGAACCCCTGGATCTTTCCGAACACAAAGCTGGGCGATGCTGTCACTCTGCTTGAGGCGCTGAAATTGGGCGCCGCCCGCCGGTTTCTGCCCGAACGGAAAAAAGAGGATCTGAGACATTTCGACCGCTGGGTCATTGCCGAGTTCCATATGCTGACCGACTACGCCCGGCGCAGTTCGCCAGCCGACCCGGTCCGGTTCACTGGATGGCAGCCATGCACCAATCCGTTCGCCAATTTAGAGACGCAGCAGGATGCTTGAAGCGGGTCGCAAGCCAGCGTCCGTAAATAAGCCGTGCGTCATTGCCAGAAAACTTGAGAATGCGACAAGGAGCCGAAACCATGAAAGTGCTTTTTGCAGGCGGTAACGGTTACACGCCCCAGTTCAGCGGCGGTGTCCAGTCCAGCACTCATCATCTTGCCGAGCAACTAATCGAGCGCGGACATGAGGCGTCGGTGCTCGCCGCCCTGTTCGGCCAGGGCGTCTTCGGCTACAAGGCGCGCGCCAAGATGAAGCTTCTGAGGCAGCGCGCGGTCATCGACAGCTATCCGGGTTATCCGGTCGTGCGGGCTTGGTTTCCCTGGGAGGCGGCGGGTTTTGCCGTCGAAAAGCTGAGGCCGGACGTCGCCGTGGTCCAGTGCCACAAGTCGGTTCCGATCGGCAAGGCGCTGCAGGCCGAAGGCGTACCGCTGGTCGTGTATCTGAGGAATGTCGAGTTTCATGAATTGGGCGGCGATCTGCGCGAGCTGCATTCGGCGCTTTACATCGCCAATTCCGAGTTCACGGCGCGCTCCTACAAGGCAAAATTCGATATCGATTCGACGATTATACCGCCGACCATCAATCCCGCACTCTACAGCACGCCGACGACGGGTGCGTTTGTCACGCTGATCAACCCCTATGAGGAAAAAGGCTTCGAGCTTGCGGTGCGCATCGCCGCCGCCTGCTCCGAAATCCCATTCCTGTTCGTCGAAAGCTGGAAGCTCGATGACGATCATCGAGCCCGGATCGAGCAGACGATCGCGCCGCTCGGCAACGTTTCGCTGGAGAGCCGGACCAACGACATGAAGACGGTCTACGGCCGCACGAAAATCCTGCTGGCTCCCAGCAAATGGGAAGAGGCCTGGGGCCGGGTGGCGTCGGAAGCCCATTGCAGCGGCATTCCAGTCGTCGGCTCACGTCGTGGCGGCCTGCCCGAAGCGATCGGCTCCGGTGGCGTGGTGCTGGATTACGATGCCCCACTCGCCGACTGGGTGGCAGTGGTCAGGCGTCTGTGGACCGACAGCCAGGAATATGGGCGGCTCTCAGCGGCGGCGCGTGCATTCTCCGAGCGCCCGGAACTCGATCCGGCGGGTCAGTTCGCGACCTTCTTCTCGATGCTCGAGAGGGCGACACGACAGCCTTCGCGGCAAGCCGCCTAACGCATGTCGCGCAAAAACGCGCGTCGCGTGACGCGCTTTAAGCGCTTTAAGTCCCGAACCAGGTTCAAGCCGGTCGTTTGACCCGGCTTTTGAGCGTCTCGTAACCGCGTTCGCCAAGCAGCGTGCGCGCGACGGTCTTGATTGCCGTCTTGCGCCCGTCAGACGAACTGATCTGCCGCAACCTGCCCGGAAGGTTGCGCGCCGCCTGTCCAAGTGCCGGAAGTGACAGCGTGTCGGGATAAATTACCAGATGCGTTTCCACGCACAGCACCGGCTTGCCGGAAAGCTCGGCGATCTTGAGGGCCTGCTGGTGCTCGCTTTCGATGAACAGGATGGCATCGGATTTGCGGTAAAAATCGGCCTTGAAACTGCCATGCACGCCAAGCCGTTGCCGTTCTGCCTTGCTCGGCAGGTCAAGCATGATCAGCTTGTCGTATTCTATGCCGTGCTTTGCCAGCCATGCTTCGGTAAGCGCGCGGTATTTCTCAAGCCGGCTGGTGACGAGCCAGCCGATCTTGCGAGTCGGGCCAAACAGAGGCAGCGCTTCGCCCAGGAATTTCTCATAGGCGGGGCCGTCGTCGTTTTCTGCTTCGGTCGGGTCCAAGCAAAGCACGCCGTCAATGTCGACGCAGCTTTGCGCGAGGAATTTGTGGTGCATGAAGTTCCATTGGAACATCCTTGGATGCGGCACGACCTCGAGGACGATGTCGGTTTCCTCGTGTTGGGGTAGCAGGCCGAACACCGCGGCAAAGGTGAAGTCCGCCTTGATGCCGGCGGCCTCTACCCGGCTGCGCGCCTCTCTCATGGCAGCGCCGCCGCTGACGCTGTCGTCGATCACCAGGACCTTGCGCATATCGGTCGCTTGTCGGTCGAGCGCGGCGCGGCGTTTGGTGACGCCCGAAGAATAGATCTTTCCGGCCAGGAAACTGTCCAGGTCGGTCATCGGAATGTTCGCCGTCAGGCTGAGCAGGGTGGCGGCGAGAATGCCGCTTCGCGGGACCCCGACCACCAGGTCGATGTCGCGCGGCAACCGGTGAAGGTTCCTGACAATCGCGTCATTCATGTCGGAGATCGATCGGTAGTGCATGGGATCAGACCTGGTCCTCGTATGGATGTCCGTGCAAGTTACTTTGCCTCGCTTGGCGCTGCCTTAGGCGCCCGTGCCGGCAGCAGTTTTAGGGCCTCCCGCAACGCCTCGCGGCCGGAAGCAAACGCCAGCGCGGTCATGACCGTGATCATGTAGGACAGCGCCACCGCGCTCGCCATCGCGAAGATGTGCTGTTGCGGCAGCAACGGCTTGGCGAACCAGATCGCGGCAAGCGCCAGATGCGCGCCAAGCACGAAGGGCGTTGCCGCGCGAAGCATATGGCTTGCCCGCAGCGGCCCGGTCTTTCCGATATACAGCCACAGAAAAGGCGTTCTGAGATACTCGCTGACCGCATAGGCGATCGCCACGCCCAGCGCGCCATAGGGCAGGCCGATCAGGAAGGCCAGCACCGACGTCAAGGCTGTTATGATGCCCCAGCGCATGAAATCGCCCGAGCGGCCCTGGCTGATGAAAAGCCATCCCGCCGGGTTGTTGAGCGGCTGCAGCAGACCGGCAAAACCGAGCGCCAGGAAGATGCTGGAACTCTGCCGCCACTGCTCGCCGAGCACGAACGGTATCAGCACGTCGGCCATGGCGATGGCGAAGGCGACACCCGGAAGTGCGACCAGCAATATCAGCGGCATGACGCGAAGATAAGCACTGCGGTAGCGATCCGGCTCGTCCTTCAGCCTGGAAAGAGCCGGCACCATGACCTTCGACAGCGGATTGGTGATCTGGCTCAACGGAAACAGAAGCAGCTTGTAGGCGCGGTCATAGAGTCCAAGCTGCGCTTCGCCCCAGTATTTTCCGATGAGCACATTGTCGAGATTTCGGGCAAAGAAGTTGGCGAAGTTGAACCCGGTGATGCCGGCGCCGAAATTGATCAGCTCGCTAATGCCGTTGACCTTGCGCGGCAGGCTGGGGCGCCATCGCGAGTTTGCCCAGTAGCAAAGCGTGGGCAGTACGGCTGCTGTCAGGGTGCCGGCAAAAAGCGCCCAGTAGGAACGGTCGATGAAAGTCCAGGCAATCGATACGGCAAGGCCGGCAATGGCACTTGCGACGTCGATGATGGCCAAACGGGCGAACTGCATTCGGCGTGTCAACAGCGCCAGATGCTGGGCGCCCAGCCCATAGGCTATGATCTGCAGCCCGAGTGCTGCCACCAGACCAGACACCCGCGGTTCGCCATAGAAGGCGGCGACCAGAGGCGCCGCGCCGGCAAGCACGCAGGCGAGCAATGCGCTAACCGCGACATTGACCCAGAAGAGGTAATTGACCTCTTCATGCTTGATATCGCTTTTCTGAACCGTCGCCTGGGTCAGGCCGAAATCCTGGAACAGCGCGATGAAAGCCAGCACGGGCGCGCACATCGCCACGACGCCGAAGTCCTGCGGCGAGAGCAAGCGCGACAGCACGATGACGGAGACGATCTGCGTCGCAACCCGCACCGATTGCGCCAAAGCCGTAATGATAGCGCCGCGTCCGACCGATCTGCGGAGAGAGCCCTCTGGCGGGTCGAATGCATTGGCTTGCAAATTCAGGGTCCCTGATTTCGTGCCGGTCCCGGAGTCCCGACCCATGCCCGATGCTGCCATCAAACTACGGCAATAATTTTGCAGCGCAACAAAAAACGTCGACACAAAAACGTCGATCCCTGCTACGCTGCACCAAAAATGTTGCGATGCAGCACGAGCTGTACAAAAATGTTGCGATGCAGCACGAGCTGTACTAGGATTCTTTCGGGTGGGCCAACAGCGGTCGAGTTTTTCATGCTGCATGTCTTGTACTTGGTACACGACGTCTCCGACCCGGCAGTGCGCCGGCGGATCATAATGCTCAAGGCAGGCGGCGCCCAGGTCACACTGGCGGGCTTCCGTCGGACTGTAAGCCCGATCGCCGATGTCGAGGGCTTGCGGCCGATCGATCTTGGCGCGACGCGCGACGGCCGATTCGCCCAGCGTCTGGCAGCAGTCACAAAGGCAGCGGTCTCGATCGGTTCGAAACTAGGGTCGATGCCAAGACCCGACCTTATCGTCGCACGCAATCTGGAAATGCTGGCGCTTGCCCGGCGTGCCAGATCGGCGTTCCAGGCAACGGTGCCGATCGTCTATGAGTGTCTCGACATCCATCGTCTGATGCTTCGCGACGACCTTCTGGGCAGGGCCATGCGCGGCGCGGAACGCTATCTGGCCAGGGATGTAAAGCTCCTGGTCACCAGTTCGCCGGCCTTCATCGCCAATTATTTCAAGCCATTCGGGCAGATTGCTGCGCCGGTCGAACTGCTCGAAAACAAATATTTCGAGCTTGCCGCGGTTTCGCTGGATGATCGCATAGCGGCGGAGGGCCCCATCCCTCCACCTTGGCGGATCGGCTGGTTCGGCGCACTCCGATGCCGCCGCTCCCTGGAGCTTCTGGCCGAATTTTCCCGACGGCTCGAGGGCCGCTTCGAAATCATCCTCAGAGGCCGTCCGGCGCTTTCCGAATTTCCGGATTTTCACAGTTTCGTTGAATCTGAGCCCTGGCTCGCGTTTGGCGGCCCCTACCGGAATCCCGAGGATATGGCTACGATCTACCGTGAGGTCCATTTTTCCTGGGCCATCGATTTTTTCGAGCAGGGGCTGAATTCCGAATGGCTGCTGCCCAACCGCCTCTACGAGGGCTGCCGCTTCGGCGCCGTGCCGATCTCGATGGGCCACACCGAAACCGGCCGGTTCCTCGACCAGCAGGGAATCGGTGTCCTTTTGCCTCAAGCCACGCCCGAGGCACTCGAAGCCGCCTTGGGCGAATTGGAGGAGCATCGTTTCGGGAAATTGCGGGCGCGTGTTCTTGCCCGCAATCCGCGAACCTGGAGCCACGATCGCAGCGATTGCCGGGCGCTTGTCGAAAAGCTTCGCGGGTTGACGGCCGTGCCCGATTCATATGCTGCCAAGGCACTGGCTTAGGATGGTTATGGATGGACATGGGCCGATGATGCAGACCAAAATTCTTCCGTCCAACCTGATCGTGATTCCGTGCCTGAACGAAGCGGCTCACATCGGTGCGCTTGTTCACGAGCTTCGACCGGCCGCCGAAAGGCTCGGCGCCCGGATCATCGTTGCCGATGGCGGTAGCACGGACGGCACCAGGGCGATCGTCGAAGAGATCGCCGGGAAGGATCCGAGGATCATCCTTCTTGACAATGAAAAGCGCCTCCAGAGCGCGGCGATCAATCTCGCCATCGCCAGGTACGGCGATGGGGCTGAATATTTCATTCGCATCGATGCGCATGGCGGCTACCCACCGGATTATTGCGACCGACTAATCGAAGAGGCGCTGGCCACCGGCGCCGATTCGGTCGTCGTCTCGATGCTGACCAGCGGCAGCGGCACAGTGCAGAACGCGGTTGCGGCTGCACAGAATTCCAAGCTCGGCACGGGCGGCTCCAAGCACCGGCATCTCTCGGCGGGAGAGTGGGTCGACCACGGTCACCATGCGCTGATGCGGATTTCGGCGTTCAAGGCGGTGGACGGCTATGACGAGACGTTCAGCCACAACGAGGATGCGGAGCTCGACTACCGGCTGCGCAAGGCCGGCTACCGGATCTGGATGAGCGGCAAGACGCAAATGATCTATTACCCGCGCTCGTCGCTCGCTGGCCTCTATTTCCAGTATCTCGGCTATGGCCGCGGCCGGGCAAAGAACGTTCTCAAGCACCGCATGATACCGAAGGTCCGGCAGATGGTGCCGCTCCTGGTGTTCCCTGTCGTCCTGCTCTCTGCCTTTTTCTTCGTGCATTGGCTGGCAGTCATGCCGATTCTGGTGTGGGCGTCGGTTTGTCTCGGTTATGGCGTGTGGATTGCGATCAGCCAGCGCAATCCGGACAGCGCCCTTGCCGGGATTTCGGCAATGGTCATGCATTTCGGCTGGTCCGTCGGTTTCTGGCTGCAACTGCTTGGACCGCGATTGCAACGTAGAAGGGTGGCGTGATGGATGTGGCCGAAAAAAACCGCAGCGTCGACATCTGCGTCTGCACGTTTAGGCGGCCGGAGCTTGCCGACACGCTTCGCTCGGTAGCCGCCCTGGACGTGCCTTCGGGATTCGACATCCGCGTCATCGTCGCCGACAATGATGACGGGCCAACGGCCGAACTGCTGGTGGCAACGCTGGCGGAGACGCTGAAGCTGCCGATCAGCTATCGTCATTGCCCGGCACGCAACATCTCAATCGCCCGCAATGCCTGCCTCGACGCCAGCACGGCGGATTTCGTCGCCTTCCTCGACGATGACGAAACCGCATCCTCGAGATGGCTTGTCGAACTGGTTGCGACGGCGGACTTGAGTGGCGCTGCCGCCGTGCTCGGGCCAGTGCGGGCGCGCTATCGGCCGGATGCGCCCAACTGGATGCGCCGCGGCGATTTTCACTCCACCTTGCCCGTTTGGGTGGGCGGCGAGATCCGCACCGGCTACACCTGCAACGTCCTGCTCAGGATGGGCGCCGACAGCCTCCGCGGCCGGCGATTCAGCCTGGCGCGTGGTCAGACCGGTGGCGAGGACACCGAATTCTTCGACCATATGGTCAAGGCCGGCGGTCGCATCGCCTTTTCGCCGCAGGCCTGGGTCGATGAAGTGGTGCCGCGCGCCAGGGCGGCTTTCGACTGGCTCCGTCGCCGCCGGTTCCGCGTCGGGCAGACGCATGGGCACCTGCTGGGGCGCGACGCGC
Organism: Mesorhizobium sp. WSM4846; assembly: GCF_055811415.1. NCBI lineage: Bacteria > Pseudomonadati > Pseudomonadota > Alphaproteobacteria > Hyphomicrobiales > Phyllobacteriaceae > Mesorhizobium > Mesorhizobium sp. WSM4846. The sequence continues at coordinate 30,217 of NZ_JBVVPZ010000041.1, forward strand.
ATGGCCTCGCGTTGGTCAGGCAAGTCGGCCTCGCCTCGGCAAAGGCGGTTTTTTGTTTCGCATCGGCAATCCCGGTCGCCATCAGTCCCGTGCGCAGAAACCGCAGCGTGCTTCGCGGCATCATGCATGTCGGCGTCGTGAGCGGTCTTGTCGGCGTGCGTGAAATCCGCCAATACGGCCTGCCCTCGCCGCAGGAAGGGGGCAAGCGTGCAGCCTGACGTCACCTTTGTCATTGCCGCCTACAATTCGGAGCTGACCATCGAGCGGGCGATCGCCAGCGCCATCGCCCAGCGCGATGTCAGCGTGGAGGTGATCGTCGTCGACGACCAGTCGCGCGACCGGACGCTCGATCTGGCGCGATCCTACCCCGAAGACATCGTCCGCGTCGTCGCACTTGAGCAAAACCGCGGTCCAGGCGGCGCCAGGAATGTCGGCCTTGAGCTTGCCCGCGGCAGGTGGGTGGCGGTCCTCGATTCCGACGACGCGGTCTATCCCGGGCGGATCTGCACCATGATTGACCGCGCCGAGAAAGCGGGCGCCGCGATCGCAGTCGACAATCTCCAGGTGGTTCGCGAGGACGGTGTTGCCGAAGAGACGATGTTCCCGGCCGACTATCTCGAGGGTTTGAGTGAAATCTCGCTGGCGGACTATATTGCCGGCAATGTGGTCTTCGAATCCAGGTTCAATCTCGGCTATCTCAAACCGATCTTCCAGCGCCGGTTTCTGAACGAAAACGGGCTTCGCTATGACGAAAGCCTGATCATCGGCGAGGACTACATCCTGCTGGCCAGTGCTCTGGCCAAGGGCGGCAAGTGCGTGGTCGAGCCGACGACCGGCTATGTCTACCATATCCGGACCGGCTCCATTTCCCGCGTGCTCGAACTTCATCACGTCGAGTCGATGCGTAAGGCCGACCTCGTTTTCGCCAGAGCCCATTCGATGGACGCAAAGGCCGCAGCCGCTTTCGCAAGGCGCACGCGCAGCCTGCGCAAGGCGGCGTCGTTCCTTTCTCTGGTCCAGCACATCAAGGCGCGATCCCCACTCAAGGCGGTGTGGACGGCGCTCAGCGATCCGGCGGCGGTTTGGCATATGGGCATGCCGATCGCCGTTCGGCTGCGAAGGTTGGCGGCGCAATTTGCCGTGGGTGCGGGGGAGGTGAAGGGTGCAGGCAGCTGAAAAATAGTTTTCGCGACCTGCGACAGGTTGAAGTCGATCTCCTCAGAAGGAATATGCAATGAAGAAAGTCAGGAAGGCAGTCATACCGGTAGCGGGGCTTGGAACGCGATTCCTGCCGGCGACCAAGTCGATGCCGAAGGAAATGCTGCCGGTCGTCGACAGGCCTGTCGTGCAATATGCGGTGGACGAGGCGTTCGAAGCCGGCATCGAGCACATTGTCTTCGTGACGGGCCGAAACAAGGCGGTCATCGAGGATTATTTCGACCTGCATCCAGAATTGATCGGAACTTTGGAGCAGACCGGCAAGACGGCGCAGCTTCAGGCGTTGGAAAGCCTGCTTCCCGTGGCTGGTGCGACGAGCTTCATCCGGCAGCAGTCACCGCAAGGTCTCGGCCATGCGGTATGGTGCGCCCGGGAAGTCATCGGCGATGAGCCCTTCGCATTGCTGTTACCGGACATGGTGTCCTTCGGCGGTCGCGGATGTCTCGCTGAAATTGCGGACCTCTATGCGCAGACCGGCGGAAACGTCATCGCCGTCGAGCGCTGCGACCCGGCCGAGACCAGCAAATACGGCATCGTCGGCTGCGGCGCCGATGTCGGCTCGGGCTTCGAGGTCACCGCCATGGTCGAAAAGCCGGCTCCGGCGAATGCGCCGTCGAACTACTACATCAACGGCCGCTATATCCTGCAGCCTGAAATATTCGGGCTGCTCGGCAATCAGCAGCGCGGCGCCGGCAATGAGATCCAACTGACCGACGCCATGGTCCGCCTTGCGCAAAGCCAGGCTTTCTTCGCGCAGCCCTTCAACGGCCGGATGTTCGATTGTGGCTCGAAGGAAGGGTTCATCCAGGCCAATGTCGCCTTCGCGCTGGCGCGCGACGACATGAAGGGACCGATCTTCGAGATGCTTCAGGAGTTCGTCCGGTTGCATGAGCGCCGGGTGGAAGCCGCATAAAGCCCATTTTTTGGGAGCAAGCATATGAATGGTGACGCAAGGCATGCCGATATGTTTGACTGCCCAGGTCTCGCGGTGGCTGGCATGAAGCTTGCGTTGGGCATATGCTGATGCTCCCGCTCTAGCGCCTGCAAACGAGAGCAGCGGACCCGAGTGGAGACAGGGTTTCCGAGGCTCAAACAAAAATAGAGCGGCGGCGCGTTCGACTTGAGAGACCGCCGCTCTAGATGCAAACTTGAATTGGACCGAAGATGAATTATGCCAATTTTCCTCTCGACAAGAGGAAACCATTGCCGAGTTCGGACCCAGTCAGCGCCGACGATTTTATCGATGTCGAGCGCCTGCTCGGCATGGCAGCAAGGCAGGCAAAGGTGGTTGCGGCATGCGCTGCCATCGGTCTTTTTCTGGGCGTGCTCTATTTGCAGACCACGCCTCCCACCTACATGGCGACGAGCCGTGTGCTGATCGACGAAGGGTTGAACAAGGTCGTCGACGAGGTCTCGGCGGCGTCGGTCAGCATGCAGACCGACTCCGCCATTCTGAGCCAGATCGAAATACTCCACTCGGCGAGACTGGCGGCGGTAGTCGTCGACAAGCAGAAACTCGATCAGAACGACGCTTTCATGGACCCTCCGACGTCGGCCGTGTCGAAGGCTGCCGGTTTTGTGCGCGGCGTGGTCCGGTATTTCCGTCCCAATCCCGCCGTGGGTACGGCCGACGTTACTCAGCTTGACCCGGCGACGCGTGACGCGATGATTGCCTCGTCACGGCGCGATTACGCAATCCTCAAACTGCAGGACGAGGTGCAAGCCGAGCGCATCGGTCGAAGCTATGTGATCTCCATCGCCTACCAGGCGACGGACCCCGCACTTGCGACCGCGGTCACCAAAGCCTATGCCGACGCCTATCTCGCCGATCAGCTCGATGCGAGCTTCGATGCGACCGAGCGGGCGGCGGTCTGGCTGCAAGGTCGGCTGACGGAGCTTCGCGAAAGTTCCCAGGCAGCGGCGCTCGCCGTCGAGAAGTTCAGGGCCGAACATGGGCTGGCCGTCGATGACGGCCAGTTGATCAGTGACAAGCAACTGTCGGACCTCAATGGCCAGCTCATTGAGGCGCAGGCCGATACCGCCCGCGCCAGCGCCCGCTACCAGCAATACAAGTCGATCGTCGAAAGCGGTTCGGACAACGCATTCAGGGACGCCGCGATATCCGCCGACCAGCCGAGCAACTCGATCATTTCAACACTCAAGACCCGCTATCTCACTGTCGCCAAGCGGCAGCAGGATATCGAAGCCAATTTCGGGGCTGAGCATCCCCAGGCGGTCGCACTTGCCAAGGAAAGGGCCGACATATCGGCGCAGATATTCGGCGAGCTGAAGCAATTGACCGAAAGCTACCGCAACGAATACGAAGTCGCTCTCGCGCGCGAGACGGCGCTCCGTGCAAATGTCGCGTTAGCGGCTGGCAAGAGTTCCATCGACAACCAGTCGCAGGTCAAGCTGCGCGAACTGGAGCAGAAGGCAACGGCGCTCTCGACGCTCTATCAAACGTTCCTTGGCCGCTACGAGGAAGCCTCCCAGCAGCAATCCTTCCCGGTCGGCAAGATCCGCGTCATCTCGGACGCGACGCTGCCGAAGTCCGCGGCAACCCCGCGCACGTCCATAGTGCTGGGACTTTCGCTCGTGCTTGGCGTGATGTTGGGAGCCGGGGTTGGTGGCCTGAATGAGTTCAGGGAGCGGTTCTTCAGGACCGGCGAAGACGTTCGCGATCGCGTCGGCCTCAAATTCCTTGGCTACCTGCCGATCATTGGCAGCAAGGTCGCCAAGGACGACAAGCGCGATGACGGTCAGGCGGATATCAAAACCGCCCAATCAGCGTCGGCGGCTGAAAGACGCGCGCGCATGCGGGTGAGCATCGACGCCCCGGCATCGATGTTTTCCGAGACGCTGCGCAGCGCCAAGATTGCCTTCGACGTGGTGATGGAAGGGCAGGGCAGCCGGGTCATCGGCGTAATCTCGGTCCTTCCCGGCGAGGGCAAGTCGACCGTGGCGGCGAATCTGGCCGGATTGCTTGCCGCCAACGGGTCGAAAACGCTGCTGGTGGACGGCGACCTGCGTAACCCCGGCCTCAGCCGCAGCCTTGGCATGGAAGCCGAGCAAGGCCTGATGGAAGCGGTGGTGAGCGGGCAGACCTGGCAGTCCGTCGGCAAGATCGACCGGCAGACCAAGCTGGCGATCGTCCCCGCCGTGCCGCGCGGTCATTTCTCGCACACAAGCGAGCTTCTGTCGTCGGCCGGGATGCGGCGTTTCATCGACAATGCCAAGGAGACCTTCCAGTACATCGTCGTCGATCTGCCGCCGCTCGGCCCCGTGGTTGATGCCAAGGCCTTTGCGCCGCTTGCCGACGGCTTCGTGCTCGTGACCGAGTGGGGGCGCACGCCGCGTGCGATGGTGCAATCCATATTGAGTTCGGAATCCTATATCGCCAACAAGATCGTCGGCGTCGTCCTCAACAAGGTCGATTTGAAGAAGCTGGCGAAGTATGGATCGATCGGCGGCTCGGAAAAATTCTTCGACAGATATTCGTCATACTATCTGGAGAAGTCGGAAGCGCGGACGAAGGTGAACAGCTGAGGCCGGTCTGTAGGACCGATATTGAGCAGATCGTCGTCTTGCGCCGTCAGGCCGATACCGGGCCGAGGCCGTCGTGAGCGAAGACGAATGCCCCTCGAACAGACCATGACAGGCAGCCTGTGCACGAGCCGGTAGGGTCGGTGGCGAATGACGTTCCTTAGGGTGCCGGTCGATTTCCTCGCTTGATCAGGTCGCCGAGCCGCGACGGGTCGCGCAAAAGCGTTCGCACCCTGCTTTGTGCCGGACATTCCACCGTAGGATGTTTGCAGCCAGGAACCGGCGTGACAACGCTGGCGCGTTACGCCGCCTTGAGACGGTAGCGGAAGATGGTGTGGTCGAGCAGAAGCCGGATGCGCGGTTCGGCCTCGATCGCAATCAGCCAACTCGCGGCGATCATGGTTGCCCCGACGATGACCACCGAAAGCAGGTATGGCACTCCCGCACGCATCAAGGCGCCGAGAATGGCTGCGCCGACGACATTATGGATCAGATAGAGAGGGTAGGTCATCAGGCCGATCCGGCGCCAGCCGCGCCAGGACAGGTCGAGCCGTAACGACCACGCCATCAGCGCCATGGCAGCGAGGAACAGGACGATCGGCGGCCCGTAGGGCATCGCGGCTTCGACCTTGATGCTGCGGACGTCGACAGCACTTATGATCTGCAGCACGCCGCCAGCCAGGAACAAGGCGCAGAAGACAAGGCGGGCGGGCGTCACTGCCTTGAAACGCATCAGCCAGAACAGCACACCTGTCGCGAAAAAACATCCGTGATGCACCAGGAGCAGGTCGAGCCAGCGCGCCTCGGCAAGGTCCGTCCAGTCGAATGGATAGTACAGGCACCAGAAAAGCGTGCTGATCGCGCCGAGCGCAACTGCCACCGCTTCCATCAGGTCGAAGCGGCCGAGCCGCAGCAGGATCCAGACGACGGCGTAAAAGGCGATCTCGATGCCAAGGGTCCAGTAGACGCTGTCGACCCAGGGGTTGAACGGAACGAACAGGGCGGTGCGTATGAGCGTGGTGACAGCGTCCGTCGGCCAACTGAGATCGACGAGAAGCAGCACCATCGCGGTGACTGGTGCGCTGATCCAGGCGGCCGGCGCCAATCGTTTCACCCTTGCCTCGAAAAACCGCAGCGGTGTGGAATGCTCGGCGCTGAAGGCGATGACGAAGCCGCTGATGACGAAGAATATCTGGACGCCGACCCATCCGAATTGGACCAGTCCGCCTATTTCCGGATGCGGCGGGATGCCGCCCGTCGCACGCGCCGAAACGCCCTCGGGGAACGCCCACACCCAGAAGCCGTAGTGGTAGACCATCACGAGGACAGCGGCGACAAAACGCAGGATGTCGACGCCGCCGAATGTTGTTTTTTGCTGAGCCATGCCGTGCCTTCGGAATGGCCCCCCACGCAAAGGTTTAAGGGCAACTGCTGCATTGCACAACAGACGATTGCAGTGCAGGATGAATTTGTGAATTCGTCCGAAGCCGCGATCCGCCTGCCGCGCTCCGAAAGCAGCTAAAGCCCGATTCCGCGTCCCTTCAGCGCCGCGGTGATTTCGTCGAGAATGACCGGATCGTCGATGGTCGCTGGCATTGTCCAGTCTTCCTTGTCGGCAATCTTCTGCATGGTGCCGCGCAGGATTTTGCCGGAGCGCGTCTTGGGCAGGCGCTTGATCGTGACCACCGTCTTGAAGGCGGCGACCGGGCCGATCCGCTCGCGCACCAGCGTGACCACCTCGGTCTCAATAGTGCCGCTGTCACGCGTGACACCGGCATTCAGCACGACGAACCCGAGCGGAACCTGGCCCTTCATAGCGTCGGCGATGCCGACGACAGCGCACTCGGCAACGTCCGGATGCGCGGCCAGCACCTCCTCCATGGCGCCGGTCGACAGCCGGTGGCCGGCGACATTGATGATGTCGTCGGTGCGGGCCATCACGAACAAATAGCCGTCCTCGTCCATCATGCCGGCATCCGCCGTCTTGTAGAAGCCGGGGAATTCCTCGAGATAGGCTTGGCGAAACCGGTCATCGGCATTCCACAGCGTCGGCAGGCAGCCGGCCGGCAGCGGCAGCTTGACCACGACATTGCCCAACGTGCCGCGCGGCACTTCGTGGCCGGCATCGTCGAGCACACGGATATCGTAGCCGGGCATCGGCACCCCGGGCGAGCCGTATTTCACCGGCAGTAGCCCTAATCCGGCTGGGTTGATCGTCATCGGCGAGCCCGTCTCGGTCTGCCACCAATGGTCGATTACCGGCACGTTCAATTTCTGCTCCGCCCATTTGATGGTTTCCGGATCGGCGCGCTCGCCGGCGAGGAACAGCGTGCGGAATTTCGACAGGTCGTATTTCGGGACGAATTCGCCCTTGGGGTCCTGTCCCTTGATGGCGCGGAATGCGGTCGGCGCGGTGAACAGCGCGACCACGCCATGCTCTGATATCACCCGCCAGTAGGTGCCGGCGTCGGGCGTACCGACCGGCTTGCCCTCGAACAGGACGGTCGTGCAGCCATGCAGCAGCGGGCCGTAGACGATGTAGGAATGGCCGACCACCCAGCCGACGTCGGAAGCCGCCCAGAACACCTCACCCGGCTTGACGCCGAACTCGTTCTCCATCGACCATTTCAGCGCAACCATGTGGCCGCCATTGTCGCGCACGATGCCCTTGGGCTGGCCGGTCGTTCCGGACGTGTAGATGATGTAGAGCGGGTCGGTGGCGAGCACCGGAACGCAGTCGACATTGGCGCCCGCGGCCCGCTCGCGGGCGACGGCGTCGGCATAGTCGATGTCATGGTTCTCCTCTAGCTCGCAGCGCAGCTGATCGCGCTGCAGGATGAGGCAGGCTTCGGGCTTGTGCCGCGACATCTCGATCGCCTTGTCGAGCAGCGGCTTGTAGGCGACGACGCGCCCGGGCTCCAGGCCGCAAGAGGCGGAAATGATCAGCTTCGGTCTGGCGTCGTCGATGCGCGTGGCGAGCTCGTGCGAAGCAAAGCCGCCGAAGACGACCGAATGCACGGCGCCGATACGGGCGCAGGCAAGCATGGCAAACGCAGCTTCCGCCACCATCGGCATGTAGATGATGACCCGATCGCCTTTTTGGACGCCGCGGTTCTTCAGCACTGACGTCAGCGCGACCACCTCGCGTTTCAATTCGGCATAGGTGAATTTCCTGACCGTGCCGAAAATCGCGCTGTCATGGATCAGCGCGATCTGATCGGCGCGGCCACCCGCCACGTGGCGGTCGACGGCGTTGAAGCAGGTGTTGCAGGAGGCGCCGCCAAACCAGCGCCCATAGACGCCGGCATTCGCATCGAAGACCGTTTCGAACGGCGAGAACCAGTCGATGGCCTTGGCCGCATCCGCCCAGAATTTTTCCGGATCGCGTTTCCAGCCGTCATAGACCTCGTGGTAGCGTGACGCCATCCAGCTTTCTCCCAGGAATGTTTCTGTCCTTGGAAATAGCGTATGCTGTTTTTGCAAGCACGTGCAAATTCGTCTTGGCGACCTCGCTTTGGTCGAAATGGACGTGACCGCCGCTTTATCGCCGCAACCGGCCAGCTCGTAGAAAGCGCCTGCTTGCTTAATACTGTTGCTATAGCCCTGGCGCGGTGTTGGCCGTGCTACATCCCCCGGCGCAGCGCAGCCGTATGCACCGGTGCGTCCCACAATGCGGTCGTCTCATCGTCGAACATGGTCAGCGTGATCGAGCAGCCGGCCATGTCGAGCGATGTCACATAGGACCCGACCAGTGAACGGGCGACCGTCACGCCGTTTTTCTCGAAGATTTTCCGGGCGCTGTTGTACATCAGGTAGAGCTCCATCAGCGGCGTGCCGCCGAAGCCGTTGACGAAAAGCAGCGCCGGGCCTTTTGCCCTGTCACCGAGATCGCCAGATATCGCCGCGCAGATCTCCTCGGCGATGGCGTCGGCGCTCTTCAACGCGTCGCGGCGGCGCCCGGGTTCGCCATGGATGCCGACGCCGAATTCCATCTCGCCGTCGCCGATATCGAAGGTCGGCCTGCCGGCGGCCGGTACGGTGCAACTGGTCAGCGCAACGCCCATCGAGCGCGTCGCGCCATTGATGCGTTCGCCAAGCGCCTTCAACGGCTTCAGCGCCATGCCTTGCTCGGCCGCGGCGCCGAGGATCTTCTCGACCACCAGCGTGCCGGCAACGCCGCGTCGGCCAGTGGTGTAGGAGGAGTTCTCGACCGCGACGTCGTCATTGGTCACCACTTGCATCACACCCTCCGACATTTCAGCAGCCATGTCGAAATTCATCACGTCGCCCTCGTAGTTCTTGACGATGAACAGGCAGCCGGCACCGGTGTTGACCGCCTCCGCGGCCGCCATCATCTGGTCCGGCGTCGGCGAGGTGAACACCTGGCCGGGGCAGGCGGCATCCAGCATGCCATGCCCGACCAGCCCGCCATGCAGCGGCTCGTGGCCAGAGCCGCCCCCGGAAATCAGCGCTACCTTGCCGGGCTTGAGTGTCCTGCGGCGCACGAATTTATGCCCGTCGCCAAGCACAAGGATGTCGGCATGGGCGGCAACGAAGCCGTCGAGGCTTTCGGTCAGCACCGTGTCCACAGAATTCAGAAACTTCTTCATGGCCGTCTCTCCCGAAATAGCTGAACGTGGCGCGACTATGTCCCGCCCTTGCCGGCGATGCTGGTGATCTTCTGGATGAAATCGTTGACCGCCCTGTCGAGCGCCGCGTTCTGTTTGTCGTCGCCGAAATCGGGAACGATCAGCGAAACATGCCGCGTCTTGCGCATGCCGGATGCCAGCGACATTTTTCCCGGATGCGCCTGATGGTAGGCGGCAAGAAAATGGTCGCGTTCGGCCGGGCTGAAATGGCAGACGGCGAAAATAGCCGGCAAATGTTTTGACGGGATCGGGATCGAGTAGGCCGGACTGGAAATCTGGGTGACGAAGCTGCGATGCTTGCCCAACGCGTCGGCGAGGCGCTGGCGCATGCCGGACGGGCGCTGGTCGAGGACCTGCGACAGGATCGTCTTATAGGCGCGGATCGCCTCTTCGGAACCGGCTTCAGGCGTCTTCTTGGTTTCGGCCATGCCGGTGCCTAGATCGAGACGTCCGCAATGGCCACCTTGGTCATTGCGAGCTGGGCGGGAACCACGGAAAGGTCGCGCAGACCGCCCTCAATCAGCGCCGGGATCGCCGCAGGATCGCCGCCGGCGTCGCCGCACAGGCTGACCGGAATCTTTTGCGCGCGGCCGAACGCCGCAACCGAGGCGATCAGCCGAAGCACGGCCGGGTTCCTGATCGAATTGAGATGCGCGACCGAGGCATTGTCGCGCGCCGCCGCCATCACATACTGGGTCAGGTCGTTCGAGCCGATCGAGAAGAAGGCGACCTCGGCAAACGCCTCAGGAGCGATCGCCACCGACGGCACCTCGACCATGATGCCGAGCGGCGGCATTTTTTGCGCGACGCCGCGCGCGGCAAGCGCGGCCTGCTCTTCGGCGAAGAGCGCGGCTGCTCGCTGATACTCGTCCCACACGGCGACCATCGGGAACATCACCTTGAGATTGCCATGCAAGGCGGCGCGCAGCAGCGCCCTGATCTGCACCCGAAAAACCTCCGGTCTCGCCAGCGATAGCCTGATGCCGCGCAGGCCGAGAAACGGATTACCCTCCTCGACGGTGAATCCCGGCACCGGCTTGTCGCCGCCGGCGTCGATGGTGCGGATGGTCACCGGTCTGTCGCCGGCCCATTCGAGCACCTTGCGGTAGGCGCGATACTGCGATTCCTCGTCCGGCAGCGTCTTGCCGAACAGGAACTCGGTCCGCATCAGCCCGACGCCATCGCAGGTCGAGACATCGATACCGTCGACATCGGACGGATCGGCGATGTTGACCTGCACCCGCACCGCAGTGCCGGCTTTCGTCACCGCCGGCCGAGCCAAAAAAGTTTCCGCCCTGTCGCGACGTGCCGCGAAAGACGACGACGATTGCCGGAACGCCTCGACCTCTGCCCTTGTTGGCCTCAACACGATGCCGCCGTGCTCGGCATCGAGCAGGGCGACGCCGGCAAGATCGGCCGGCGAAGCACCGAGCCCCACGATCATAGGCACGCCGCGCGAGCGCGCCAGCATGGCGACGTGGCTGGCGGTACTGCCCGCCTTCAGCGCAATGCCGCCGCCGGCGCTCCAGTCGGTTTCGAGAAAGCGCGTCGGCGCAATGTCCTCGCCGTAGAAGATGGCGCCTGTCGGCGCGGCAGCCGCGCTGCCCGCTGTCAGCGCGCGAAGCACCTGGTCTCTGATGTCGCGCATGTCGGCGGCGCGTGCCCGGAAATAATCCTGATCCGACGTTTCATAGCCGACAATTTCGGCGTCAAGCGCCTGCCGCCATGCCGCATCGGCCGGCTGGCCGGCGGCAATCGCGGCAAAGGCCGGGCCGGTCAGCGCATCGTCCTCCAGCATGGCGAGCTGGAATTCGAGAATGTCGGCGGCATCGCCGTCGGTTGCCTGGATCAGCTTGGCAAGCCGGCCTGTCGCTGTGCCGATTGCCGTTTCGAGCGCGAGCCTCTCGTCAGCGGCGGTCGCTTTACCTTTATAGCGCGCGACGACCGGGTCGAGGTTGAACAGCGGCCCTTCGGCATAGCCGGCCGAAGCCGGGATCCCCTGCAGCTTAAGCGGTTCGGGCATGGTCCACGCCCTCGTCGAAGTCGCGCCGCACCAGTTCGACGAGCGCGCCGACCGCCTCGCCGGCACCGTCGCCCTTGGCTCTGATATGCAGCACCGTGCCTTTCGGCGCCTTGGCCGCCATCACCTTGACGATGCTCTTGGCGTCGAACCAAGGACCGTTGGCGGCGAGCGCAACTTCGACTTCGGCCGAAAACGTCTTGGCGAGCTTGGTGAATTTCACCGAAGGGCGCGCATGCAGGCCGACCTCATGGGTGATCAGAACGGTGGCTTCTGCGGATGCGGACATTGAGTCAAAATTCCTGTTCATTCACGATGGCGACAATTCGTGTGCCGTCGCCACCACTTCCCTGAGCGAGGCGCCGCCGGACGCCTCCGTCGCCGCCATCACCGCGCCCTCGACGATCGGCGCGTTGCAGACGATGATCTTGTGCGCGCGCGGCTCGCCGATCATCTCGACCGCCATCTCGCTGTTGGTTTCGGCGCCGCCAAGATCGACAAGTATAGCGACACCTGCCTCCGACCAGGCCTTGTCGATCGCGCCCATGATCGCCTCGACATTGGTTCCCAGCCCGCCATGGCCGTTTCCGCCGCACCATGCAAGCGGCACTTCGTCGCCGACCATCTGGCGCACCATGTCGGCCGTGCCCTCGGCGACCAGCGGTGAATGCGATACGATGACGATGCCGACATTGCTCATGCTTGCCCCACGATGGTCTCGGTGACAGCCCGCACCAGAAGCGCGGTCGAGCGTGCCCCGGCATCCATATGGCCGATGGAGCGGTCGCCGAGAAACGAGGCGCGCCCGCGCAAGGCCTTCATCGGCACGGTGGCATCGGCAGCACTGTCCGCGACATCGGCGATTTCCGATCCGGTCTTTCCCTGCAGCAGGGCGTCATGAACCGGTTGCAGCACGTCGAGCATGGTCTTCTGCCCGACCTGCGACTTGCCCCTGGCTGCCACCGCCTCGATCGCCTTGCCGAACGCCGACATCAGGTTGGCGCGATCCGGCTCTACGGAAATTTCCCTGCCGAGCGCCATGAACAGCGTCCCGAACAAGGGGCCCGAAGCCCCGCCGACGGTCATTACCAGCTTGGTGCCGATCGCCTTCAGAGCGTCCGGCAGCGGCTTTGTCGCGAACGTGTCCGCCTCGGCGCGCACTGCCTCGAAGCCGCGCTTCATGTTCAGCCCATGGTCGCCGTCGCCAATTGCCTGGTCGAGCTTAGTCAGCTCTTCGGCGTGAGCGGCAATCGTGTCGGCGGTGACTGATATCAGCGTCTTCAGGTCAAGCTTGTCCATCGTCCCGGTCTTGTCCAGTGTCGCAGTCTCGTCCAGTGACCCGCTCTTTTCCAGTATCCCGTTCTTTTCCAATGTCCCGGGGCTCATCGGTTTGCAATCCTGTTTCCGGCCTGGTCGAAGAACAGCGGCGCCCGGTAGCGGATAATCACCCTGTCGCCTTTTTCCAATTGGATGTCGGGTTCGGTCAGCGTCACCAGCTTTCTGCTTCCCACCGTCACATGCAGGTGGTTCTGGTCGCCCAGATGCTCGACCCAGTTAACAACGCCGTCGGCGGGGCCATTCGATGCCTTGCCGATCGACAGATGTTCTGTACGCGCGCCGATCGTTTTGGTTCCCGCCGGCATGTCGCCATCCGGCAGCAGGCCGGTCGGCAGCAGATTGATCGCCGGCTGGCCGAGCCTTGCGGCTACATGAACGTTTGCCGGCTCCGAGTAGATGGTGCGTGGCGTGCCGATCTGCGCCAGCACGCCGTCGGCGAGAATGCCGATGCGATCGGCCATCGTCATCGCTTCGATCTGGTCGTGCGTGACATAAAGCATGGTGGCGCCGACCTCGGCCTGGATGCGCTTCAGTTCGAGCCGGAGATCGGCGCGCAGCTTGGCATCGAGCGACGACAGCGGCTCGTCCATCAGATAGATCGAGGGCTTGCGCACCAACGCGCGCCCGATGGCGACGCGCTGCATCTCGCCGCCGGAAAGTTTGGTGGAGCGGTTGTTCAGCTTGTGGTGGATACGCACCATCTTGGCCACATCCTCGACGCGGCGGCGCACCGAGTCCTCGCTCAGCCGCCGCGCAGGCGAGCGCAGCGGAAAGGCCAAATTGTCGAAGACCGACAGATGCGGATAAAGCGAATATTGCTGGAAGACGAAGGCGGTGTCGCGCTCGGCCGGCGACAACATTGTCGCATCGCGGCCGCCGATATGGATCGAGCCCGTATCCGGCCGTTCCAATCCGGCGATAAGTCTGAGCGTCGTCGTCTTGCCGGCCCCGGTCGGGCCGAGCAGCACGACGAATTCGCCGTCGGCGACGTGCAGATCGAGAGTGTCCACGGCGACATGTTCGCCGAAGCTCTTGGTCACGCCTTTGATCTGCACGTCAGCCATGATGCGCTCTTCCCTGGGACGCCCCGTCATGGATTGCGGTTCGCACCGCGCGGCCGGAGCCCTTCTCGAACAGCGACAGCCGTGCGCTGCTCAGCGCCAGGCCGACATGGTCGCCCGCATTGAGCCGGATTTCGGCCGGCACCCGCGCCTTGATGATGCCGCCGGATGTCTCCACCGCAACGATCTGCGTGGTGCCGAGATACTCGGTGCCATAGATGGCGCCGCGCAGCTTCGAAGCGTCGTCGAAGCGGATGTGTTCCGGTCGGATGCCGAGCGCCATGTCGGCCGGCGCGATGTCCTCGCGCACCTCCGGCACTGCCACCTTGGCGCCTTGCACCAAAATCTCCTTGGCGCCCTTTGAAAGCCCGCCGCCGAAGCCGAGAAAATTCATCGGCGGCGAGCCGATGAAATCGGCGACGAACATCGTCGCCGGCCGGTCATAGATTTCGCGCGGCGTGCCGAACTGCTCGATTACGCCGTGGTTCATAACCGCGATCTTGTCGGCCATCGACATCGCTTCCATCTGGTCATGCGTGACATAGACCGTGGTGGCGTGGATGCGGTTGTGCAGTTCGCGCAGTTCATGCACCATGAGATCGCGGAATTCGGTGTCGAGCGTGCCGAGCGGCTCGTCCATCAGGAAGCATTTTGGCCGCCGCACGATGGCGCGGCCGAGCGCCACGCGCTGGCGATCGCCGCCGGCAAGACCGGAGACCGATTTGTTGAGCAGATGGTCGATGCGCAACAGCTTCGCCGTCTCTTCGACGCGCCGGCGGATTTCGATGCCTGGCGTGCCCTGCGCCAGCAGCGGGAAGCCAATGTTCTTGCGCACGTTCATATGCGGATAGAGCGCGAACAGCTGGAAGACGAAGGCGATGTCGCGCTCGCGGGCACGCCGCATGGTAACGTCCTCGCCACCGAGCAGGATCTTGCCGCCGGTCGGCAGTTCGAGCCCGGCAATCATGCGCAACGTCGTCGTCTTGCCGCAACCCGACGGCCCCAGCATGACGAAGAACTCGCCATCCCCGACGACGAAGTTGGAATCCTGCACGGCGACGAAATCGCCGAATGCCTTTCTCAGATGCTCGACCCTGATCTCCGCCATCGTCTACTCCGGAAACTTTGAGACGATGATGAACATCGCCGTGCCGGCCAGCATGGTGATGAACGAATAAGTGTAGAGCGACAGCGCGAACGGCTGGAACAGCATCAGGAAGCCAACGGCAATGATCACCGTGGCGATATTCTCCATCAATCCGCGCCTCGCCCAGACCGGCCAGCGCGACTTGCGTTTTGCGGGTTGGGTCATGCTCATTTGCGCACCGCGCCGAAAGTGATCCCGCGCAGCAACTGCTTGCGAAGCAGGATGGTGAACACCAGGATCGGCACCAGGAAGATCGTCGTGCCCGCGGCGACCGCCGGCCAGTCCTGGCCGCCTTCGCCGATGATGGTCGGGATGAAGGGCGGTGCGGTCTGCGCCGTGCCCGAGGTCAGCAGTGCGGCGAAGGCATATTCGTTCCAGGCGAAGATCAGGCAGAAGATGGCGGTCGCGGCAATGCCGGTGGTCGCCTGCGGCAGCACGGTGCGCCAGAAGGCCTGCAGCCGCGTATATCCGTCGATCATCGCCGCTTCTTCGTACTCGCGCGGGATTTCGTCGATGAAGCCCTTCAGCAGCCACACGGCGAGCGACACATTGACCGCCGTATAGAGCAGGATCATGCCGAGCGCGGTGTCCGACAGGCCAATCTCGCGATACATCAGGTAGATGGGAATAGCGACCGCGATCGGCGGCATCATGCGCGTCGACAGGATGAAGAACAGCAGGTCGTCCGCCAGCGGCACCTTGAAGCGCGAGAAGCCATAGGCCGACAATGTGCCGAGGAACACCGCGCAAAAGGTCGAGCCGAAGGCGATGATCAGCGAATTGACGAAGCGCGGCATGAAATTGGACGGGCCGGCGATCACCATGTTGCGCTTGCGCACTGTCTCATCGCAGATGTCCGTCGCCGGTCCCAGCCCGTTGATGTATTCCGGTGTCTGCCGGGTACGGGTCGAGAACAGATTGCAGTAGCCCTCGAGGCTCGGCTGGAACAGGATTTTTGGCGGATAGGCGATCGAGTCCGGCGGCGTCTTGAAGCTGGTGGCGAAGATCCACAACAGCGGCACGATCGAGATCAGCGCGTAAAGCACGATAATTGTGCCGGCGACGCGCTTCGAAATCGCGGAGGGTGCGACAACAGAATGGGCTGACGTCAGGCTCATCTCTGCTTCACCTTGTTGAGCGCCTTGACATAGATGTTGGCTAGCCCGAACACCGCAACGAACAGGATTATGGCGAAGGCCGAGGAATAGCCGGTCCGCCAGCTTTCGAAGGCCTGCCGCTTCAGCGTGATCGAGGCGACCTCGGTGGTCGATCCCGGTCCGCCGCCGGTCAGGAGGTTGACCATGTCGAACATCTTGAAGTTCTCGATGCCGCGGAACAGTACCGCCAGCATGATGAAGGGCAGTGCCATCGGCAGCGTGATCGACCAGAACTGCCGCCAGTTGGAGGCGCGGTCGACCTCGGCAGCCTCATAGATGTATTCGGGGATCGAGCGCAGGCCGGCGAGACAGATCAGCATCACGTAAGGCGTCCACATCCAGGTGTCGACGATGACGATCGACCACGGCGCCAGCGACACGTTGGAGAGCATGCCGATCTGCGTTGCCGGAATGCCGGTGGCGAACGAGATGGCATAGGCGAACAGCCCGATCTGCGGCTCGTAGAGGAAGCGCCAGAAATTGCCGACCACTGCCGGCGACAGCATCATCGGCACCAGAATGATGGTCGTCCAGAAGGCGTGGCCGCGAAACTTCCGATCGATCAGCCAGGCCAGGGTAAAACCGATCAGCGTTTGCAGCAGGATGGTCCAGAATACGAAATGCGCCGTCGTCTGCATGGCGATCCAGATGTCCTGGTCGCCGAGGATGCGCTTGTAGTTGGCAAGGCCGACGTTCCTGACCACCTCGTTGGGACGGTTGGCGCGGTAATTGGTGAAGGACAGATAGATCGCCCAGAACAGCGGGAAGATGTTGACGGCAAGCAGCAACAGGATCGTCGGCGAGATGAACAGCCAGGCGAGGCCCTTGTCGCTGATACCTCGGACCTTGCGGGCCAACGGCTCAGGCGTAGCCCGGGCGACGCTGTCCGCAGTCCGATTGAGCATGGTCAGTCCCGCTTCGGTCACTTGGGTCGTCTCGACAGTGGAATTTATCTGAGCTGTGTCCCGTGCCAAGGGTGGCACGGGACACGCGGTCGTGGCTCGGGAGGAGCCGATTGGATACTGCCCCAACTACATCTTGCCGTCGTCCTGGAAGACCTCGGTCCAGTCCTTGACCAGGCCATCAAGTGCATCCTTGGCCGAACCCTGGCCGGCGACGACGTAATCATGGAAGCGCTTCTGCGACGCCTGCAGCAGCGGCGCATAGCTGGGCTCTGCCCAAAAATCCTTCACGATGGCCATGGAGTCGAGGAAGGTCTGCGCATAAGGCTGGCTGGCTGGGAAGCCTGGATCCTTGACGACCGCGTTGAGGCAGGAAAAGCCGCCGAGCGACCACCATTTGGCCTGAACATCCTTGTTGGCGAACCACTTGATGTATTTGAGCGCAGCCTCCTGCTTGTCGGAGTAAGAGACCACCGAGATGCCCTGGCCGCCAAGCTGGGCGAATTGATCGCCGTCGGGCCCCTTGGGATTGGCGAAATAACCTATCTTGTCGCCGCCGACATTTTCGTCCTTCTGCAGGCCTGGCCAGGTAAAGGCGAAGTTCATGTGCATCGCCACCTGGCCGGATTTGAAGGCGTCGACGCCTTCGCCCATGTAGCTGTTCGAGGCTCCAGGAGGCGTGCAGCAGTCATAGAGCGCCTTGTAGAACTCAAGACCCTTCACCGATTTCTCGGAGTTGACGAAGCCGTCCATCTCGTATGGCTTGTCGGGATTCTCATATTTGAAACCGAAGCTGTATAGCCCGTCCATGGCACCCATGGTGATGCCTTCGGAGCCGCGCTCGGTATAGATCGATGCGCCATAGACCGTCTTGCCGTCGATCTCGCGCTTCTGGAAAAACTCGGCGATCTGCTTCAGCTGGTCGAAGGTCGTCGGCGCTGCGAGATCCCAGCCGTACTTTTCCTTGAATTCCTTCTGCAGTTCCGGCTTGGAGAACCAGTCCTTGCGATAGGTCCAGCCGACGACGTCGCCCATGGCCGGCAGCGCCCAGTAATTCGGCGAGTTCTTCGGCCATTCGGAGTAGCCGACGACGGTCGCTGGCACGAAGTCGTCCATGCTGATCTTCTCCTTGTCGAAGAAGTCGTTCAGCTTGACGTAGTGGCCGTTCTCGGCCGAGCCGCCGATCCACTGGCTGTCGCCGATGATCAGGTCGCACAGCTTGCCCTTGGAATTCAGTTCGTTGAGGAAGCGATCGGCATAGTTGGTCCACGGCACGAATTCGAATTTCATGCCGATGCCGGTTTCCTTGGTGAAATCCTTGGACAATTCGACAAGCGCGTTGGCCGGGTCCCAGGCTGCCCAGCAAAGCGTCAGATCTTCAGCCTGCGCGACATTCGAAACGGCGGTCGACGCAAACATCGCCGATGTCAGTCCCAACGTCAGTTTCAAGGTCGATTTCATGCCTTCCTCCCATTTGCGAAACGCGCCCGGATGACGGTTTCAAATAACCTCAAAACCCCCTCCTCAGGGGTCTAAACATGACGACGCGGTTAAGCGGCGGATGTTTAGTAATTTGTTTAGTGATGCAATTTTTACTAAACAACGCAAGCGAATTCGTCGCTGCGCTGCAGCATAATTCGCTTGTATCTGGGCGGTGGCCCTGGCCGCGCCGTTCTATTAGGAAATATCCCGACTTCCTGTCGCTCCTCGGCCGCGTCATCCTCGGTGGCTTCCGCCTTTGACTATGGCGAGAGGTGGACCCGCTTTGAGTTGGTCCGTTGCCCAGTTGCGCGGCGACCGCTACCGCTGATATGCGGGGCGCGACCGACCTGCCGCGAGATTGGGTGGATGCATCCCTGAAACAATGACCAGAAAACCCTTGCCAGAGCTTCCGGT
This sequence comes from Mesorhizobium sp. WSM4846, assembly GCF_055811415.1. Taxonomy (NCBI): domain Bacteria; kingdom Pseudomonadati; phylum Pseudomonadota; class Alphaproteobacteria; order Hyphomicrobiales; family Phyllobacteriaceae; genus Mesorhizobium; species Mesorhizobium sp. WSM4846. Next base: position 49,148 of record NZ_JBVVPZ010000041.1, read on the forward strand.
CTCCGCCGTCCTGCCGGCGCTCGGTGAAGCGCTCGGCCATGGCAACAGTGCCGTGCTGGTGGCGCCGCCCGGCGCCGGCAAGACGACGCTGGTGCCGCTGGCGCTGCTCGATGCGGCTTGGCTCGGCACGGGGAAGATCATTCTGCTCGAGCCGCGCCGGCTCGCTGCCCGCGCAGCCGCCCGCCGCATGGCCGAACTGCTCGGCGAGGAGCCCGGCGAAACGGTCGGCTATGCCATGCGGATGGAGAACCGCACTTCTGCGAGGACCAGAATTCTTGTCGTCACCGAAGGCGTGCTGTCGCGGATGATCCTCGACGATCCGGAGTTGCCCGGTGTCTCGGCGGTATTCTTCGACGAGTTCCACGAGCGCTCGCTCGACGGCGATTTTGGTCTGGCGCTGGCGCTCGACGTGCAAGGTGCGCTGCGGACCGATCTGCGATTGCTGGTCATGTCGGCGACGCTCGACGGCGCGCGCGTCGCTCGGCTGCTTTCCGGCGCCCCGGTGATCGAGAGCGAAGGCCGCGCCTTTCGCGTCGATATCCGCTACGACGAGCGGCCGGCCGGCATCGCCATCGAGGACGCGATGGCCAAGGCAATCCGCGCGGCCCTTGCCGAGGAGAGCGGCAGCGTGCTCGCCTTCCTGCCCGGCCAGCGCGAGATCGAGCGCACCGCCGAGCGGCTGCAAGGCCGCGTCAGTGCCGACACCGACATCGTGCCGCTCTATGGCATGCTCGACAACAAGGCGCAGGACGCCGCGATCAAGCCGGCGCCGTCCGGCCGCCGCAAGGTGGTGCTGGCGACCTCGATCGCCGAAACCTCGATTACCATCGACGGCGTGCGCGTCGTCATCGATTCCGGCTTGTCGCGCCTGCCGCGCTACGAGCCGGCCAGCGGCCTGACGCGGCTGGAGACGGTGCGGGTCAGCAAAGCCTCCGCCGACCAGCGCTCCGGCCGCGCCGGCCGCACGCAGCCCGGCGTCGCCGTCCGGTTGTGGCGGACCGAGCAGACCGCGGCACTTCCCGCCTTCACGCCGCCGGAAATCCTCGAGGCGGACCTTTCCGGACTTCTGCTCGATTGCGCCGCCTTCGGTGTCGCCGACCCGTCGAGCCTCTGCTTCCTCGATCCGCCGCCGGCCCCGGCACTCAACGAGGCAAGGGCGCTGCTTCGTGCGCTCGACGCCATTGACGAGGCAGGGCGACTGACGCAATCGGGTGCTGCGATGCGCAGGCTGGCACTGCCTGTGCGGCTGGCTCACATGGTCGCCGAGGTGGCAAACACCGGCCGGGCGTTCGAAGCGGCCATGCTCGCCGTGCTGCTCACCGAGCGTGGCCTGGGCGGCGACGGCGCCGATCTCGAACGGCGGCTGCTTCGGTTCCGATCCGAAAGATCGCCGCGCGCCACCGCCGCCCGGCAACTCGCCGAGCGGCTGGCGAAACAGGCTTCACCCTCCCCTTCGAGGGGGACCGAAGGACGGGCGAGACCCGTGGTTCGCCCCGGTATGTCGATCCGCGAAGCGGATCGGGGTGGGGTTGGGTCGGGCACGTCATCGCCGACCCCACCCCGTCTCCCTCGCCTCGCTGGGCAAGGCTCACTGGCCGACCCTCCCCTCGGGGGGGAGGGCAGCGCCGGCGCTCTCCTCATCCACGCCTGGCCGGATCGCGTCGCCAGGGCGCGCGGAGAGCGCGGCCGTTTCGTGCTGGCCAACGGTTCAGGCGCCATGCTTGACGCCGCCGACCCGCTGGCGGGCGAAACCTGGCTTGTCGTCGCCGATCTGCAGGGCAAGGCGCAGAACGCCCGCATTACGGCAGCGGCGGCGATAGACGAAGCCGACATTCGCGCTTCGCTCGCCGACAAGATCGAGACAAACCGCGAAACCAGTTTCGACCGCGACAGGCGTGCGGTGCGTGTGCGTGAAACCGTTCGCCTCGGCGCCATCACCCTGTCCGAACGGATGCTGCCGGCGCCGGCCGGCATCGCCGCCGATCGCGCCATCCTTGACGCCCTGCGCCAACACGGGCTGTCGCTTTTGCCGTGGGGCAAGGAGGCCGAAACGCTGCGCCAACGGCTCGGCTGGCTGCATCGCGGTCTTGGCGCGCCCTGGCCGGATGTTTCCGATGAGGCGCTCATCGACCGCCTCGACGACTGGCTGCTGCCCTTCCTTTCCGGCGCGGCGTCCTTTGCCGCGATCGATCCGGGCGTGCTTTCGGCCGGCCTCATGGCATTGGTGCCGCACGATCTGCAGCGCCGGATCGAGGTGCTGGCGCCGACCCATTTCGACCCTCCATCCGGCAGCCGCGTGCCGATCCGCTATGACGGTGAATGGCCGGTGCTGGCGATCCGCGTCCAGGAGCTGTTCGGTCTCGACCGGCATCCCGCGATCGCCAACGGCGCGGTGCCGCTGACGCTCGAGCTATTGTCACCGGCGCACCGACCGATCCAGACGACGCGTGACCTGCCCGGTTTCTGGCGCGGCTCCTGGGCCGATGTGCGAGCCGAGATGCGTGGCCGCTATCCCCGGCATGTCTGGCCGGAGAACCCGCTTCTCGCCACCGCCACCAGCCGCGCCAAACCGCGGGGGACCTAGCCTTTCTCCTTTTCCGGCTATAATCCTTGGCCATGATAAACATCCTGCGGGCGCCCGACTTCCAGCAAAGCCAGCGGCTGCGCCTCAACACGCTGATCAGGCTGCGCTGGCTTGCCATTGTCGGCCAGAGTCTGACGGTTCTTGTCGTTGCCTACGGGCTGAAATTCCCGCTGCCGGTCAGTCTCTGCTTCGCGCTGATCGCCTGTTCGGCCTGGATGAACCTGTTGCTGACCTTCCGTTATCCGGCGGCGCATCGGCTGACCCCGCTGCAGGCTTTCGCCATCCTGACCATCGACAGCCTGCAGCTTGCCGGTCTGCTCTACCTGACCGGCGGCCTCACCAACCCGTTTTCAGTGCTGGTCACCGTGCCCGTGGTCATCTCGGCGACGTCGCTGCCGCTGCGCCTGACCGCCATCCTCGGCGCGCTGGTGATGGTGACGGCGAGCCTGCTGGTGTTCTTCCATCTGCCGCTGCCCTGGTACGAGGGCGCGCCGCTGGAGATGCCGTTCATTTACGTCGCTGGCATGTGGATGGCGGTGTTTTCCTCGATCGCCTTCACCGCGATCTACGCCTTCCGCGTGGCCGAGGAAGCCCGGCTGCTCGCCAACGCGCTTGCCGCCACCGAGCTGGTGCTGCAGCGCGAACAGCATTTGTCGGCGCTGGACGGCCTTGCCGCCGCCGCCGCGCATGAGCTCGGCACGCCGCTCGCCACCATCACGCTTGTTGCCAAGGAGATGGAGAAGGCGCTCCGCAATGACCCGAAATACGGCGAGGACGTGACGCTGCTGCGCTCGCAGAGCGAGCGTTGCCGCGAGATCCTCAAACGCCTGACCAGCCTGTCCTCCGAGGGCGAGGCGCATCTCTCCCGCCTGCCGCTGACCTCGCTGGTCGAGGAGATGACCGCCCCGCACCGCAATTTCGGCATCTCGATCAAGCTTCTCCCCGGCGAGCGCATCGGCCCCGAACCGGTGGGACGGCGCAATCCCGGCGTCATCTACGGCCTCGGCAATCTGGTCGAGAACGCCGTCGATTTTGCCCGCAAGAGCGTCACCGTGCGCTGGAGCTGGAACGAGGCAACGGTCACCTTCTCGATCACCGACGACGGGCCGGGCTTTCCTCCCGAAATCATCGATCGTATCGGCGAGCCCTATATGTCGACACGCCAGGGCACCGAGGCCGGCGGCGGCCTCGGACTGGGGCTGTTCATCGCCAAGACCCTGCTTGAACGCTCGGGCGCCACGCTCGATTTCCGCAATTCAAACGAGCCGGGCGAGGGCGCCGTCGTGCGGATATCGTGGCCGCGCAGCGTCTTCCTCAATCCTGAATCGGCTTCGGCCACCATGTTTGACACGGCTTGAATTGGACAATAGCGCTCCAAAACTATATCTGCGTAAAATTCGGGCAGCAGGAATGTCAAGACGATGAATGGCGACGAAACGATTGGCGCAATGGTTGAGGGCGAGGACACCTCGCTGCTGATCGTCGACGACGACAGGCCATTCCTCACGCGCCTTGCCCGCGCCATGGAGACCAGGGGTTTCGTGGTCGAGACGGCCGAGAGCGTCGAGGAGGCCGTGGCCAAGGCGCGCGCCAATCCGCCAGCCTACGCGGTGGTCGACATGCGGCTCGCCGACGGCAACGGCCTCGACGTCGTCGCCGCCATCCGCGAGAAGCGCGACGACGCCCGCGCCGTCATCCTCACCGGATACGGCAACATCGCCACCGCGGTTACGGCGGTGAAGCTGGGGGCCATCGACTATCTGTCGAAACCGGCAGATGCCGACGAGGTTTTCGCGGCTCTTACCCGCACTGCGGGCGAACGCGCCGCACCGCCTGAAAACCCGATGTCGGCCGACCGCGTGCGCTGGGAGCACATCCAGCGCGTCTACGAAATGTGCGACCGCAACGTCTCCGAGACGGCCCGCCGTCTCAACATGCATCGCCGCACGCTGCAGCGGATACTCGCCAAACGCGCGCCGCGCTAACGCCTGACCGTCCTTTGCGCGCGCCAAGGTCGCGTGGCACTGTAAGAACTGCCCTGCCATCGGCGGTTGCGCATCATCGCACAGGGTGATGTTGTCCCTGCCGGCTGGTAGGCGACACGACGGAGACGACATGCAGGATCAGAAGCCGCGGCCGACTTCCACCTTTCGCGAATTCCTGGCCAGCGAGGCGACAGGCGGCATCGTCCTGATGGCAGCCGCGGCCTTGGCGCTGGTCGTCGCCAATTCGCCGCTGGCCAAAACCTATTTCGACGCCCTTCACGCCTATGTGGGACCGCTCAGCGTATCGCATTGGATCAATGACGGCCTGATGGCGGTGTTTTTCCTGCTGGTCGGCCTGGAGATCAAGCGCGAGATGCTGGACGGCCAGCTCTCGACCTGGCCACGCCGCGCTCTGCCCGGCATCGCCGCTGCCGGCGGCATGCTGGTGCCGGCGCTTGTCTATGTCGCCATCAACCGCGACAATCCAGCCGCCCTGTCCGGCTGGGCGATCCCGACCGCCACCGACATCGCCTTTGCGCTCGGCGTGCTGTCGCTGCTCGGCAGCCGCGTGCCAGGGTCGCTGAAGGTATTCCTCACCGCGCTCGCCATAATCGACGACCTTGGCGCCGTCATCATCATCGCGGTGTTCTATACGAGCGGCCTGTCGCTCGCCTATCTCGGCGCCGCCTTCGCGGTCATCGCTCTGCTCATCGTGCTCAACCGCATGAAGGTGCTGACGCTGCTGCCCTATCTCCTGCTTGGTGTCGTGCTGTGGGTGCTTGTGCTGAAATCGGGCGTCCATGCCACGCTCGCCGGCGTGGCGCTGGCCCTGACCATACCTTTGAAAATCACCCCCGGCATCAGCCAGGATTCAGACCAGTCACCGCTGCACCGGCTCGAGCACGGCCTGCACAGGATAGTGCCCTTCGTCGTCGTCCCGATCTTCGGCTTCGCCAATGCCGGCGTCCCGCTCGCCGGCCTCAGTGCTGCCACCCTGGTCGAGCCACTGACGCTGGGCGTCGCCGCCGGCCTCGTCGCCGGCAAGCTGGTCGGCGTGTTCGGTTCTTCTGCGCTTGCCATCCGGCTCGGCCTCGCCGATCTGCCGGTCAATGCCGGCTGGCTGCACATGGTCGGCATTTCGCTGCTCTGCGGCATCGGCTTCACCATGAGCCTGTTCATCGGCCTGCTCGCCTTCGCCAGCAATGTCGAGCTCCAGGACGCGGTGAAAGTCGGCATCCTCGCCGGCTCCTTCATCGCCGCCATCCTCGGCGCCGCCGTGCTGCTGATCGCGCCGGCAGCGGATGGGATGGACCAAGAGGAAGAGTAGCCGACGAACGTTGCGCCGCCCCTCATTGCAATGCCCGAGCATTTCTCCCCGTATAGTGACGGGGAGAAAGACGCCTTCGCAAAAGATTTCGCCAATCTCCAGCGTTGCAGAAAGGGTGCAGAGGTTGCGGCCAGCGCCCCTTCTCCCCGTTCACGGGGAGAAGATGCCGGCAGGCAGATGAGGGGCAGCGCAAACGTCGAAGGTTACAGGGGGATCCGAAAACCCTCTACTCGCTCTCGCCCTCCAGCGCCGGCACCGCCACGCCGGCAAGTTCCGCCGCGAGCAGCCGCGCTGCTCCGGCCCGCGCGATCCTCAGCATCAGCGCCTTGCGCGTCGCCGCCGCCATGCGGTGCTCGGGCGCATCGCGCAGGATTTCGGCGCCGTAGCCGTCGGAAAGGATAAAGCCGCATTCCTGCGGAAAGATCTCCGACGGCACGCCGGGATAGGTGGCGAAAAAAAATCGGTCGGAGTGCAGCCGGTAGTCCGGCCATTTGCGGTCGACCCTGAAATCCTCGATCGAGGATTTGATCTCGATGATCCAGATGTCGCCCTGGCGGGTCAGCGCGACGAGGTCGGCGCGGCGCCCGGTCGCCAGCGACAGTTCCGGCAGCACATGCGCGCCCATCTCCCTGAGCAGCCGCTGCACGCCACGCCGAACCAGCATCGCGCGCTCCGACTGGCGGCCGTCGATCAGCGGATTGAGGGGTACAGGTGAGATGATTGGCATGGGCTCACCATGCCAGACTTTGTTCACGGTTTGAACCCGTTTCTTGATGGCAGCTGTGCATTTGACAACCTGTATTGCAGAACGGGGCGGGGTTGGCGTCCTGCTGGCAGGTCGATTTCCCCGCGACTTCGTGCCCAGGTTAAGCCAGGGCGGGAATACGCAATCGCAGCTATCGTCGTGCTAATTCTAGGAGCTATCAAATGGCTCCTTTAGGAGCCATCGTTTCCTAAGCGCTACCCCTGCCATTCCCCGATGGCTGGGTCGCGCTGTCGGGTAGGGGCGTTTCAAGCTCTGCCTCAACTTTCAGAACGCCGTCAACCAGGTCATTGAACTCCTCAACGCTTAAACTGCACAGGGCCTCGGCCGCACCGTAATGGCAAAATTTGAATTCTACGAATTTCTTGTTGTCGGCTCTATCCAGCTTGATGAAGAACCTAAACGAATGGGCTCCGCGAAGCGACACATAAACATAACCCAAGTCGACGGCCATGAACTGCCGTTTGATGAACTGCCAAAGCCCCATAGTCGCCCCGCCTTTTCCTACGGGTATCTGTTGCCTCCAAGCTGCCTAGCGCGGCCAGCGGCAGTTGGTGATTTGACAGTTAGTGGGCCGCACATTATCCGCTCTACGCCCGGTGTATTTATATAATAAGCCCGCACGCAGTATTTATTTGGAGTGTCTGGCAGGCAAAGTTCACGCTTTTCACCTGTCCCTGGCTCAACATAAATTCGACAGGTTTTTTTACTCGTATCATAAGGAACGTTCGCCTGACTGGTGCATGCCGATGCACCGACGGCAACGGCTATAGCGGTGGATATGCGGATCATGTGTTTCCCCCAAGACAACCGCACTTGAATCATGATTTGTTGCCGGTGCCAAGGCGTATTGTCGAATAAATAAGCGCCTTTCCTAAGGTGATTGTATATTTGATCAAAGACCCGACAGTTTAGCGCGTTCGACTCAGTGAGCGGACAAAGAGAACAATGGTCCCTAATTCACGTCTTCATACATTAGTAATATGAGATATTGTGCGAATGCGGGTGAGTTTAGGGAGTTTGGATGATGAACGCGGACGAGATGCAGGCGGTGGCCGACGCCTATCCGGTCGTGACGCCTGACATGGCACCCAGGCAGTTGATCAAAGCGGCCAGGAACCCGAACGCGTCAAAGAAGGAAGTCGCCCGTGCGGCGTTCTTCTCGATTGTCGCCTTGAGCGTATCGATGGTGCCGATTGATCGCTGAAACCTAACCTGGAAAACGGCTGGTGACGCCACGCAACCTTCACACCTGTGTGGGAACGACTTTGCCAGATGGCAAAACCGCCCCCGCGATATCGTCCAGGATCGGGCAGTCCGGCCGGTCATCGCCGTGGCAGGCATGGATCAGCTTCTGCAAGGTCGAGCGCATCGACTGCAATTCGCGCACCTTCTCCTCGATCGCACTCACATGCGCGGCGGCGATCTCGCGCACGTCATGGCTGGCGCGGCTGCGGTCCTGGTAGAGCGCCATCAGCTGGCGGCAGTCGTCGATGGAAAAGCCGAGATTGCGCGCGCGGCGCAGAAACGTCAGCCGGTGGATGTCGTCGCCCGAATAATCGCGGTAGCCGTTGCCGGCCCGCGCCGGACGGATCAGGCCGATCTCCTCATAGTAGCGAATGGTCTTGGCCGGTAGGCCGGAACGCTGGGCGGCATCTCCGACATTCATGATTGGTTCCCTAACTTCGGGCGGCCTGGTGGATCGCCCCATTGAATTTCCTAGATAATCTTATGAGAGCCGTTGCCGAAAAGCCACAGCTACGGACTTACCGGCATGTAAGCCCCTGCATATAGGCATCGCCCGCTTGGCAAGCAAAGCAAATGCCAGCATGAATGATAGCGACAAGGCGGCCGTCTCGTGCCGCTACCTTTCGGGCGGGGCATCGGACCTTTTCATGCGCATGAAGTCATTCGCAATCGTCGCGGCACTTGCGCTGTCGACGGCAATTGCCGGTTGCAGCACCATCGGCTCGCAGATCTTCACCAACAACTATGGCCCGATGACCGATGCGGGCTATCAACTGCCGCGCATTCCGATCGAAAAGGTGCCGTTCAAGTACCGCCGGCAGATCGTTAGCTACGACAGCGATGAAAAGCCGGGCACCATCGTCGTCGATACCCAGAACAAGTTTCTCTATTATGTCATGGGCGGCGGCGAGGCGATGCGTTACGGCATCGGCGTCGGCCGCGAGGGTTTTGAATGGCGCGGCACCGCCCGCATCGCGGCGAAGCGCGAATGGCCGACCTGGACGCCACCTTCGGCGATGATCAAGCGCCAGCCGGAACTCGCCAAATTTGCCGGGGGCATGGACCCCGGATTGACCAACCCGCTCGGCGCGCGCGCCCTGTATCTGTTCAACAAGGGCGGCGATTCAGGCTACCGCCTGCATGGCAGCCCGGAGTGGAACTCGATCGGCAAAGCGATGTCGTCGGGCTGCATTCGGCTGATGAACCAGGACATCATCGACCTTTACGACCGCACCTCCGTCGGCGCCAAGGTCATCGTTCTCTAGAGCTCATACGCGGACCGTCTAGGCAACAACTGACGTCCCAAAACAAAAAACCGGGCAATTTGGCCCGGTTTTTTGTGTCGCGCGAAGGGGCGAATTGACGTCCTTTGATCTTAAGAGACCTGTTCGACCTGCTGCACCTCGGGCACAAAATGCCGGAGCAGGTTCTGGATGCCGTGCTTCAGCGTCGCCGTCGACGACGGGCAGCCGGCGCAGGCGCCCTTCATGTGCAGGAACACGGTGCCGTTCTCGAAGCCGCGGAAGGTGATGTCGCCACCGTCCTGGGCGACCGCCGGACGCACCCGCGTGTCGAGCAGTTCCTTGATGGTGATGACCAGTTCCTCGTCGGCCTTGTCGTAGAATTCGCCGGTCTGGCTGGTCTCGGCGGCGGGGCCGGCCCTGGCCATGACCGGCGCGCCGGACATGAAGTGCTCCATGATGGCGCCGAGGATCGCCGGCTTCAGATGCTGCCAGTCGGGGCCGTCCTTGGTCACGGTGACGAAATCATAGCCGAAGAAGACGCCGGTGACGCCAGGGATCTCGAACAGCCGGCCGGCCAGCGGCGAAGCCGCGGCAGCGCTGTCGGCATCGCGGAAATCGGCGGTGCCTTCGACAAGCACTTCCTTGCCGGGCAGGAACTTCAATGTCGCCGGATTTGGCGTCGATTCGGTCTGGATGAACATGGACGTCTCCGAGCCCGTTCGGGCATATAGTTTGGAATAATTCTAAATAGGCCTTATCGGCAGGACATTCAAGCGAAAGCCATCGCCGGAACGGCTGGCTGGGAGAATGTTTTTGCGGTCTTCTGAAACTACTTTGAGGTGTGTTGAGATTCAGGTCAGGCCGAGCCGGAGTCGGAGACGGGCGCGAAGCGACCAAAATGACGGTTTCCGAGAACCGGAGCGGAGCGTACTTTTGGGTACGTGAGCCCGCGCATGACTCCGAAATCGAATTTGATTTCGGAAGGTCATGCGCAAAATCAGAGTTCTACAGCGTCCTTTGCGCGCCCTACAAGGCGCGCGGCGCTGTAGTAAGCACAGGAAGCCGCCGTTTGCAGGCCGGCCTCACCTGAATATCAGCACACCTTAGGCCAGGCTGTCGATTTCTTCGTCTGATAGGTTCTGCGGCACCACTGTCACCGGGATCGGGAAGGCGGCGCCCTTGCCGGCGACCGCGCCGACCAGCGGCCCCGGCCCCTCCTTGCCGGCGCCGGCCGCCAGCACGAGGATGGCGATATCCTGGTCCTCCTCGATCAATTTGTGGATCTCTTCCGTCGGCTTGCCTTCGCGCACCACCAGTTCCGGCTCGATGCCGAGTTTTTGGCGCACCTTGTTGGCATAGCTGTCCAGTGCGGCGCGCGCGGTGGCGGTGGCCTCCTCGCGCATGATCTTCTCGACACCCAGCCAATGCTGGAAATCGTCCGGCTCGATCACATAGAGCAGCACCAGCACGCCACTGGTGCTCTGCGCGCGCTTCGAGGCGTAGACGACGGCCCGTTCGCATTCGGGCGTGTCGTCGATGATCGCCAAAAACTTGCGGCGATGGCCGGCTTCGCGGCTGAGGCGTTTGGAGACCATATTCTACCTCAAATGGTTTCGGTCGCAATCTGCCACCGCGACAGCCCGGCCGCAAGCGACCGGCGGATGTAGCGATATTAGCTGCAGATTAACCCTGCAGCAGGCCGATGATGTCGCGCACGGTCTTCATCGTCGCCTCGGCCAGCAGGCCGGCCCGTTCGCCGCCATCCCTGAGCACAGCGTCGACATAGGCGCGGTCGTCGGAAATGCGGCGCATTTCGCCGGCGACCGGCGCCAGCTTTTCCACCGCAAGGTCGGCCAGCGCCGGCTTGAACACCGAAAACTGCTGGCCGCCGAACTCTTTCAGCACCGCCTCCTTCGAGATCTCGGCGAGACCCGCATAGATGCCGACCAGGTTCTCGGCTTCCGGCCGGCCGGCCAGGCCGTCCAATTCGTCAGGCAACGCCTCCGGGTCGGTCTTGGCCTTGCGGATCTTTTTCGAGATACTGTCGGCATCGTCGGTCAGATTGATGCGCGACAGGTCCGACGGATCCGACTTCGACATCTTCTTCGAGCCGTCGCGCAGCGACATGATGCGCGCCGCCGGTCCGCCGATGATCGGTTCGGTGAGCGGGAAGAAGCCGTTGACCGTCTCCTCGCCGACCTTCATCTCGACGCCGACGCCAAGGCCGGCAATGCGGTCGGAAAAGTCGTTGTTGAATTTTTGCGCGATGTCGCGCGTCAGTTCCAGATGCTGCTTCTGGTCCTCGCCGACCGGCACATGGGTGGCGCGGTAGACAAGGATGTCGGCCGCCATCAGGCTCGGATAGGCAAGCAGCCCGAGCGAGGCGTTCTCGCGATCCTTGCCGGCCTTGTCCTTGAACTGCGTCATCCGGTTCATCCAGCCGATGCGGGCCACGCAGTTGAAGATCCAGGCAAGCTCGGCGTGCTGCATGACCCGCGACTGGTTGAAGACGATGTGCTTTTTCGGGTCGATTCCGGAGGCAAGAAACGCCGCGGTGATCGCGCGCGTCTGGTCCTTGAGATCCTCATGGACAAGCTGCGCGGTCAGCGAATGCAGGTCGACGACGCAATAGATGCAATCGGAGGTGTCCTGCAGGGCAACGAATTTCTTGATGGCGCCGAGATAGTTGCCGAGGTGCAGATTGCCGGTCGGCTGGACGCCGGAAAAGACGAGTGGCTTGAAGGCGGGCTGATTGGCGTCAGTCATGGTGCTTCCCTGGCTTGTGGAGGGCCGTTTCGCGCGCGGCGAAAGTCTTGCGACGGCGCGCTTATGGACGAGAGCGAGTAGACGATCAAGGGGCTGTAGGCGATCGCAGCAGAGCGATTGCTTCAGGTCGGATTGCTTGTTCGATGTTGTTGGCGTTGCGCCTATAGCGCCTGTCTCGGCTTGACAGGTCGGCGCTGCCCCTCATTGCCCTGCCGGGCATTTCTCCCCGTATAGTGACGGGGAGAAAGACCCGTTGTCCGAACCGGATAGATAGGTAACAGAATGGACTGATTGCATGGGTGACAGTTTTCTCCT
>NZ_JBVVPZ010000042.1:0-58152 GCF_055811415.1 Mesorhizobium sp. WSM4846
GCCACACGCTCGTAGCGATAGGGCAGGCCGAGCGCCTCGACCTCGATCCTGATGTCATGGATTTCCAACACCGCAGCTTGCGACTGCGGCCGCCGGACAAAGCTGCCAGAGCGGCGGCGGCGCTCTATCAGCCCCGCCTTGGCAAGCTGCGACAGCGCCTTGTTCACCGTCATGCGCGAACATTTGTACTCGGCCGTCAGCTCGTGCTCGAACGGGATGCGGTGGCCGGGCGCCCAGGCGCCGGACAGGATTCGTTCGCTGATGTCGGACAGGATGCGTTGATGCAGCGAGAGGGGCTCGCCGCCGTCCGCATCCATTGTCTGGATCATGCTCATGCCGAAAGCGCCGTCATCACCTTGCGAAAACGCTCGGCAATAAAATCGCGCCTTGCGTGCCTGCCACTGCTGACCAGTTTCTTGCCATCCATCCAGACACAATCGACCTTGGAACCGTTGGCGAAGATCCAGGTGTCGAGCACTGCATCGCCCGTCTTGCCGGCAAGCGACGGGTGCTTGCCATCGAGCGAGATGAAATCGGCTGGGGCGCCAGCGGCGATCCGCGAGGGACTTGCGCCGAGCGCTGCGCTGCCGCCGACGAGCGCGGCATCGAACAGTGCGCGCCCGGTCGAACCGCCGGCGACCGCCAGCAGGTTGCGGGCACGGTGGGCGAGGCGCTGCGAATATTCGAGCTGCCGCAATTCGTCCGGCAGGCCGATCAGCACGTTGGAGTCGGAGCCGACGCCGAAGCGGCCGCCATGCTGTTTGAACAAAGGTGCTGCAAAGGTGCCGTCGCCGAGATTGGCCTCGGTGATCGGGCAGAGGCCGGCGATTGCTCCGCTTTTCGCCATGGCCGCCGTCTCGGTCTCGGTCATGTGGGTGGCGTGGATCAGGCACCAGCGACTGTCGACCCTGGCATTGGCGAGCAGCCATTCGACCGGCCGCGCCCCGGACCAGGCAAGGCAGTCCTCGACCTCCTTCACTTGCTCGGCGATGTGGATGTGGATCGGTCCGCCGGGTGCCATTGTCGCGATGTTTTCCAACTGCTCCGGTGTCACGGCGCGCAGACTGTGCGGGGCGATGCCGACGACCGCGTGATTCAAGGTGCGAACGGTTTCGTGACATTTCTCAACAAGCCGCGAGAACCGATTCATATCGTTGATGAATCGCCGCTGGCCCTCATTCGGCGCTGCGCCGCCGAAAGAGGAATGTGCATAGAAGACCGGCAGCAGCGTCAGCCCGATGCCGGTGTCGGCAGCCGCGGCGGTGATGCGGTCGGCCATTTCGGCGACGTTGGCGTAGGGCTGGCCGTCGCGGTCGTGATGCAGATAGTGAAACTCGCCGACGCGTGAAAACCCAGCCTCCAGCATCTCGACATAGAGCTGTGCGGCGACCGCCTCGACCTGATCCGGCGTCATCGACAGCGCGAAGCGATACATCACCTCGCGCCAGCTCCAGAAACTGTCGGCTGAAGGGCCGCGCAGCTCGGCTAGACCGGCCATGCCGCGCTGGAAGGCGTGGCTGTGCAGGTTCGGCATGCCTGGCAGCAGAATGGCATGGCGTTCGTCGCCGGGCTGGGATGCGGTGTTCGGCTCGACCGTGGCGATGTGGCCATCACTGACGACGATCCGGGCATTCGAATGCCAGCCGTCGGGCAGAAGCGCCTGTTCCGCAAAGATCGCAGTCACGTTTTCTCTCCGATTCCCTTTGTCCCGTGCAATGATACCACTTGCAGTGCGTTTCGATATGTATATACATAACCACCGCCGATTGAAACGGAAAAGATGATGGCTGGAGAGAGCAAAAGCCGGGCAGGGGAGATCCGCCTCTGGCACAATGCGCGACTGGCGACCATGGCCGACAGCGCCGCCGGACTGGGTATCGTCGAAGACGGCGCGATCGTCGCGCGCGATGGTCTGATCGTCTATGCCGGCCAGGAAGCCGACATGCCGGCAGCCTTCAGCCAGAACGCCGAGATTGTCGATTGCGAAGGCCGCTGGATCACACCCGGCCTGATCGACTGCCATACTCATCTGATCCACGCCGGCAATCGCGCCAATGAATTCGAGATGCGGCTGGCCGGCGCCACCTATGAAGAGGTCACCAGGGCCGGCGGCGGCATCGTCTCGTCGGTCAAGGCGCTGCGCGCTGCCAGCCAACAGGAATTGGTTGCGCAGTCGCTGCCGCGCCTCGACGCGCTGATCGCTGAAGGCCTCACCACCATCGAGGTCAAGTCGGGCTACGGGCTCGATCTCGAAAACGAGAAGAAATCGCTGCGCGCCGCGCGGCTTCTTGGCGAAAACCGTCCAGTAACGGTAACAACGAGCTTCCTCGGCGCGCATGCCCTGCCGCCTGAAGCGAAAGGCGACAAGGACGCTTTTATCGATCTGGTCGCAAACGAGATTTTGCCGGCCGTCACTGCCGAGGACTTGGCCGACGCGGTCGATGGTTTTTGCGAAGGCATCGCCTTTTCGCCCGAGCAGATTTCTCGCGTGTTCGACGCGGCGAAAGCAGCAGGCCTGCCGGTAAAACTCCACGCTGACCAATTGTCCAACCTGCACGGCGCAGAACTTGCGGCGCGCTATGGCGCCCTGTCGGCCGACCATCTCGAATACACTGACGAGGCGGGTGCGGCGGCGATGGCGAGGGCCGGAACCGTGGCGACGATCCTGCCCGGCGCCTACTATTTCATCCGTGAGACCAAGAAGCCGCCGATCGGCCTTTTTCGCCAGCATGGCGTCAAAATGGCGGTCGCCACCGACTGCAATCCCGGCACCTCACCGCTGACCTCGCTGCTGCTGACCATGAACATGGCGGCGACCTTGTTTGGTCTGACTGTTGACGAATGCCTTGCCGGTGTCACCCGCGAGGCCGCCCGCGCGCTCGGGCGGCTCGGAAGCACCGGCACGCTGGAGGCTGGAAAATCGGCCGACCTGGCGATCTGGGACATCGAGCGCCCGGCCGAGCTCGTCTACCGCATGGGCTTCAACCCGCTGCATGCCCGCATCTGGAGGGGACGATGAGTGAACTCAAACTCAAGCCGGGCAACACGACGCTGGCCGACTGGCGCGAAATCTATCGTGGCGCGATGCCGAAGCTGGACGCGGCCTGCTGGCCAAAGATCAAGGCCAGCGCCGAGGCCGTTGCACGCATCGTCGCCAAGGGTGAGCCGGTCTATGGCATCAACACCGGTTTCGGCAAATTGGCCAGCGTCCGTATCCCCGCCGCCGATCTCGAGACGCTGCAACGCAACATCGTGCTGTCGCATGCCGCCGGCGTCGGCGAACCGATGCCGGTCGCTGTTTGCCGGCTGATGATGGCACTGAAGCTGGCCAGCCTGGCGCAGGGCGCCTCCGGCGTGCGCCCGCAGACCATTGAGCTGCTCGAAGCGATGCTCGCCAACGACGTCATTCCGGTGGTGCCGGCGCAAGGCTCGGTCGGCGCATCCGGCGACCTTGCGCCACTGTCGCACATGACGGCGGTGATGATCGGCGTCGGCGAATGTTTTACCCCGCATGGCCGGTTCCCGGCCAAGGTCGCCTTTGTCTCGCACGGGCTGGAGCCGGTCACGCTTGGCGCCAAAGAAGGGTTGGCGCTGCTCAACGGCACACAGTTTTCGACCGCCTACGCGTTGGCCGCCTTGTTCGACGCCGAAGTGCTCTACCAGTCGGCGCTGGTCGCCGGTGCGCTCTCGACCGATGCCGCCAAGGGTTCCGACGCCCCCTTCGATCCGCGCATCCACCTGCTCAGGAGGCATCCTGGCCAGATCGAGACGGCAGAGGCGCTGCGCAACCTGATGGCCGGCAGTGCCATCCGTGAATCGCACCGGGTCGGAGACGAACGCGTGCAGGACCCGTACTGCTTGCGCTGCCAGCCGCAGGTGATGGGTGCAGCGCTCAGCGTGCTGCGCCAGGCCGCCGGCACGCTGGGCACCGAGGCCAACGGCGTCACCGACAATCCGCTGATCTTCGCCGAGGACGACACAGCACTTTCCGGTGGCAATTTCCACGCCGAGCCGGTCGCCTTCGCCGCCGACATGATCGCGCTCGCCGTCTGCGAGGTCGGCTCGCTGTCGGAACGGCGCATCGCCATGCTGGTCGATCCGGCGCTGTCGGGCATGCCGGCCTTCCTGACGCCGAAGCCAGGCTTGAATTCCGGCTTCATGATCCCGCAAGTGACGGCGGCGGCACTCGTCTCGGAAAACAAGCAAAAGGCCTATCCGGCCAGTGTCGATTCGATCCCGACCTCGGCCAATCAGGAAGACCACGTCTCGATGGCGGCACATGGCGCGCGCCGGCTGATCGGCATGATCGAGAATGCGACGGCCGTCATCGGTATCGAATTGCTGGCCGCCACGCAGGGCTGCGATTTCCATGCGCCGCTGGCATCGAGTGCGCCGCTCGAAGCGGTACGCAGGCTGGTCAGGGCCGAAGTGCCGCATCTCGACAATGACCGGCATTTCCACCCCGACATGGAAAAGGCCATCGCCATGGTGCGCAGCGGCGCTGCCGTGAAGGCAGCGGGCGCGGTGGCGCTGCCGGGAATCGCGTCGTGAGGATGTGCGCCTCTATAGGTCGCCGCAAAGTGCCAGCGCAGGGAGACCATTCATGAACGTGCCCTCCTGGCTCACTGTAAAGCGCGGCACCGCCCCCCTGCTGGTCTCGATCCCGCACACCGGAATCGATCTCGCCGGCCTCGAGAACCGGCTGGTGTCGACTTGGCTCGGCCGCCGCGACGCCGACTGGTGGATCGACAAGCTGTATGACTTTGCCGAAGACCTCGGCGCGACGGTGGTGCATACCGCGATCTCGCGCACCGTCATCGACGTCAATCGCGATCCGTCTGGCGTCTCGCTCTATCCCGGCCAGGCAACCACCGGCCTGTGCCCGACCGAGACCTTCGACGGCGATCCGCTCTATCGTGTCGGGGAAGAGCCTGATGCCTCGGAGGTCGACGAGCGCCGCGAAAAGTACTTTGTGGCTTACCATGCCGCGATGCAGGCCGAGATCGACAGACTGCGTGCCGTGCACCGGAAGATCGTCCTCTATGACTGCCATTCGATCCGCTCGATGCTGCCGCGGCTGTTCGAAGGCACTCTGCCGGTGTTCAACCTCGGCACCAATGACGGCAAAAGCGCCGATCCGGGCTTGCAGGCAATGGTCGGCCAGATCCTCGCCGAGACTGGCGAGAGTTTTGTCGTCAACGGCCGCTTCAAAGGCGGCTGGATCACGCGCCATTTCGGCCAGCCGCAAAACGGCGTTCATGCGCTGCAGATGGAACTGTCTAACCGCGGCTATATGCGCGAGCCCGAGGGCAAAGGTACGCCCGACAATTGGCCCGTGCCTTACGACCCGGCATTCGCCGCGCCGATCCGCGCCACGCTGAAGCGGATCCTGGAAAGCGCGATTGCCTGGGCCGGGCGCTGACGCATCGCCGCGCAGCTCATTCGAAAGGAAAAGTGACGCCATGACCCATCCTCGCCACAACATCCGCGAAGTCCGCAGCCCGCGCGGCAGCGAGCTCAATGCCCGCACATGGCTGACTGAAGCGCCGTTGCGCATGCTGATGAACAATCTCGATCCCGACGTCGCCGAAAACCCCAACGAACTGGTCGTCTATGGCGGCATCGGCCGCGCGGCGCGCACCTGGAACGACTTTGACCGCATCGTCGCCTCTCTGAAGACGCTTGGAGACGACGAGACGCTGCTGGTGCAGTCGGGCAAGCCGGTCGGCGTGTTTCGTACCCACACCGATGCGCCGCGCGTGCTGATCGCCAATTCCAACCTCGTGCCGCACTGGGCGACATGGGAGAAATTCAACGAGCTCGATAAGAAGGGCCTGATGATGTACGGCCAGATGACGGCCGGCTCGTGGATCTACATCGGCACCCAAGGCATCGTGCAGGGCACCTACGAGACCTTCGTCGAGGCTGGCCGCCAGCATTACGACGGCAATCTCAGGGGCAAATGGCTCCTGACCGGCGGCCTCGGCGGCATGGGCGGCGCCCAGCCGTTGGCCGCGGTGATGGCCGGCGCCTGCTGCCTGGCGATCGAATGCGATCCCGACCGCATCGATTTCCGGCTGCGCACTCGCTATGTCGACGAACGCGCCGACACGCTCGACGAGGCACTGGAAAGGATCGAGCGCTGGACCAGGGCCGGCGAGGCGAAATCGGTCGGCCTGGTCGGCAACACCGCAGACATCGTGCCGGAACTGGTGCGGCGTGGCGTGCGCCCCGACCTGGTCACCGACCAGACGTCGGCGCATGATCCGCTCAACGGCTATCTTCCCAAGGGCTGGTCGCTCGCCGAATGGCGCGAGAAGCGCACCAGCGACCCGAAGGCGGTCGAAAAGGCGGCGCGCGCGTCGATGCGCGAACATGTCGAGGCGATGGTGGCGTTCTGGAATGCCGGCGTGCCGACGCTCGACTATGGCAACAACATCCGCCAGGTGGCGAAGGAGGAAGGGCTCGACAATGCCTTTGCCTTCCCGGGTTTCGTGCCGGCCTATATCCGGCCACTGTTTTGTCGCGGGATCGGTCCGTTTCGCTGGGCAGCCCTCTCCGGCGATGCCGAGGACATCTACAAGACCGACGCCAAGGTGCGCGAGCTGACGCCCGGCAACACCCACCTGCACAAGTGGCTCGACATGGCGCGTGAGCGCATCGCTTTCCAGGGTCTGCCGGCGCGCATCTGCTGGGTTGGTCTCGGCGACCGCCACCGGCTCGGCCTCGCCTTCAACGAGATGGTGGCGAAAGGCGAGCTCAAGGCGCCGGTGGTCATCGGCCGCGATCATCTCGATTCAGGCTCGGTTGCCTCGCCGAACCGCGAGACGGAATCGATGAAGGACGGCTCGGACGCCGTTTCCGACTGGCCGCTGCTCAATGCGCTGCTCAACACCGCCTCCGGCGCAACCTGGGTATCGCTGCATCATGGCGGTGGCGTCGGCATGGGCTTTTCGCAACATGCCGGCATGGTCATCGTTGCCGACGGCACACGCGAAGCGGCCAAACGCCTGGAGCGGGTGCTATGGAATGACCCCGCAACCGGCGTCATGCGCCACGCCGATGCCGGCTATGACCTCGCCATCGACTGCGCCAGGGAGCACCAGCTCAACCTGCCAGGCATCCTCGGCTGAACCGCGCCTTGCGCATCCTCCGGGCAGCCGAATACCGGTCCATGCCGTGGAAGAACGGCGGCGGGGTGACGACGGAAATCGCCGTCTCGCCCGCAGGTGCTGCGCTCGACGATTTCGACTGGCGCGTCTCCATGGCGCGCGTCGAAAGCGGTGGGTCATTCTCCGAATTTGCCGGAGTCGACCGGAGCTTGGCCGTGCTGGAAGGCGAAGGGATCATCCTTGATTTGGCCGGCCGCCCGGCAGCTACGGTGACCAAAACGTCCGCCCCGCTTTCCTTTCCGGCCGATGTGCCGACGCAAGCGGCGCTGATCGCCGGTCCGATCGCCGATCTCAACGTCATGACACGGCGTGGACGGATGACCCATGCCGTCGAACGCCTGGTGATTTCAGCCGCGACGGACATCCAGTCAGCCGCCGATGCGACCCTCATCCTGTGTGTTGACGGCGAGATCTCGGTGGCCGGCGCGGCGCCTGTCCACATCGGACCGCGCGACGCCCTGTTGCTCGGGCCGGACGACGCTCTGTCACAGCGCCTGGAGCCTGCGCGACCAGCGACGCTGTTCGTGATCCGCATCGATCGCGTTTCGGCAAACGATTAACGCCTGTTTCGAAACATGATCACAACACCGGCGAAATATGCCGTAAGCTCAAGCCCAGATCACGAAAAAGCCTGAATCCTTCCGTCGATCAACTCCCGGCGGGAGGGAAGTGGTTCGTCTGCAGGTCTTGGTGCGAAAATAAACTTTCGGCCCTTGTTTCGATGCAACTAATTCCATTTCAATCGGTTCTAGGACATTGCCGTGGCGGTGACGCCGCTAACGCGTCCCCCATGCGGAATTTTCAATGAATATCCAGACAGACCCCACCCAAATGGAAAAGACGAGCGCGAGCTTTCCGGCCATCACGGAAGAGCCGATACGCTCCAATTTCCTGCCGGAAGAGCGCCTGCGCACGCTGGGTGCAAGCCTCGCCAAGGGCGACGTCAAGGATCTGTTCGGCCTGGAGCCGTTCGATTTCCAGCCACGCGTCCGCGACAGCGCCAGCAAGATCCTCGAAGTCTACCGTTCGACCAATGCCGCGCAGGCGAGAGGCGAGACGATCACGCCGGCGGCGCAATGGCTGCTCGACAACAACTATCTGGTCGAAGAAACCATCTTCCAGATCAAGCGCGACCTGCCACGCCGCTTCTATCGTCAGTTGCCGACCCTGAAACTGTCCGACGGCGCCAGCGTGCCGCGCGCCCTTGCGCTGGCCTGGACCTATGTCGCCCATTCGGACAGTTCGGTCTCGGCGACCATGTTCAAGGCGATCGTCGAAGGCTTTCAGGCCGTCGAGCCGCTGAAGATCGGCGAGCTCTGGGCGCTGCCATCGCTGCTGCGCTTCGTTCTGATCGAAAATCTTCGCCGGATCGCGGTTCGGGTCAGTCGTACCCGGCAGATGCGCCAGATTGCCAACGAGGTCGCAGACCGCGTGCTGGCACTCGATGAAACCGCCGACCGTCAGGCGATCCTGTCGAACTACGTCGCCCATGCACAAGACACCACCTTTGCCACTCAATTGCTCTACCGTCTGCGCGACGGGTCGCAAAATGCCGGCAGGGCGCTGGAATGGCTGGAGGGCGAGCTTGAACGGTCCGGCTCCGACGCCGAGGAAATCATCATCAGCGAGCATCGCACGTTGTCCAGCGGCAACGTAACCACCGGCAACATCATCCGCGGCCTCAGGCTCATCAACGATATCGACTGGACGGTTTGGTTCGAAGATGTCAGCCGCATCGACACCTTGCTGCGCGAGCGCACCGATTTTGCCGCGCTCGATTTCTTCTCGCGCGACCAGTACCGGACCGCGATCGAGGAAATGGCGCGCCGCTCCGATCGTTCCGAATTCCGCGTTGCTGAAAAGGCGATCGAACTCGCCGGCCATGCCGCTGTCGCCGATACCACCGTCACCGGTCCGGCCGCTCACACCGATGTCGGGTTCTTTCTGGTCGGCCCGCGCCGGCTGGAACTGGAAAAGGCGATCGGCTATCGGCCGACGGTCAGCGTCACGATCAAACGGGCGTTCCGCAAGACCGGATGGCTGGGCATTGTCGTGCCGGTGTTCGCGCTGACGGTCCTGCTTCTTGTCCTCTCCGGCAACGCCCTTGCCAGTCTCGGCCTGTCCATACCGTCGATCGTCCTGATGCTGGCGCTGTTTGCCGTGCCGGCCAGCGAAGGCGCGCTTGCCTTCTTCAACACCGTCGTATCGTTGTTCCTGAAGCCGACGCGCCTCGTCGGCTACGACTATAAACGCGGCATGCCGCCCGAGGCGCGCACGCTGGTGGTGGTGCCGTCGCTGATCGGCTCGCGCGACGACGTCGAGGAGAACATCCGCAACATCGAAGTGCACCACCTGGCCAACACGGCGGACGAAATCCATTTCGCTCTGCTTTCGGACTGGCCGGACAGCAAAACCGAAATCGATGCGGCGGATATCGAGATCCTCCAATATGCTCGCGACGAGATCGCGCGGCTGAACGCCCGCTATCCCAGCGAAGGCGCGCCGCGTTTCTATGTCCTGCACCGCCGGCGGCTCTACAATGAATCCCAGGGCGCCTGGATGGGCTGGGAACGCAAGCGCGGCAAGCTCCACGAACTGAATCTTCTGCTGCGTGGCGACAGCGACACCACCTTTCTGCCGCTGGACGTGCCGTTGCCGGAAAAGGTCATCCATGTGATGACGCTGGATGCCGATACGCGCACCACCCGCGATGCCGTCGCCAGTTTGGCTGGAAAGCTTTGCCATCCGCTCAACCGCCCGCATTGCGATGCGGCAAAGCGCGTCGTCACCGCCGGCTACACCATCCTGCAGCCGCGCATCACCGCTTCGCTGACCAGCGGCGACGACGCATCCTTCTTCCAGCGGGTCTTTTCTGCCAATCGCGGCCTCGATCCCTACGTATTTGCCGTCTCGGACATCTACCAGGACGTCTTCGGCGACGGCTCCTTCACCGGCAAGGGGCTCTATCACGTCGACGCCTTCGAGGCGGCGCTGAAGGGCCGCATCGAAGAAAACACCGTCCTCAGCCACGATCTGCTCGAAGGCGCCTTGGCGCGCGCGGCGCTGGTCACCGACGTCGAGCTGGTCGAGGACTATCCGACCCGCTATTCGGTCGACGCGTCGCGCCACCATCGCTGGGCGCGGGGCGACTGGCAGCTTCTGGGCTTCATTCTCAATCCGCGTTCCGGCGTGCCGGCGCTGTCGCGCTGGAAGATGGTCGACAATCTGCGCCGGTCGCTGACGCCGATCTTCTGGGTGATGGCCGCGATCGCCGGCTGGACGCTGCTGCCCTTCACCCAGGCCGCGCAATGGCAGGCGCTGCTGATCCTCACACTTTTCATGGCGCCCACATTCGACATCGTCCACGCCATCCTGCCGAAAAGCGGCGACCAGACGCCGCGCGGTCATTTCTCGGCGCTGGCGCGCGACGTCGTCTTCGGCACCGCCTTGGTGGCTCTGAAGATCGTGCTGATGGCGCATCTGGCCTGGATGATGGGCGATGCCATCATTCGCACGCTCTACCGCCTGTTCGTCAGCCGGAAGAACCTGCTCGAATGGCGCACTGCCTCGCAGGCTCACAAGATCGGCGACAACGATCTCGGCTCCTATTACGGCATGATGTACGGTGCAGTGATCGTCGGCGTCGTTGGCCTCGCCATCCCTGTTGTGGCCGATTCCACCGGAGCTTTCGTCGCCTTCTTCTTCGCGCTGTTCTGGATCGGCTCGCCGGCTTTCGCCTTCTTTATCAGCCGCTCGGCCGAAACCGAGGACCGTTTGCGCATATCGGCGGCGGACATCCATGTGCTGCGCACGATTGCGCGGCGCACATGGCATTATTTCGAGACCTTCGTGACGGCCGAGCATCACAATCTGCCGCCCGACAATTTCCAGGAAAGCCCGGCGCCTGTCGTGGCCCCCCGCACCTCGCCGACCAATATCGGCGTCTATCTCCTGTCAGTGGTTTCGGCGCGCGATTTCGGCTGGATCAGCCTGTCCGACGCCGCCACCCGCATCGACGCGACGATGTCGACGATCGAGAGCATGCCGCGTGAGCGCGGCCATCTCTTCAACTGGTATGACACGACGACGCTGAAGCCGCTCTATCCGCTGTACATTTCCGCCGTCGATAGCGGCAATCTCGCCGGCCATCTGGTGGCGGTGGCGGCAGCCTGTGCCGAATGGGCGGAAGCGCCTGCAGTCCACCTTCAGGGCGACTTCGAGGGTATCCTTGATACGGTGACGATCCTCGACGAAAGCCTGGCGGAGTTGCCTGACGACCGCCGCCAGTTGCGGCCGTTGCGCCAGCGACTTGCCGATCGCCTCGAGGGCATGCGACGCGCGGTCGAATCGATCAAGGCACAGCCGGAGATGGCGTCAATCCGCACCATCAACCTGGCCGTTCTGGCCGGCGAGATCCGCAAGCTCGCCATCGCCATCCATACTGAGGCCGCATCGACGCAGAGCGACACCATCGCCGACTGGGCGGCAAGACTGGAAGCCACCTGCGAAGCGCATGTCCATGACGCGCATAGCGACGACACTGCCGTCGAGGCGCTGCGGGCCAAGCTTCTGTCGTTGCGCGAGCGTACGCGCCGCTTTGCCTTCGAGATGGATTTCTCCTTCCTCATGCGCAAGGAACGCAAGCTTCTGTCGATCGGCTACCGGGTCGAGGAGCATCAGCTCGACGAAAGCTGCTACGACCTGCTGGCTTCCGAGGCGCGGCTGACCAGCCTGTTCGCCATAGCCAAGGGCGATCTGCCGACGGAGCACTGGTTCCACCTCGGCCGGCCGATCGTCGAGATCGGGTTCAAGGGCGCGCTGATGTCCTGGTCCGGCTCGATGTTCGAGTATTTGATGCCGCCGCTGGTGATGAAGGAGCCGCAAGGCAGCATCCTCAACCAGACCAGCAAGCTCATCATCAAGCGCCAGATCCAGTACGGCCGCTCGAAGGACGTGCCCTGGGGGATTTCGGAAGCGGCCTACAACGCCCGCGATCGCGAATTGACCTACCAGTACACCAACTTCGGGGTGCCCGGGCTGGGCCTGAAGCGAGGTCTCGGCCAGAACACGGTGATTGCCCCTTATGCGACCGTGCTGGCGGCGCAGTTCACCCCGCGTGAATCGGTGCAGAACCTGGCCAGGCTGCGGCGGCTCGGCGCCCTTGGCCGGCACGGCTTCTACGATGCGGTCGATTTCACGCCGCAACGCGTGCCGGAGGGCACCGACCATGTCGTCGTGCTGAACTACATGGCCCACCATTCCGGCATGTCGATCGCCGCCGTCGCCGACGCCATCTTCGAAGGACGCCTGCGCGACCGCTTCCACAGCGATCCGGTGATCGAGTCGGCCGAGTTGCTGCTGCAGGAAAGAGCGCCGCGCGACATCCCGACCGCCACTGTCAGGACCGAGGCCGACGAACGGTCTAAGGACGAAACGGAAGCCGAGAGCCCCGATACGCGCATCGTGCTCAACCCGCTCAAGGCGCTGCGTTCGACCAGCGTCATGTCCAATGGCCGCTACTCGGTCATGGTTACCGCGACCGGCTCCGGCTATAGTCGCTGGGGCGAGCTTGCCGTCACGCGCTGGCAGCCGGACCCGACCGAGGATCGGCTTGGCTCCTACATCTTCCTGCGCGACTCCGGCACCGGCGACTGGTGGTCGGCCACCGCCGAGCCGAAGCGTGCCACCCACGAAGAGGTGCGGACGCTGTTCTCCGACGACAAGGCGAGCTTCGTCAAGTCAGTGGGATCACTGCGTTCGGAGGTCGAATGCATCGTCATTTCGGAAGGAAATGGCGAAGGCCGGCGGGTGACGCTCTACAATGACGGCCCGGTCGACCGGCATATCGAAGTGACCTCGTTCGCTGAACTGGTGCTGGGCTCCGAAGCATCCGACAACGCGCATCCGGCGTTCTCGAAAATGTTCGTGGAAACCGAAATCGCTGCGAATAACGCAGCGATCTTCGCCACCAGACGTAAGCGGGAAACGGACGAGCCTGATGTCGCCATGGTGCATTTCGTCACCGACCCGTCTGGGTCGACGCGCGACGCCGAGGCCGAAACCGACCGGCGCGCTTTCATAGGCCGCGGCCGCACCATTACCGAGGCCGCCGCATTCGATCCCGGCGCCAAGCTTGGCGGCCATTCCGGCTTCACGCTGGATCCGGTCGCGGCACTTCGCCGACAGGTGCGCGTGCCGGCCAACAAGAAGATAGCGCTGACCTTCTGGACTGCCGTCGGCGCCAACCGTGCCGATCTCGAAGAAGCCATTGCGCGGCTTGATCATCCGGAAGCCTTCGCGCGCCAGGCGATGCTCGCCTGGACCCGCTCACAGGTGCAGACCCGGCATCTCGGTCTCAGCCTTGCCGATGCCGCCAATGTGCAGAATCTGGCGCGCTACCTGATCTATCCGGATCCGTTCCTGCGGCTTCCGGCCGAATCGATCGCTTCCGGGCTCGGTAGGCAATCGGGCCTATGGCCGACCAGCATATCCGGCGACTTTCCGATTTTCCTGGTCAGGATCGGCGATGTCGCCGATCTCGAAATCGTTGCCCAGGCGCTCCGCTTCCAGGAATACATGCGCGCCCGAGGCATGATGATCGACTTTGTCGTCATCAACGAGCAGGCTTCGTCCTACGTGCAGGACCTGCAACGGGCGGTCGAGACGCTGTGCGAAAACAGCCGCCTGCGCGGCAAGGAGCTAGGACCCCGCCAGCACATCTTCGCGGTGCGCCGCGACCTCATGGACGAGGCGACCTACAAGACGCTGCTGGCCACTGCTCGCGTCGTTCTGCACACGCGCAACGGCACCATCTTCGATCAGATCGAGCGCGCCGAGGCCGCTGCGCTGCAAGCGCGGGACGCCTTGCAGCCGGCGGGTGCAGCAGCGCTTCGTGAACCGTCTCCGCCGGCGCCACAGACGTGGGCCCAAGCCTCGTTCGACGGCAGTGCCGACGGCAGCGGGCTCAACCAGTGGAACGGTTTTGGCGGTTTCGAGGGCGACGGACGCCACTATGTCGTGCGCCTTGCTGGCCGCCGCACGACGCCGCAGCCCTGGATCAACGTCGTCTCCAACGCCTCGTTCGGTTTCCACGTTTCGGCTGAAGGCGCTGCCTTCACCTGGAGCCGAAACAGCCGCGACTATCAACTGACGCCGTGGGCGAACGACCCGGTCACCAACCGGCCAGGCGAGGGCATCTATATCTACGACCATGCCAGCGGCCGGGCGTTCTCGCCGCTGGCCGCCGTCGTCCGCGATCCCGCCATGACCTACGAAACATGGCACGGGCAGGGGTTTTCGACCTTCCGTTCGAAGCGCGGGCCGCTGTCGATGGACCTTACCCATGTGGTGGATTCCGTCGATCCGGTGAAAATCTCCAGGTTGCGCATCCAGAATTCCGGTTCGGCGCCGGCGCGACTGCGCGTCTATGCCTATGCGGAATGGGTTCTTGGCAGCCATCGTTCGCGCACGGCGGCGACCATCGTTCCGTCCAGGGATGCCGCGACGGGCGCGTTGCTGGCGCAAAATCCCTACGGGCTCGATTTCAGCGAGCGGGTCGCCTTCCTGGCCGCCGACGGCGCGGCACACTCGGTGACGGCCGACCGCGGCGAGTTCATTGGCCGCCACGGCACCAGCGAACTCCCGCAAGCCGTGCTCAGCGGCGCAAGCCTGTCGGGCCGCGTCGAGGCGGGCGACGATCCTTGTGCGGCAATTGCACGCGATGTCGAGATCCCTGCCGGCGGCGACGTGACGCTGCTCTGGCTGCTCGGCGATGCAGCCTCTGCCGAGGAAGCCAGCGCGCTGGTACGGCATCACTGCAGCAAGGATTTCGATCAGCGGCTGACTGACAATGAACGCACGTGGCGAGGGTTTCTCGACACCATCCAGGTCGAGACGCCGGACAGGGCGCTCAACGCGATGGTCAACCACTGGCTGCCCTATCAGAGCCTTGCCTGCCGCATCCGCGCCCGCTCGGCGTTTTACCAGGCGAGCGGCGCCTTTGGCTTCCGCGACCAGTTGCAGGACACGCTGGCCCTGCTTCTCCATGATCCGAAACTGGCGCGCGACCAGATCCTCAACGCGGCGCGGCGGCAATTCCCCGAAGGCGACGTGCAGCATTGGTGGCTGCCGCGAACCGAGGCAGGCGTCCGCACCATGATTTCCGACGACGTGGTCTGGCTCGCCCACGCCACGGCACACTACTTGCTGGTGACCGGCGATACCGCGATCCTCAGGGAACAATTGCCCTTCATCGAAGGGCCGTCGCTGGAAGAAGGCGAGCACGACGCCTTTTTCACGCCGGAGATATCGAAGAAGACCGCTTCACTCTACGATCATTGCGCGCGCGCACTTGACCTTGCCATCAAGCGCAGCAGCCCCGCCGGACTGCCGCTGATCCTCGGCGGTGACTGGAACGACGGCATGAACCGTGTCGGCGAGCAAGGTAAGGGCGAGAGCGTCTGGCTGGGTTGGTTCCTGCTGAAGACGCTGGGCGACTTTGCAGCTGTCGCCAAGGCGGAAGGCGACGCCAAGCGCGCGCAAGCCTGGACAAAACACGCGGGTGTGCTGAAGCGGGCGCTTGAAAGCACGGCCTGGGACGGTGAATGGTACCGTCGCGGCAGCTTCGACGACGGCACGCCGCTGGGGTCGCGCAGCTCGCAGGAATGCAAGATCGACTCGATTGCCCAGTCGTGGAGCGTGCTGTCGGGCGAGGGCGATCCGGCGCGATCGACGACGGCGATGCAGCAGGCGATGAAAATGCTCGTCGACGACGAGCTCAACATCGTCAAGCTTTTCACGCCGCCCTTCTCCAGGACGGAACAGAACCCAGGCTACATCAAAAGCTACCCGCCGGGTGTCCGTGAAAACGGCGGCCAATACACCCACGCGGCGACATGGTTCGTCATTGCGCTCGCCGAAATGGGGCGCGTCGACGACGCCTACCGCTGCTTCTCGATGCTAAACCCGGTCAACCATGCACCCGACGAAGCCGCTGCCGAGCACTACCGCGTCGAGCCTTACGTCGTCGCGGCAGACGTCTACGCCGGGCAAGGCAAGGGCGGCCGCGGCGGCTGGACCTGGTATACCGGCTCGGCCGGCTGGCTTTATCGCGCGGCGGTTGAAGGCATCCTCGGCATCGAGCGCAGGGGCGAGCGCATCCAGTTCAGGCCGAAACTGCCCAGCCATTGGGATGGCTATGCGGCAACGCTCAAGGTGCTAGGGGCCGAGCTCAGGGTTCAGGTTGTCCGCGACAAGAAGGCCAAAGCCGTCTCGCTCGAGGTAAATGGTAAAAAGACGAAGGCTTCGTCTTTCGAACCGAAAGCCGGCGACAAGGCCGATCTGGTCGTCAGGATATCGGCGTAGCTTCAAGGATTTGGAGCGTCTTTGTGCATCTTGAGGATGTGCGTTATTTAAAGTTGCTCGAGCAATTCTATTGCGCATGAGATTTCCCAAAAGCCGATGCAGGCTTTTGGGATTCGTACATGCCAAGTTGCTGATTAAAATTTCGGCAGTGCTTCCTACCTGCCACGATTTTGCCGCAAGGCTGACATTTTACCTTTCTTCTCAAACCGTTACGTGATCACGACAGATTTCGCAGCGTCGCCATCTTTTGTTCGCGAATTGGGAACTGAAGGGGTACGAGGGCATTGTTTCGCGACACGTCAACGAGTACGAGTCAGAAAATGATGCAGTGCACAATAACAATTTGCCGGAGTAGCTGAAGTGTCCCTTCTGCAAATCTACTGGAGAGCGCTCGGTTATCTCGCTGCCGACAGAAAACGCGTCGCGTTTATCTGTGGGGCGAATGTCGCGCTTGCGATTATCGCCATCCTTGAGCCGATCATGTTCGGACGGGTAATCGATGCCATTTCGGATAGTGGCTCGGTCTTTTCGACGCTCGGCCTATGGGCCGGTATCGGCGTCTTCAACGTCATCGCCTTCGTCCTGGTGGCGCGCGGCGCGGACCGTTTTGCCCATGCGCGGCGCAGCGAGGTTCTTTGCCAATCATTCGAGCGCGTGATCACCATGCCGCTTGCCTGGCATCATCAGCGCGGCACCTCCAATTCCCTGCATACGCTTCTGCGCGCGGTCGAGACCTTGTTCAGCCTCTGGCTCGAGTTCATGAGGCAGCATTTGTCCACGGTTGTCGCGCTGGTTCTGCTGGTGCCGACGGCGCTCAGCATGGACATTCGCATGTCGATGGTCCTGCTGGCGCTGGGCGCGCTCTACGTCGGAATCGGCCGGCTGGTGATGCGTCGCACCAAGGAAGGCCAGGCGTCCGTGGAGCGGCACTTTCACCGGGTGTTCGCGCATGTGAGCGACTCGGTCAGCAATGTCGCCGTGCTGCAGAGCTACAATCGCATCGGCCACGAGACCGACGCCTTGAAGCGCTATGTCAAGAATCTGCTTGATGCGCAGTATCCGGTGCTCGACTGGTGGGCGTTGGCCAACGCCCTGCACCGTCTGTCGTCGACCATTTCGATGATGGTCGTGCTGTTGATCGGCTCCTATCTGGTCATGCAGGGCCAATTGCGTATCGGTGACGTCATCGCGTTTACCGGCTTTGCCACGCTGCTGATCGCCCGGCTCGACCAGATGTCGGCCTTCGCCAACCAGATTTCGGAAGCCAGGGCCAAGCTCGAGGAATTTTATCGCCTTGAGGACTCCGCGGCCGAGGCCGCCGAGCCGGACGGGTTGCGTGACCTGGTCAACGTCACTGGTCATGTGCGTTTCGAAAACGTCAACTTCGAATTCGCCAATTCGGGGCAGGGCGTGAACGATGTCTCGTTCGAGGTCCATGCCGGCCAGACCGTGGCCATCGTCGGCCCGACGGGCGCAGGCAAGACCACGCTGATCAATCTCCTGCAGCGGGTCTTTTCGCCGTCCAGCGGCCGTATCCTGATCGACGGTATCGATACCCGCACGGTGACCCGCAAGTCGCTGCGCCACTCGATCGCCACCGTGTTCCAGGATGCCGGCCTGCTCAACCGCTCGATCGAGGACAATATCCGCGTCGGGCGCGCCGAGGCGACCTATGATGAGGTCCACGCCGCCGCCAATGCCGCTGCCGCGCAGGATTTCATCCTGTCGAAGAGCAACGGCTACGATACGGTCGTCGGCGAACGCGGTGGACAACTTTCGGGCGGCGAGCGCCAGCGTATCGCAATCGCGCGCGCCGTGCTGAAGGATTCACCCATCCTGGTGCTCGACGAAGCGACCAGCGCGCTCGACGTCGAGACGGAAGACCGCGTCAAGGAAGCGATCGACGAATTGCGGCGCGGACGCACCACCTTCATCATCGCGCACCGCCTGACCACTGTTCGCGATGCCGATCTGGTCGTCTTCATGGACAAGGGCAAGGTGGTCGAAATGGGCGGCTTTGCCGAATTGTCGATGCGCAATGGCCGCTTCGCCAGCCTGCTGCGCGCCGGCGGCCTGCTCAACGACGAGGAAGTCCGCCGCCTCAGCCGCACCATCACGGACGCGGCCGCCTGAGTTCTTGCCTTCTCCCCTTGTTGTGGGAGAAGGCGTCGCCGAAGGCGACGGATGAGGGGTGCTCGCTTGGCGCCGGCCTCACTCCGTCCAGCACTCCTCATCCGGCTCGGCGCTGCGCCGATCCACCGCCCGGGGCGAGTCACGGGCCTCGCCCGCCCTTCGGGCCCCACAGGGGGAGAAGGGAACGCGCGCCTGCGACACGGTGCTGTAGTTGCCCCAAGCCCATCACCGGTTTATGTAAAGCCGCATGAGTGACCTGACTTCACGCCTCAGCGGCTGGATGGATTTCGCCAACCCGACGCGGTTTGTCGGGTTGGCCGACAAGGTGGTGCCGTGGCTGGCAACCATCGCCACACTCCTCCTGGCCGCCGGGCTCTACATGAGCTTCACGGCGCCGGAAGATTTCAAGCAAGGCATCACCGTACGTATCATGTACATCCATGTGCCCTTCGCCTGGCTGGCCATGATGTGTTTCACGCTGATGGCGGTTTCCGCATTGGGCACGCTTGTATGGCGCCATCCGCTGGCCGATGTCGCGCTGAAATCGGCGGCACCCATCGGCGCCGTCTTTACAGCGCTCGCGCTGATCACTGGTTCGATCTGGGGCAAGCCGATGTGGGGCACCTGGTGGGTGTGGGACGCGCGGCTGACCTCAGTGTTCGTGCTGTTCCTGATGTATCTCGGCATCATCGCGCTGACGCGGGCCCTCGACGATGCAGCACGCGCGGCCTGGGCCGCCGCAATCATCACCCTGGTCGGCTTCATCAACATCCCGATCATCAAATTCTCGGTCGACTGGTGGAACACGCTGCATCAGCCGGCTTCGGTGATCCGGCTCGGTGGGCCGACCATCGATCCCAGCCTGTTGCGGCCGTTGCTGGTGATGGCTCTGGGCTTTACCGTGCTGTTCTTCGCGCTGCATCTGATGGCGATGCGCACGGAAATCCTGCGTCGCCGGGTCATTGCCATGCGCCGCGTCGCGGCACGGCAGGCCGAACGGCAATCAGCCTGACTCACTTCAGCTTTGCCCCTCGCAGGCTCAGGGGGTCAAAGCTCGAAAGCCAAGCAATTGGCTTTCCGTCCGCTCCGCGGACCGCTTCTCATCCCATGCGGCCGCGCGCCGCCACCGGCAGCGTCTCCAACACCTGTTCTCCGGCGATCAAGTGAACTTCGTCGAACAGATTGGTGACAACGCAGCAATGGTCGGGCACGATGCGCACGCGCTCGCCGATACGCAGCCTGGCGTCGCCGGAAAGCGTGACGTTGCCGTGCTCCTCACTGAGGCTGGTGACGGTGGCGCCGGGAGTACCCAGCAATTCGCCGAAATCGGGCAGCCCCAGCGTATCGCTGGACAAGGCCTTGCTGCCGGCATCGAGGATGGCCCGTGTCGGCGTCGGATGGCTGACCACCGTCGACAGCACCGTCAGCGCGCAATCGTCGAGGCTGCCGACGCCCTTGGCGACCTGGTAGCGGTCGAGATAGATGTAGGTGCCAGGGCGGTACTCGGTGACGACGGAAGCCTCGCTTGCGCGCCACAAATCCGGCGTGCCGCCGCTGGAGATGCGTTCGCAGGCGAGGCCGGATGCGGCGAGCGCCTGGCGCGCATCGGCGAGCCAAGTCTCGGCCTCGGCGGCGCGGCCTGCCGCCGGATAGGTCATCAGCCCGCCGAAGGCGAGCCCCCTGGCCTTGTCGATCTCCCTGGCCAGCGCGACAGCCTCGCTGGCCGACTGGACGCCGCAGCGGCCCATGCCGGTATCGCACTCCACCAGCACCTGTAGCGGCCGGCCTGGATCGGTGAAGGTGGCGGCGAGACCCGCAAACGTCTCCATGCTGTCTGATGTCACCGACAGCGTCACGCGGCCATGCAGCGCCTTGAGACGCTCCAGCTTGGCGCGGCCGAGAATATTGTAAGGCAGAAAAATGTCGGTGAGCCCGGCATCGGCCATCACCTCGGCTTCACCGATCTTCTGGCAGGTGATGCCGACCGCACCTGCTGCGATCTGCTTCTTGGCCCAGTAAGGCAGTTTGTGGGTCTTGATGTGCGGCCTGAGCTTCAGCCCGTGGCGGTCGGCGTGCGCCTGCGCCCGCGCGATGTTGGCTTCGGCGCGGTCGACATCGATCAGGATCGCCGGTGTATCGAGGTCGTCTATGCTCGGCATGGATTTTCACCCTGGGATTTGCCTGGACTTATGGCCTTGATCGGCCCGGATGTCATGAGGCCAGCACGCGGTTTACGTCGACACCGGATCGGTGTTCGGCTATTCGGTTTGGAGATCGCCCAAGCCGATGGGAAGGAACCACAACCATGAAACGCTCCGCTATCAACGACATCATCCGCGACGCCGATGCCTTCATCCGTTCGTTCGGCTACATCATGCCGCCCTTCGCCTATTGGACCCCGGAACAGATGAAGGCGCGCCGGCAGGATTCGTCGGCCATCTTCTCCTCGCGGCTCGGCTGGGACATCACCGATTACGGCCAGGGCAAGTTCGACGAGCTCGGCCTCTTCCTGTTCACCGTTCGCAACGGTCGCTACGAGGACATGAAGAAGGGCATGGGCATGCTCTATGCCGAGAAGATCATGATCTCGCGCAAGGATCAGCTGTCGCCGATGCATCGTCACAACATCAAGGCCGAGGACATCATCAACCGCGGCGGCGGCAAGCTGGTGCTGGAGCTGTTCATGCACGATCGCGATGGCGGCATCGATCCGAAGGCGGAAGTATCGGTGCCGGTCGACGGGACCATCCACCGGCTGCCGGCGGGCGGGCTCTTGAAGCTCGATCCGGGCGAGAGCGTCACGCTGCTGCCGGGCGTCTGGCACGCCTTCTGGGCCGAGGGCAAGGACGTGCTGATCGGCGAGGTTTCAACCGTCAACGACGATCTCACCGACAATGTCTTCCGCGAGCCGATCGGCCGCTTCGCCGACGTCGACGAGGACGTCGCGCCGCTGCACCTCCTGGTGTCGGACTACGAGAAGTGGGTGGGGTAAGGCAGCCCTTCGGTCCTAACGCTGATGCTTGTCTTCCTTTCGCTTGCCCAGCAGCAGCTTTCGCTCGAGATGGGCTCGCAGGTCGCCGTAATACGCGGTCAGGAACGGGCGGGCATCATACGCCTGCGGCGTTGCGCCGATCTTGCGTCCGATCGTCTCAGCCACCGCCCGCAGCGCGAAATAGTCGTCGCGGCGCAGCACCTCCTCCAGCTTGTGCAGTTCGGCGATGCCATAGGCATCGAGCTGCGCGTGGCTGAACTGAAAAGTTCTGGCGACCGGATCTTTTCGTGCCGACAGATCCTCCATCAGCGTGCGCTTAGGGGCCTCGACGACCCAGGTTCCCGCCAGGAGGTCGCCAATCCGCAACCGGTCGCGATTGAAAAGCGGGAACAAGGCGAACAGCAGCGCCCATACCAGCCCAAAAACTGTCGTCAGCGTATCGGCGACGCCCATTCCACCGCGTCCGGCGATAATCGACAGCGGCAGAAAGACCTCGATCTCGCGCATCAGATTGCGGGCGATGACCTGATCGACCGACAGGCCGGCTCCGTTGCGTGACGCTACCCTGATGCCGATGATCCGCTTGCCGGGGGTCGACGCGCGCCGGCCCGCCTCGAAGGCGATGAAATAGACGTTTCGCAGAAAAAAGATCGCGATGATCCAGACGATGAAAAGCGGCTGCAATCTATCAGTGCCGAAACCGGTTACTCCAAAGATCGCAACAATCGTGACGGCGATTGCAGCCGTGGCGATAAACACGACATCGAGCAGGAAAGCGGCCGCCCGTGTGCCGGCGTCGGCCAGCTTGATCTGAAGGTCGACACCTTCAGGCGTGATCAGCGAGCGCATTGTCGCCAGCGCAGCGCGTCTAGCGGTCGCCATTGCGCACCACCTGGAACAGGTAGAAGTAGCCGATCCACAGTGCGAGCATGCCGCTGCCAATGGCATAGCGGGTGACGTCGCTGGTGATCGTCTGCCTGCCGATGCCCTCGAGCAGTCCGGCAAACAGCAGCATGACCGAAACGCCGACCATCGCGGTCGCTGCGATGCGTCCGGCATGGGCGGCTGCCGTCATGCGGGTCAACTCGTCGGGAAAGGCGATGCGCGTGCCGATCCGCATGCCGGCAGCGCCGGCCAGTGCGATGGCGAACAATTCGGTGGTGCCGTGAATGGCCAGCCAGCCGCCAAGTTCCATGCCAAGCCCCTTTGCCCAATAGACCTGGAACATCGCACCCAGCATGCAACCGTTGAACAGCATCAGCAGCACCGTCGGCACGGCGAAAGCAAACCCAAGGGCGAAGGCGAGGATTGCGACCTGGACGTTGTGGGTGAAAAGATAAGCGGCAAAGCCTGAGAGAAAGCCATTGTCGCCATCATAAAGCATGCTGCGCAGCATCTCGGCCGAAGCGTCGGGGCCACGGCCGGCGGCCAGGCCCGACGGGATGATCGCGTCGAACCAGCCCTTGTCGGACGCTACCAGCCAGGCGCCGGCGCCGATGCCGATAAACATCAGCGCCACCGACACCAGCGTCTCGCGCCACAAATCGCGGATGGCACCGGGCCAGTCGTGCAGGAAGAAATCGCCAACACGCTGCGGTAGTCCGCGGCGTGCCCCATAGAGATAAAAATATCCCCGCAGCGACAGGGATTCGAGATAGGCGATCAGTGCGCTGTCGAGGGATGTCGCTCTCGCCACCGAAAGCGAAGACAATGCCGAACGGTAGAGCAGCGGCAGCGACAGCAACTCTTCTTCCGACAGTGTTCGGGGCGCGTTTTTCTCGACGCGGGCGAGAAGCGCCTCGAACGCCTTCCAGTCGGCCTCGCGCTCCCGACGGAAGCTGGCCAGCGACTGGCGTACGGCATCGCCGCGTCGAGCATCGCCGGGAACTGGCGCAGTCACAACAAATCCTCGCGCTTGAACTGCAGGTAGCGCTCGACCAGCGCCGGCCCCAGCCTTTGATGGTCGGCTTCGATCACATGCGCGCCGAGCAGCCGCAACCGGCCGATGACGACCTGCCTTTCGCGCAAAAGCCCGCCGGCGACGACGGCGCGGGCGACATCCTCGCCTGATGAAGGTGGCATGTCGGCCAAGCTCTCCAATTCGACATCCCTGATCATCATGAACAGCACCAGATGCCGTTCGGTGAGCCGGCCGACGGTGCGCAGCATCAATTCCGCGCTGATCGGATCGACGAAGTCGGTGAAGATGATGACCAGCGAGCGCCGGTCGAGCCGCGCCGCAAGTGTGGTCAGCGCCAGGGTGAAATTGGTCTCCTCGTTGGAATAGTCGATCTCAACCGCCCGCTTTTGGATCATCGCGAAGCTGGCCGAGCCGCGCACCGCGCCGCTGGCGACGCGCGGCCGCGCATCGAAGCTGAACAGGCTGACCATGTCGCCGCCCTTGAGAGCAATGAACGCCGACAGCAAGGCTGCCGCCACCGCCCGGTCCACCTTCGGCAGGCCGTCGACCGGCTCGCACATCAGGCGTCCGCTGTCGATCGCCAGCACGATATTGTTGTTCTCCTCGATACGGAACTCGCGCGCCAGAAGCCTGCCGTGGCGAGCGCTGCGCTTCCAGTCGATCATCCGCCGGCCCATGCCGGGCTGATAATCCTTGAGCGCCTCGAATTCCCGACCCGGGCCGGCCCGGCGCTGCGCATGCCCGTCGGGCAGGGCGTTGCGCTGCAGCAGCGTGATCGCCTGGTCGCGGGCGCTGCGGACGTCGGGCAACACTGCCACCTTGCTTTCCATCGGCAGGACGACCTGGTTCCAGACCAGTCCGAACGGCCCGCGCCAGCGCAGCCACAGACGATCGAAGCTGGCGATGCCGCGCCGCAGCGCCTGGAACCGCAGGTCGAGCGATCCGCCATCCTTTGTGGCAGCCAGGGGTCCGCCGGTTCCGCCGATCGGCGCCAGGCGCTCATCATGACCGACGCGCGCCTCCAGGGTCGGCGTCCGGCCTGGAAAACGGGCGACGACATGGACACTGAACTGGCCGCCGACACCGACCTGCGGTGGCGCTTGGAGGCTGGCGGCCAACGATTCCCGCCCGCGTCCGGCCGCGGCGTCCACCGCCAGGAAGGCCAGCAGCAGGCAGATCCAGAACAATCCGAGATACCACAATGACGGCAGCGCCAGCGCGACCAGGAAGGCCGGCACCGCGCCTGCCGCAGCCGTCCATACCGCTCGGCCGCTGGGATAGATCAACGCGGCGCTTCCGTCTGGTCGACCAGGTCGGAGACGATCTGCTCGACCAGCCGGCCATCGATCTGCGCGGCCGGCGACAGGATGACGCGATGGCGCAGCGCCGGCACCGCCAGCGCCTTGACGTCGTCTGGGATCACATAAGCGCGGCCGTCGAGCGCTGCCCGCGCCCGCGCCGCCCTGGCCAGCATGGCGCCCGCGCGTGGACTGGCGCCAACCTCCAAATCGGCGGTGTCGCGTGTGGCGCGCACCAGCGCCGCGATGTAGCCGACGACGTCGTCGACGAGGGTGACGGAGCCGACGGTTTCGAGTGCCTTCTCCAGTGTCTTGCGATCCGTCTGGGCCTTGATGCCATATTGCGCGATGTCGTGCGAGGCGGAGCCGCCGCCATGATGGATGATGATGGCCCGTTCCTCCTCGAGACCGGGGTAGCTGACCCGGTGCTTGAACAGGAAGCGGTCGAGCTGTGCTTCGGGCAGGGGATAGACACCCTGATGCTCGATCGGGTTCTGGGTCGCGACCACCATGAAGTTGCGGCCCAGCGAATGCGTGGTGCCGTCGAAGGTGACCGCATGCTCCTGCATCGCCTCCAGAAGTGCTGCCTGTGTCTTGGGCGGCGTGCGGTTGATCTCGTCGGCAAGCAAAAGATCGCAGAAGATCGGACCGCGCGTCAGGGTGAACTGTCCAGTCTGGAAATTGTAGATGTTCGATCCGACGATATCGCCAGGCATCAGGTCCGGCGTGAACTGGATGCGCCCGTAGGCGACACCCAGAGCCTGCGCGAAGCAGCGCGCGGTCATTGTCTTGGCCGTGCCCGGAGGACCTTCCAGCAGGATATGCCCGCCGGCGAACAGGGCGGTCAGCATCAGGTCGACCGTGTCGTGCTGTCCGGTGATCGCCTTGGCCACTTCTTCCCTGATCCGTGTCGCCAGGGCCTTCACATCACCGACGTTCACCGAGCCTCCTTGCCGTCCAATCGTGCAGCCGCTCGGCTGCCTCGTGCATTTGTGTCAGGTTTTTCGCCTCGCCGGCGGCTTGCGCCCGCGCGGTGAATCCGCTGACTTCGTCCTTATCGCGAGAATCGAGCCAGCGGTCGAGCGCTTCGCCTTGCAGCCCCTGCGGCGCTCCCAGCAGTGCGCCGGCGCGCACCCGCATCAAGGCCGCGTAACGGCCTCCCAGTTCCTCGAGCCGCCCGGCGCGCCGCAACAGCATGGCCGTCGTATCCACCAGCGCACGCTTGCCGAAGGCAATGGCGCGCTGCTCGGCGCGCGGCGGGCCGAAACGGCCGAGGCCGCGCAGGAAAGCCAGCGCCGTCGCGGCCAGGATCGTCAGTGTCAGCGCCAGGAACGGCGGTTCGACCAGCAGCTTGGCAAGGTCGTATTTCCGCCCCACGCCATGCAGCGTGAGATCGAACATGACCGGCTGTGCGCGGGCTCTCTTATCTGGATTTTCGGATGCGGCGTCGCCGAGTTGGTCAGGGTCGGGCAGTTTGAAATTGGACCAGGACGGACTGATTCCGGATTGAAGCCGGCTGATCAGTTCGAGCGCGGCTGCCGCCTTGTCGGGATTCCCAATC
Organism: Mesorhizobium sp. WSM4846; assembly: GCF_055811415.1. Lineage (NCBI taxonomy): Bacteria > Pseudomonadati > Pseudomonadota > Alphaproteobacteria > Hyphomicrobiales > Phyllobacteriaceae > Mesorhizobium > Mesorhizobium sp. WSM4846. Next base: position 26,441 of record NZ_JBVVPZ010000042.1, read on the forward strand.
GCGGCGTTGTTGATCAGGTCGGGGTCAGTCAGGACATAAAAGGGCTTGCCGTCCACTTCGGTGAGCACAGCCTTGTTGTTGCCGGCTGCTATGATTGGATGCTCGTCCGCCACCCACTGCAATTCATCGGGGGCGGCAACAAGCTGGCCCTCGATGTCGAGTTGCTGCACCGTGCTTTGGCCGACGCCGATCTTTGCATTGGCGATCCGGCCGAGCCATTGGTTCACCACGGGATCGGGCAATCGCCCGAATTTCATCTTCCAACCTTCGTGCTCTTCCAGCGGCAGGGTTTGCCATTTCGGCAGCACGAAGAGGGTATTCAGGTCCTGCCGAAGTTCGAGGATGTGGTCGAGCGCGGCGGGATCGCTCTCTGGCGAAATGGTGACGATCAGCAGCATGTCGGTGCCGAGATCCTGATCGGTCCGCGCCATGGCTGGCGTCTCGCCGGTGAGCCGCAACCATTCCGCCAGGCCGGCATAGCCGACGCCGCTTTTCGACAGCGGCGTGGCGCTGCCATTGCCGGGTTGCCGGAAGTCGGGCGCATAGGTGGACAGCAGGAAGAAACCCGCTGCCGCAAGCAGGCTGGCGAAAATGCCCCAAAACAGCGTTCTTCGATTGAACGGTTCCTGTGCCGCTGGTTCGACCGTCGCAGCGCTCATATCCAGGCATCCCGGAAGACGAACCGCTCATAGGCGCCGCGTGCTTGCCGCCAGCCTTCGGCGCCGACCGGCCGGCGCGCGAACAATGCGGCTTCAACGATGCGTGCGATCTCGGCAAACGCCGCGCGGGCCTTGGCGGGAACCGAAGCAGCAGCGGCGATGTCGCGCGCCGTGAGCGACGGGCGCAAAAAATCCGGCAGCCGGCCGGCAATATCGGCGACACTGCGGCGAAGCAGGAGATGAACCGCTTCGTCATAGTCGCCTCGCGCGGCCAGCGCGTCGGCTTCCGACAGCAGGATCTGCGCGGCGCCGGCGTCGGGACGCCATGCTTCCTCCGCGTCGGTTTCGCGCCGTGCGCGCTGCCAAGGCAGGCGCCAGGCGATACCTTTCATCTCGAGGAAGACCAGGAGCAGGATAATCGCGACACCTGATAGCACCGCGCCCCAGAACAGATAGATCATATAGGGACCGAGCGACGACAACAGGTCCAGCAGCGGCTTCAGCCAGTCAGGCGGCTGAGGCGGTACATAGGCCGGCAGGTCGAACTGGATCGACTTATCCGAGATCAACTGCTCATGCGCTCTTGCCAGCCATTCGGCTTCCGCTGTGCCTGGCTGTGCCACTGCCAACTGTCCCCTGCAACCTGTGGTCCCCAGTCGACACTGGCAATGCACAACGGCAATTGCAAGTGGGCTAGACGTCGATCTCCAATGTTGGCACATTTGATGCGGGGATCACCAGCCGATATGCGGTGATTAAGCGGGGGACGCATCATGGTTTCAACGACATTGGAACGGCCGGACAAGTTTCGCATCGGCAGGGTTTTCAACAACAGCTTTGCTGTCATCAGCCGCAATATCGGTCTGTACCTTGGACTCGCGCTGCTGTTCTCAGGTCTGCCGGCGACAGTTCTCCGACTCTGGACCGAATCGACCTTGAGCGGGACTGCACTGGGCGACCCGACCGCGGTGGCCGATCCTAGTATGATGTTTTGGAATTCTTCCGTCGGCATTGCCGCCGGATTAGTATCCTTTATCCTGTCGCTGCTGCTCCAGTCGGCACTCGTGCGGGCGACGATCGAGGATTTGAACGGCAAACGGCCGTCCTTTGGCGACTGCATCCAGATAGCCATCCGCTATTTGCTCCCAACCCTGGGGATCGGCCTGCTCGTAGTGCTGGGGGCGGGCCTTGCTTCATTAGCTCTGCTGGTCCCCGGAATCATATTGTGGCTTGGTTGGTCGGTGGCTATTCCAGTTCTGATACAGGAGCGCCTAGGTGTGCTCGGCAGCATGTCGCGCAGCCGCGTCCTGACCAAGGGCAGCCGCTGGGCGCTATTTGGTCTTTTCCTTATCCTTATGATCATCACGATGGTCATTCAGTCGGTGATGGCGGGTATCGTTCTCCTGCTAGACGGAATCGTCGCCGATGTGGCGGCAACCATGCTGTCGACCGTGGCTTCTATGGTGCTGTCGGTAGCCACGGCGGTCAGCTATGTCGAACTGCGTCAGGTCAAGGAAGGCACCAGCGTCGACGAACTGGCGGAAATCTTCTCATAGCGGCAAGGCCGCGTTCATCGCATCAGGATCCGCCTGGACTGGACGGGTTACATCATGTCTTCAACGACACTGGAACGACCGGACAAGTTTCGCATCGGCAGGGTTTTCAACGACAGCTTGCCGTCATCGGCCGTAACGCCGTTCAGGCGTCACTGGTGCGCGCCACCATCGAGGACCTGAACGGCAAGCAGCCTTCGTTCGGTGACTGCATCGCGAGAGCAGTCTCCTTCCTCCTGCCGACGTTCGCCATTGCCCTGTTGGTTGGTTTAGGCGTGGGCCTCGGTTTTATCCTGCTGATTGTGCCTGGCATCATGTTGGCGCTCCGTTGGTCGGTCGCGGTGCCGGCACTGGTGCAAGAGCGGCTCGGCGTATTCGGCTCGATGGCCCGCAGCCACGATCTGACCAAGGGGAAGCCGCTGGGCGCTGTTCGGCCTGTTCATTATCCTGATCATTATCGCCATTGCCATCGAGTTGGCGCTCGGCACTGCAACCGCGCTGTTTGGAGGGGGATAGTGGGTGCGGTGGTGGATGCATTGGTGACGAGTGTAACGTCTATGGTGATGTCGATCGCCACCGCAGTCAGCTATGTCGAGCTGCGGCAGGTTAGGGAAGGCACCAGCGTCGACGAACTGGCGGAGATCTTCTCCTGACGCGAGAGGTCGCCTACCACATCATGAACGAATCGATCCGCGTCGGAGACCTTGCCGGCGCTCACGTCGGCGATTGCCTGATCGACGATGGCCGCGCCCTCTCTCGCCGATGTCCACAACGATTACCCGGTGCTGCTGTCGGAAATGACCCCGACGAGCCGAGCGACCTGTTCGGGATGCTGCTCAGGGCGGCATCAGCGAAGACTGCGCAGCCGGCGTTGTAGTGCCGGCGGGTAGCATTCCCGGCGGCAGGGGTGACAGCAGCAGACAAATCCCGTATACTCACATAAAGATGTCTTTATGTCGCTTAAGCGCGACCGTCGCCCTGAGGACGAAATATGTCGCAAAACCCATCGTCGCTGGACGACCTGTTCGGCCCCGTCGCGGCCAAGCCCGACGGTTCGGAAGTGCTTGCTGCGCTGACGGCGGCGGCGCGCGAACGCATCCTCATCCTCGATGGCGCCATGGGCACGCAGATCCAGGGCCTGGGCTTCGACGAGAACCACTTCCGTGGCGACAAATTCGCCGAGTGCGCCTGCCATCAGCAGGGCAACAACGACCTGCTGATCCTGACGCAGCCCAAGGCGATCGAGGAGATTCACTATCAATACGCCATCGCCGGGGCGGACATCCTTGAAACCAACACCTTCTCCTCGACCTCCATCGCCCAGGCGGATTACGGCATGGAGGATGCGGTATACGCGCTGAACCGCGACGGTGCACGGCTGGTGCGCAGGGCAGCGGCAAGGGCTGAGCAGGAGGACGGCAAGCGTCGTTTCGTCGCCGGTGCGCTGGGGCCGACCAACCGCACCACCTCGATGTCGCCCGATGTCAACAATCCCGGCTACCGCGCCGTGACCTTCGACGACTTGCGCCTTGCCTATCGCGAGCAGCTGCACGGTCTCATTGACGGCGGCGCCGACATCATCCTGATCGAGACCATTTTTGATACGCTGAACGCCAAGGCGGCAATCTTCGCGGCTGAAGAGATCTTCCTCGAGAAGGACGTGCGTCTGCCGGTGATGATTTCCGGCACGATCACCGACCTGTCCGGCCGCACGCTGTCGGGCCAGACGCCGACGGCTTTCTGGCATTCGGTCCGCCACGCCAACCCGTTCACGATAGGCCTCAATTGCGCGCTGGGCGCCAAAGCCATGCGCGCGCATCTGGACGAAATATCCGGCGTCGCCGACACCTTTGTTTGCGCCTATCCGAATGCCGGCCTGCCCAACGAATTCGGCCAATATGACGAAAGCCCGGAGTTCATGGCTGCGCAGATCGAGGATTTCGCCCGCGACGGCCTGGTCAATATCGTCGGTGGCTGCTGCGGCTCGACGCCCGACCACATCCGCGCCATCGCACAGGCCGTGAAGAAATATCCGCCGCGCGCTGTTCCCGACATCGAGCCGCAGATGCGCCTTTCGGGGCTCGAGCCGTTCACGCTGACCGACGAGATTCCGTTCGTCAATGTCGGCGAGCGCACCAATGTCACCGGCTCGGCGAAATTCAGGAAGCTGATCACCGCGGGCGACTATGCCGCGGCGCTCGAAATCGCCCGCGACCAGGTCGCCAACGGCGCGCAGATCATCGACATCAACATGGACGAAGGCCTGATCGATTCGAAGCAGGCAATGGTCTGTTATCTCAACCTGATCGCCGCCGAGCCTGACATCGCCCGCGTTCCCGTGATGATCGACAGTTCCAAATGGGAGATCATCGAAGCCGGCCTGAAATGCGTGCAGGGCAAGCCGCTGGTCAATTCCATCTCAATGAAGGAGGGCGAGGAGGCTTTTCTGCACCATGCGAAGCTCGTCCGCGCCTATGGCGCGGCGGTGGTCGTCATGGCCTTCGACGAGGATGGTCAGGCCGACACCCAGGCGCGCAAGGTCGAAATCTGCACCCGCGCCTACAGACTGTTGACCGAGCAGGCCGGATTCCCGCCCGAGGACATCGTTTTCGATCCGAACATCTTCGCCATCGCCACCGGCATCGACGAGCATGACAATTACGGCGTCGACTTCATCGAAGCCGCCAGGCAGATCACCGCGACGCTTCCGCATGTCCACATATCGGGCGGCGTGTCGAACCTCTCCTTCTCGTTTCGCGGCAACGAGCCGGTGCGCGAGGCCATGCATGCCGTGTTCCTCTACCATGCCATCCAGGCCGGCATGGACATGGGCATCGTCAACGCCGGACAGCTTGCCGTCTATGACACCATCGATCCCGAACTGCGCGAAGCCTGCGAGGACGTCGTCAACAACCGTCAGCCGAAGGGCGGCGGCAGCGCGACCGAACGCATACTGGAACTCGCCGAACGTTTTAGGGGCACGGCGGGCAAGGAAGCGCAGGAACGCGATCTCGCTTGGCGCGACTGGCCGGTCGAGCCGCGCATTTCGCACGCATTGGTCAACGGCATCACCGAATTCATCGACCAGGACACGGACGAGGCGCGGCGCGCCGCCCTGCGTCCGCTGCATGTCATCGAAGGTCCGCTGATGGCCGGCATGAACGTCGTTGGCGATCTGTTCGGCGCGGGAAAGATGTTCCTGCCGCAAGTGGTGAAATCCGCCCGCGTCATGAAACAGGCCGTCGCCGGCCTGCTGCCGCACATGGAGGCGGAGAAGCTGGCGAATGCCGCCAAAGGCGTCGACACCGGCGAGCGCCAGATCGCCGGCAAGATACTGATGGCGACGGTGAAGGGCGATGTCCACGACATCGGCAAGAACATCGTCGGCGTGGTTCTGGCCTGCAACAATTACGAGATCATCGACCTCGGCGTCATGGTGCCGGCGGCAAAGATCCTGCAGACGGCGCGCGAGCTGAAGGTCGACATCATCGGCCTGTCCGGCCTGATCACGCCCTCGCTCGACGAGATGGCGCACATGGCCGCCGAGATGGAGCGCGAGGGTTTTGACATTCCGCTGTTGATCGGCGGTGCTACGACCAGCCGCGTGCATACCGCAGTAAAGATCCATCCGCGCTATATCAGTGGCCAGACGGTCTATGTCGCCGATGCCAGCCGCGCGGTCGGCGTGGTGTCGGCACTTCTGTCGAACGAGACCAGGGGCGGTTATGTCGACAACGTTCGCGCCGAATACAAGAAGGTCGCCGATGCGCATGCGCGCAGCGAAGCCGACAAGCAGCGCCTGCCGCTGGCCAAGGCGCGGGCCAACGCCCACCGGATCGACTGGTCGGCCTACGTGCCGCCAAAACCGTCCTTCCTCGGCCTGAAAACCTTCGAAGCCTGGGATCTGGCCGAGCTCGCGCGCTATATCGACTGGACGCCCTTCTTCCAGACCTGGGAGCTGAAGGGGCGTTTTCCCAAAATCCTCGACGACGAGGCGCAAGGGCCGGCGGCACGCCAGCTCTTCGACGACGCCCAGGCGATGCTGAAAATGATCATCGCGGAAAAATGGTTCGCGCCGAGGGGCGTCATCGGCTTCTGGCCAGCGAATACCGTCGGCGACGACATCAGGCTGTTCACCGACGATGCCAGGTCGCGGGAGCTGGCGACCTTCTTCACGCTGCGCCAGCAGCTGACCAAGCGCGACGGCAAGGCGAACGTCGCGCTGTCGGATTTCGTCGCGCCGTTGGACAGCGGCAAGGCCGACTATCTCGGCGGCTTCATCGTCACCGCCGGCATCGAGGAAGCGGCGATCGCCGAGCGCTTCGAACGTGCCAATGACGACTACTCGTCGATCATGGTCAAGGCGCTGGCCGACCGTTTCGCCGAAGCCTTCGCCGAACGCCTGCACGAGAAGGTGCGCAAGGAGTTCTGGGCCTATGCGCCGGATGAGGATCTGGCGCCGGACGAGCTGATCGGCGAACCCTATCGCGGTATTCGCCCGGCGCCCGGCTATCCGGCGCAGCCCGACCACACCGAGAAAGCGACGCTGTTCCGCCTGCTCGACGGCGAGCGCAACGCCGGCGTCAGCCTGACCGAGAGCTTTGCGATGTGGCCGGGCTCCTCCGTGTCCGGCATCTACCTGTCGCATCCCGAAAGCTATTATTTCGGCGTGGCCAAGGTCGAGCGCGACCAGGTCGAGGACTATGCGCGCCGCAAGGCCATGCCGCTAGCCGAGGTCGAGCGCTGGCTCGGCCCTATACTCAACTATGTGCCGACCCCCTTCGCCGAAGCCGCGCAGTAAGGCAGCAGCTTTGACCTGGCATCGCGGTCGATGACCAAGTGCATCGCTTCGAGAGCAACGGCCTGGCCCGCTCATCAAGCGATGAAAGGAGAGCCCTATGCAGACCCCGACTGCAGAAGAAATGGAAATCCGCAAAGGCCTGGATGACCTGGTGCAGGCATTGCGGGCCAAGGACATAGAAGCCCTGATGGCACACTATGCCGCGGCTACTCTCGTATTCGACATCAGGCCGCCGCTCCGGATCGAGAGCGCCGATGCCTACCGCAAGAATTTCGAGGCGTGGTTTGCCTCGGTTGACGGCCCGATCGATTATGAGGTGCACGAGCTGCTCGTCACAGTCAGGGACGACGTGGCGTTCTGCCATAGTCTGTGCCACGTCAGAAGCAAAAGAACCAACGGGGAGAAGTCCGACTATTGGGTGCGGGTGACATCGGGTTTGCGGAAGATGAGCGACCGCTGGATGATCACGCACGAACACATGTCCATGCCGATCGATCTCCGGACAATGCAGGCACAGCCGGAGTTTCAGTCGTAGCTGCGCGGACGTTTCGCACGACAACAAATTTCTTCCGGCGCTGCCCGTCGACCGACCTCGCGAAGACGCTTGCCGAATTCGCTGACCAATCGATCAGCCCCGGTGGTGTGCCGTACCGCCACGGATTGACGCGCGACACTTTAGCTGCAAGGTATATTAACGTTCTGTTTACCATATATATTGGTCTCGGCAGGGACTTGAGGGGGCAATTTGGAACCGTTTCTGGGCGCGAACCGCCTTAATTGGGATGATCGAGCCGAACTGCATTCGACCGACACGACGGGCAGCTACCACATAGAAAATGTGCTGGCTGGCGGATCCAATCTCTATGAGCTGGAAACGCGCGAGGTCGGTGATATTGTCGGCAAGGATATCGTTCATTTGCAATGCCATATCGGGCTCGACACGATCAGCTTGAAGAATCTGGGCGCGGGCAGCGTGACCGGCCTCGACTTTTCACCGACGGCGATCGCAGCGGCGCGTGATTTCGCTGCAAAGGCAGGCACTGACGTCCGCTTCGTGGAGGCGCCACTGTTCGAGGCAGTCGAAGCGCTTGGCCGGACCTTTGACATCGCTTACGTTACCTGGGGTTCGGTAAACTGGCTTGACGACGTGTTCCGTTGGGCGCGGGTGGTTGCCGATCTCCTGCGGCCCGGCGGCCGGCTCTATCTCGCCGAGGGCCATCCGTTGATGTTCCAGTGTGACCGCAAGGCTGCGGCGCTGGAGTTCAAGCATGACTGGCGAACGCCGATAGCTCGACCACTCGCATGGAACGAGGAACTCACCTATACCGGCGACGACCGCATCTTGAAACATCCGCGCTACTATGAGTGGATTCATCCGGTCAGCGACGTGGTGAACGCGCTGATTTCAGCTGGGCTGACGCTGGATTTTCTCAATGAGCATGACACGGTTTCGTGGCAGCACTTTTCATTTGCCGTGAGGGCCGGCAAGGATATGTACGGCCTGCCAGAGAACTCTCCCAAGATCCCAATGGCCTATTCCATTGGCGCGACGAAACGTAGCGTCGGCAAGATACCCTACCTGGTTACCGCCAAGGCGATTGAGGGCCACTAATGCATGTCGCGCAAAAGCGTGCCCTCGGGGCCTGACCCGAGGGTGCACAGCGGTTCTGCGGTAACGACATGCATAAAACAAAACTTGAAGCGCGTCGCATCAATCCATTCAGCCGCGACGCGCTTTAAGTCGTCAGCCGGAGCCGCAGGTCCGTGTCAGCCACTCCGGCCACCTCAGGGGGTTGGAGGGTGCAAAAATTTTTAGGGCCCGTGAAGGTCAAAATTAAACATTGATAGCTAATATACCTTGGTCGGGTTGGCCCAGAACCTGAATAGTATCTGAGGAATCGCCTATTGGCTCCTTTCCGCGCTAGGTTCGGCGGTATCAAGAAGGCCGTTTTCTCGTCGGCAAATATCCCGGCGGCAATGGCGGTGATCGTTATTGCCGTTGGCGCAGCGTTCGCGGACCACCAGAACAAAGTCGTCTCGGATCAAGCCGCTCGAGCGGATGTCCTGGCCAAGGTCAATCTTATCCGCGCCAAGCTTGAAGGCAACATCAACGGAAACCTTCAACTGGTGCAGGGACTGGTCGCGGCGGTCGTGACTGAGCCCTATATGGGACAGCAACGCTTCGCCTCGCTGGCGAGCAACCTGTTTGGCAGGGGCTCGCAATTGAAGAATATTGCCGGCGCGCCCGATCTGGTCATTTCTCTGATGTACCCGATGAATGGCAACGACAAGGCGATAGGCCTCGATTACCGCAAGGACGAGCGGCAGCGTCTGGCCGCGCTAAGGGCGCGAGACAAGCGCGAGCTAATTCTTGCCGGTCCCGTCGACTTGAGGCAGGGAGGGCAAGGCTTCGTCGGCCGTATTCCGGTCTTTGTACGCAGTGCGGGCAACACCGAAAGGTTCTGGGGCATCATTTCGGCGGTTGTCGACGTTCAGCGCCTTTATAAGGCGAGCGGCCTGCTCGACGATGATCTCGGGATTGACATAGCGCTGATCGGTAAGGACGCCCTCGGTCCAGGCGGAGAGCAATTCTTCGGCAATGAGCGCGTCGCCAAGAGCAATCCGGTGACAGCCGACGTCCTGCTTCCGTCCGGTTCGTGGCAGATCGCAGCCATTCCCAAAAACGGCTGGCCTTCGACGCCCGACAACGCGTGGTTCTTGCGCGCCATCATGGCGGTGGCCGGGGCGTTGGTTGTGATCCCATTCCTGGTTACCGGTCGCCTGATTGGCGAGAGACAGCGCAACTATGCGGAACTGAGTCGATTGTCGAGGCGCCTGGAACTCGCTCTGGAAGCGTCGGCTATTGGCGTTTGGGAACACGATCTCGCGACCAACGAACTGGCGTGGGACGAACGCGTCAATGAAATATACGGCAAACCAGTTGGGGAGCACCGCGGCTACCTGGACTGGGCGGGAGCAATCCACCCGGATGATTTGGCTGGCGCCAACGCCGATTTCGACCGCGCGATGGCCGACGGCGGGCCATATTTGTCGGAATACCGGATTATTCGGCCGGATGGCGAGATACGCCATGTCCGATCCAAGGCGATAATTTACCGGCACGCAAACGACACCCCAAAAATGATTGGCGCCGAATGGGATGTGACAGCCGACGTCCTGCTGAACAAGGACCTGGTTCGCGCAAAACAGCTTTCCGAGTCGAAAAATGCAGAACTCGAATCGGCCAAGGCGCGCATAGAGCACATTGCGCTCCACGATTCGCTGACCGGTTTGCCCAACCGGCGTTACCTCGACCAGGTGCTGGAAGATTACGCGGCAAACGCCAGGCGGACCGGCGGGTATGCGGCACTGCTCCACATTGATCTCGATCGGTTCAAGCACATTAACGATACGCTTGGCCACGCCGCAGGCGACGCAATGCTTGTTCACGCCTCGACCGTCCTCCGATCCAAGGTCGATGGCGAGGGATTCGTCGCTCGCATCGGAGGAGACGAATTCATCGTCCTGTGCGTGGTGCATGACGATATCGAGCAACTGGCGCTGCTCGCTGACCGCGTCATCAGCCAGATGCGGGAACCGGTCTACTATCAGGGCCATCGATGCCGTTTTGGCGTGAGCGTGGGAATTGCAGTCGATAACGGAAAAGATGTCGAAGCCAAACACCTGCTGGTCAACGCTGACATCGCGCTTTACCGAGCAAAGAGTCGTGGGCGCAATCGATACGAGTTCTTCACCGAGGCAATGCAAAGCGAGATCGTCGAGACAAAACGGATTGCCGACGAAATTCTCGGCGGCCTTGAGCGCAACGAGTTCATTCCCTTTTACCAGCCGCAATTTGACGCAAAAACGCTTGAAATTGTTGGGGTTGAGGCGCTGGCGCGATGGCGGCATCCGGAGAAGGGCATTTTGGCGCCCGACGTCTTCCTAAGGATTGCGGAAGAATTGAATGTCGTCTCGATCATCGATCGAAACATATTAGAGCAATCGCTTTTGGATCTCGAAGGGTGGTCTGCTGCGAGTCTCCATATTCCGCGGGTGTCAGTCAATGTTTCGGCACGCCGCCTTCAGGATGAGGAACTCATAAAGAGTCTTAGGGAACTAAATATCAAGAACGGAACAGTTGCCTTCGAGCTCGTTGAGTCAATTTTCCTTGACGAAAATGATGATTTTGTTACCTGGAATCTTGAGCAGATAAAAGAGCTCGGCATTGACATAGAAATAGACGATTTTGGCACGGGCTACGCCTCTATAGTCAGCTTGCTCAAGCTGCAGCCTCGCCGGTTGAAGATAGATCGCCAATTGGTCATTCCTATTGTCAAATCGCCGCAACGAAGGCAGGTCGTCTCATCGATCATTGAAATCGGCAAATCCCTGGGTATCGAGGTCGTAGCCGAGGGTGTCGAGACGATGGAGCACGCACAGACACTCAAGAGCTTGGGCTGCGACATACTGCAGGGTTATGCCTTCGGGCATGCGTTGGATGCCGACGGACTAAAGGCCTTCGTTCGATCTCGGCGTCTGCGCACGGAACGGGTTTTAGATGAACCGCTCCGGTTGGGTAGAGTATAAGCGCATAAGCCTCACGTCACAGAGTAGCGCTTCGCTTTGAGTCTTAGGATTTGGAGATTGGCCGATCACGGCAGCGAAGTTCTGGGGGCCTATGCACCCGATGAGACCTGGCGCCGGACAAGCTGATCGGCGACCCCTATCTCGGCATCGGCCCGGCAACGGAGGCAGGACCAAACGCACAATGGCAGCCTTGGCGGTTGTCCAGGCAATGGCGCGGATATGTCGGCAGACGATCGATGATCTACCGGATTAACTGGGAACTAGTCGCGATGCTGCTCGCCGGTTGCGAAGGGGCGCTGTCCCAACATTAGGGGGATGTGAAATGTCCGGCTCTTCTGCCGGACGTCGTTGCCGATCGCACCGCAATCGGCAGCGGCCGGCGAAGCAGGCCGAAGTGCACTTGTCACTGACCAGGGAACGATATCGGCCCCCATGTGTTAGAAATCCATGGACACTTTGGAACCCCAGGGCCACGGGACGGTGGCCGACATTTTGACATCGGAAGTTGCCAATGCCAGGCAGCGCATCCACCGGACCGAGCTCGCGCTTCAACGTACTGAAGAAATGCTGGCCGAGAACCTCGCGCTGCGCAACAGGATACGAACTGCGGTCGAGGCCGCAGACCGCTTGGTGAAGATCGATCCCCCCAGCTTTGAAGGACATCGCGCGGGTTGAACTGGGCCGGCGTTTCATTCGTCGCGCCCTTCAGGCCACCGGCCCACCACTCTCCCTCCAGAACTTTGCCAGCCACATCTACGTCTGGGCTGCACGCTCGCGAACAGCCGGAACCAACGGCGACCACAAGCGGTTTACCAATCAAAGGGACCGCAAGGGATTCGGAATAATGGAACTTTTAGATATGGAACTGGCGCGAGCCCGACAGCGGCTTAATCGGGCCGAGCGCTCCCTTGAGCGTGCGAACGAGATGCTGGATGATGACTGCGGTGTTGGGATCAATATCGCGCTGTGCAGCAGGATACGGGCTGCGCAACAGCGCGTAATTGAGGCCAGGTCGCGGTTGACGAAGATCGATCCCACCAGCGCTGACGGAGTTCGCACGGATTGATCCGGCCCGTCGACGTGCCGCCTCGGGCATATAGGACGATCGGTTCGGCACTCCGGCGGTCGCGCACCAAGCAAGCCAACGCACTGCTTGAGGCGACGCGTTCGGTCCTAAGGCCAACCATTTTGCTTGGCGATCTCAACGAATGGCGGGTGCACAGCAGATCCTCGTTGCTGGCGCTACTGCCGCATTTTGGTCCAATTCACACCGTGCTGTCCAGTTTCCCTTCGCGATTCCGTTTGCTTGCGCTCGATCGGATCGTGGCCAAACCACCAAGTCTGATTTCCAGCCTCGAAGTGCACCATACATCGCTATCTCGGATCGCCTCCGATCATCTACCGATCATGGCACGATTAAATCTCCAGGGGATTCGACAGCTACATTTGCAACCAGATTACCTTTGAACGGTTCTTGCTACAAATTTTGAGCAAGGCCGGGTTTCTATCGCTGAAGGGTAGAAAATTTTATGGAAGTATCCATTACGCGGATTGCACACGACAACATCAAAGCAGGCAAGAGCGGCTTGCTGCTGGTTCCGGACAATTATGACGCCTTCGCCGGGCGCGTTCTGGCGGCAAGGAGTGCCGTTCGCAATCTCGATCTCATGTACTACCTTTGGCACGATGACCACACTGGCCGCTTGCTCTTGCAGGAAGTTTTCCGGGCCGCTGAGCGCGGCGTGCGAGTTCGCATGCTCCTTGATGACGCCAATCCGCGAAAGAACGATGCGGCCTATCTGGCCTTGAGCAATCATCCAAACATCGGGTTGAAGTTGTTTAATCCGAGCGGCGTCAGGCAACGCAGCGTCATGCGCGCTGTGGAAATTGTGTTGCGACTATTTGCGTTGACCCGGAGGATGCACAACAAGGCATGGATCGCTGACGACAACGTTGCTATCGTAGGCGGGCGCAACGTTGGCGATGCCTATTTCGACGCAGCAGAAACCAATTTTCGCGACTTAGACGTGCTGCTCCTCGGTCCTGCCGTGCAGCAAACCGCCGAAATATTTGAGGCATTCTGGGCTTGCGAGGACGCGAAATCAATCAGTGTCCTGGGTCCAGCCGCGGGGAACGAGCATTCCGATTTGTTTTCAGGAAGCGATCTCGAAACCGAATCAATGCTTTTGAACGGGATCGGTGACCGAGGGTCCATCGCAGAGTTCATCGCGGCCAGCAACGACGTGCATTGGGTGGATCGAGTTCGCGTGATTTCCGATCCTCCAGAGAAGGTGAGAGGTTGGAGACGTCGCAGCTGGCTTACCAAGGAGTTGCTTCCCCTCATAAAGTCGGCGCGCAACAATCTGGAAATTGTATCTCCCTATTTCATCCCTGGCAAAAGGGGCTCCGCGGTCCTGATGGACCTCGTCAGCAATGGGGTTGACGTTTCCGTTTTGACCAATTCCTTGGCCGCTACAGACGTCGCCGCGGTTCATGGGGCTTATGCAAACTATCGCAAGCGATTGCTGAGGAATGGCGTAAGACTGTTCGAGCTCCAGCCCTTCACTCGCGGTCAGGGAATTTCGGTGTTTGGCTCGAAGGGTGCCAGTCTGCACACCAAATCGTTCACGGTTGACGACAGGGCTGGGTTCGTCGGTTCCTTCAATTTTGATCCCCGGTCAGTGTCTTTGAACTCGGAGATGGGCGTGCTCTTTGAGGATGCCGAATTAGTCGGTGAACTTCGGCGCTTTTTTCAAGCGGAGATATCACTAGAAACCAGCTATCGGCTGGAACTAAAGAACAATGTGCTGCACTGGCATGGATGCGAAGAAGGCAAACTCCAAGAATACACACACGAACCAGAGGCCGGAATTTTTCGCCGGGTTCTGGCGGCCTTGGTCCGCCACCTTCCGGTTGAGTCTCAGCTTTAGCCAGACCCACTAAGATAGCATAGGTGCTAACGGCGGGATCGACGCGGCGTTCTTGCCGCGCGCGGTACGGCATACCTGAAGAACGGCGACGTGAATGTGCCAAGCACAGCGCCCCGGGGCCGCGGTGGAAAGGCCGGGAGCATGAAGCATCCGCCCTCTGGCAATTGTCAGCTTGCTGCCGCCGATCGCGTGAAGACGATGGTGACCTTCGTCCCTTCGCTGGCGCTCGAGGCGACGTTGAACTTTGCCTTGGCGTTCTCTGTCAGCGAGCGCGCGATCAGGGCTCCGAGCTTGCCTGGCTTGGGCCATGTCTCCCCTTCCGGCAGGCCGATACCGTCGTCCGCAACTATCACCAGGCATCCGTCGCCATCGGCGATGCTGTGCAGCGTTATCGTCCCGCCTTCACGCCCTTGGAATGCATGCTTGAGTGCATTTGTGAGCAATTCGTTCACGACCAGTCCCGTTGGCATGGCGACGTTGATCGATACCGGATAGGTATCCACCTTCATGTCGAGGCGGATCCCCTCAACTGCATGCGACCCCATCACCGCGGAGGCGATCTGGCTAAGATAAACGCCGAGATCGACCTCATCCTTCTGCTCGTCTGCCGATAGCGTCTGGTAGAGGATCGCCAGAGCGTCGACGCGGCCGGCGAGCCTCTCAAATCTTTTCTGGTCGGGCTCGGTCGCGTTACGGGTTTCTAGACGGATCAATGCGGTGATCATCTGTAAGTTGTTCTTCACCCGGTGCTGCAGTTCGCGCAACAGGGTGTCCTTCTCGCGGACGCGCTCCTCCACCAAGCGCGCTTCTTCAGATTCGCCATGGGATGAGACGTCGACCAGAGCCACCAGTCGGAAGCAGTTCGTGCCGTTATCGTCCACGATGATGTTTGAATAAACGTCGACAAGAGCCGGGTTGGCCCCGACGGGCTCCAGCCGGAAAGTGCCGACGAAATCGGTTTCCTCGACCAAGGCCTCGGGCAGAGGCCGGCCCTTCTGCTGGTGGATGCCAATGCCGGAAAGTGCTCCCCAGTTTTGCCGGGTAAGCTCGGCTGCCTTCAGGCCTGACACTTTTTCGAATTCTGGATTAGCATAGACGACGCGCTCCTTCGCGCCTAAGTCCGACACGGCGATAGCGATCGGCACCTGGTCAAGAAATTTTTTGAACTGCTCGCTTTCCAGCGCGGTGGCAAGGTCCGGTGTATCGAGCAATTGCTCAACTGCCTCAGCCTTGTCTGAATCTGATGTCATCTTGGTCGCCTGTGCTTTGCGTGGGAGCCTCAGTCTCAGTCATGCACTTTGCTCGACACCGACACCGCTGGAAGCGGCTGCGCGATGTCAGGAGTAGGACGAGTCCGCGTCACGGAGCGGCAGAGCGATGGGCAACACAGGCCGTCTTGCTGAGAGTTCAGTCAACCTTGCGTCACTTTGCACGGCCACGACCTTTTTTCCAACAGCGTTGTACCAAAATCCCGTCTCTGCCAATCGAAATTGACGATCTGCACGTCGCCGGAACTGCCGACAGAACATTTCCGCCATTTGCAATGGGCTCACCTGGCAGCGGCGGCGCCGGTGGCGGCATGCGGTGGCCAAACCGCACCCCGCATGTGCTCATCCAGGTCTGGCTGCTTCGCCGCGACACGATCGGGCGAAACGGTATGCTGCGTCGGTCCCGGCCGCCTTGGAGTTGCCCGGGTTGGCTCGCGGGACCTATCGGGTCATCGCCTGGGATACCGCGGCCGGCAGGCAAAGGGGGGAATGGCAAGCGAATTCCGACATGGCTGAAGCTTGATGTGCCGCCATTCTCTGCCATGTCGCGCTTGCCATTCGCCGAACCTGAGCAGGATGGAGACTGCGCCTGAAGGTATTCATTTGCTCGCTGATCTGACTTGTCATTGCCCAAGGTCTTTGCAACTTCGTCGCCAATGCCGATGTCAGTGATCTGCGCCAAGCGAAGTTGCGCGGAGATCTCACGAGATCTGCGCATTAGGTGTTGCGCTCGCCCGAACGCGACTGCTGGTTGGCAGCATCGGCCGATCCGCCCAGCGTGTCGGCGACCGTGGCACCTCGCGCACCCATCGGCTGCTGCGCACCTGTGGTGGTGTCCTTGGCTGTCTGGTGCTCCATCTCGGCATTCAGCTCCGCCCCCACAATCAGGACAATCACAGAGATCCAGGTCCACATCATCAAGCCGATGACTGCCCCCAGGGCTCCATACGTCGCGTTGTAGTCGGCGAAGTTTTCAAGGTAATAGGAAAACCCTATCGAGACCGCGATCCACACCCCAGCCGCGAGGAAGGCGCCCCATGTCGCCCATTGCCACTTTGCCCTTTCGCGGCTGGGGCCGTAGCGGTAGATCAGCGTCATCCGGGCTTCCTCATAGATATCCCTCGCCGTCGGACTCGCGTCGCCGGATCAAGCCAGGCTATGCGCCCTCACTATCGAAAGCGAAGCACCATTCGCCTCCTGTGTCTTTCAACCAGCTCGCGGTCGCATTCGGGCACGCAGCGGTCGCTGCAACCGACATTCACAACTACCTGTGCGAAAGCGACGGCGAGCGCCCACCGCGCGGTTGACCCGCAGGCATCACCGCTGGTCGTTGTTCCTTGGTCTTCCCCAGCGCGCCAATTCGAAAAACGACCGGACGTCTATTTCGCCGGGGGCATTGTTGGCCGCCTGGAGCAACCGGATCGGAGGCCAGGCGGCGTCACGATTGGCGGGAGACGTCGTTCTCGCAGAGAATTCTTTTAGGTGGAAGGGCTGGTCTCGCCGCCGGCGACTTTGGCGAGCAGCATCCCCAAGGTCAGGCGCGCTCGTTCATGGCTGCGCCGACAAAAATATTCTCAAGAAGCTCGATAGATAGAGACGCCAAGTATCAGAGCATCATGCGATCCCTCGATAGCGAAATGGCTGGCGGAGCGGGAAGTGAATTGAACCGGGGTTGACCCCACGAAGTCAGAGTGACGTGCAGCGAGACCTCTCAAGGGAACCTTTCCGGCGTTGTGCGCTTGTTGAGCATGCGTTTCACAACCCCGTGAACGACAACAAAAAAACGCTGGAACCAAAAGGAAATCCGCCATGGCGAAAGAAAAGACATTGGACGATCTCTTCCTCGATACGCTTAAAGATATCTATTACGCGGAAAAGAAGATCCTGAAGGCGCTCCCCAAGATGGCGCGCGCCGCCTCATCGGCCGATCTGAAGGCAGCCTTCGAGAAGCACAAGGACGAAACCGACGGTCATGTCGAGCGCCTGCAGCAGGTTTTCGAGCTCTTTGGCAAGCGGGCACAGGGCAAGACGTGTCCCGCGATCGACGGCATCATCGAGGAGGGCGAGGAGATTATGGAGGAGTTCAAGGGAACTCCCGCACTGGACGCCGGTCTGATCTCCGCTGCCCAGGCTGTCGAGCACTACGAGATAACCCGCTATGGCACGCTGAAGCGCTGGGCCGAGGTCTTGGGCATGAGCGACGCCGCCAAGCTGCTCGAACTGACGCTCGGCGAAGAGTCTATGACAGACGAGGCGCTCACAGGATTGGCGGATGCCTCGGCCAACGAAATGGCCAAGGCCGCCTGATCACACACCAGCCACCCCCAACTGTGTTGGGGTGGTTGTTTTACTTCCAACATCCGTCTTTCGATAGGAGACAATCATGGGTCGTGGCATTCTACTCTGGCTGCTCGGAGTTCCTATTCCGATCATCATCCTTCTCGCGCTGTTCATGCGGTAGGAGGAAACCATGGCATCGACCATCCTGGCGACCGACGGCGCCGCGCCGGTCGAGTCCTCGTCATCCGCAGTCAACTGGGGACCGATCATCGCCGGCGCCTTCGCTGCCTCGACCCTGACGTTCATCCTGATGCTTCTCGGGTCCGGCCTCGGGCTCACGATGGTGTCTCCATGGTCCAACGAAAGCGCCAGCGTCACCACCTTCGCTGTGTCCACTGCGATCTGGCTGGTCATCGTGCAATGGTTGTCATCCGGGCTCGGGGGTTACCTGACCGGGCGCCTTCGCACCAAATGGGTCGGCATTCATACGGACGAGACGTTCTTCCGGGATACTGCGCACGGATTCATGGTTTGGGCGCTGGCGACGCTTCTGGTCGTGTTCGTGCTCGGTTCGGCGCTGTCCGCGGCAATCGGCACCGGCGTCAAGGCGGCCTCGACAGTGGCCTCGGGAGCAGCAATGGGTGCCTCGGCAAGGGCGACCGCAAACGCCGGGAACGACGGAGGCAGCGGCGCGACGTCGTATTTCGTCGATGCGCTTTTCCGCCCGAACGATCCTTCCAGGCTGGCGGCGCCGGGCGCGGAGGGCGATGCGACAGCAGCCGCACAGGCCTCCCGCATCCTCATTACGAGTGCGGCGGCCGGCGAAGTCTCGGCCGACGACAAGACTTATCTGGGCCAACTCGTGGCCGCTCGCACTGGCTTGTCGCAAGCGGATGCTACTGCCCGGGTTGATGCGGTGCTTGCTCAGGTCGAGGCGGCCAAAGTCCAAGCACAGGAAGCAGCCGACACAGCTTAGAAAGGCCGGCGCCAGCTTCGCGCTGGTTGGCGCGCTTTCTCTCATGATCGGTGCGTTCATCGCCAGCGCAGCGGCAGCGTTAGGCGGCAAGCAGCGCGACGACGAAGAAGACGCGCTCCATCTCACAGCCAGTCGAAGCTGAAGACGTCTACTCCCGGCCGACCGAGAGGATCGGCCGGACTCCATCTCCCGCCGCGCTCCCTTGTTTTTGTGCAACGCAGCAACGATATTGCTGCACGTGCGTTGAACAGATGGCCGTCCATTCCGGGCGTCACAACAGGGACGGCTCCATTGCGAAAAATCTCTGATACCATCGCCCGCCTTGCCGCGCTGCAGGCGCGACATGCCGCACATCCCGCCGACCTCGGTGCGTCAGACCACCTCCGGACGCTGGCCGACTTCGGTACCAATCCTGGCGGGTTGGAAGCGAAGTTCTACATTCCCAATGAACTATCCAAGGGCACCCCGCTCGTCGTCGTGCTGCATGGCTGCACCCAGAACGCGGCCGGCTATGACCATCATTCCGGCTGGTCCCAACTCGCCGACGAGGCTGGCTTCGCGCTGCTCTTTCCCGAACAGCAACGCGGCAACAATCCGAACCTCTGTTTCAACTGGTTCCAGCCTGGCGACACCAAGCGTGGTTCGGGCGAGGCGCTTTCGATTCGCCAGATGATCGAGACGATGGTCGTCACCCACGGTCTCGACCGAAGGCGAATCTTCATCACCGGCCTCTCGGCCGGAGGCGCAATGGCAGCGGCCATGCTGGCGACCTATCCGGAAGTGTTTGCCGGCGGTGCGTTAATTGCCGGCCTGCCCTACGGCAGCGCAACGACAATCCCGGAGGCCTTCGATCGCATGCGCGGCCACGGCGGTCCTTCGGAACAGGATCTGCAACGGGCCCTCCGCGGCGCATCGGATCATCGGGGACCGTGGCCGAGGATTTCGATTTGGCACGGTGCCGCTGACCACACGGTTTCGCCTTCCAACGCGGAAGCGATCGCAGGCCAGTGGCGGGGAGTCCACCGGCTTGAGAAAGCGCCGACGCATCGGGAAGCTGCCGGACCGCACGCAAAGCAGGTCTGGCGTAACGGGGCGGGAGATGCCTTGATCGAAATCAACATGATCGCCGGGATGGGCCACGGCACGCCGCTCGGCAACGGCCTCGGCGCTCCGGGACCTTATATGCTTGATGTCGGCATCGCCTCCACACGCGAGATCGCGCAGTTTTGGGGGATCGCGGCAACCGAGGATAGCGCCTCCCGGAAATCGAGGCCGCAATTGCCCGCCAGCCAACGGCAACTACCCCAGTCACCGGCGCCAAGTATACAAAATGCGAAGACGAAGCCCCCGCAGCCGACTGCCATCCATCAAACGCGCCAGCCCGGCGTGAAGAAGATCATTGAAGATGCCCTGCGGGCGGCGGGCCTGATGCGCTAGGCGGACGGCGCGAATCGCTCGCCGACTGTCTCGCCGGCCCGCGAAGGTCAAGCGGCTCCGACCAGGCAAGGGAACGCGTCGTTCTTTGGAATCGGTGACCGCTTTTCATTGAGCGGTCGCCATGCACCTCGTACAGATCCTGCTTCCCCGCGCGGACAACACCGGTCGCCCATTTGGCCGGGAAGATTTCGACCGTGTGAAGGAAGACCTGGCCAGCCGTTTCGACGGCGTCACAGCCTACCTGCAGGCGCCCGCGGAAGGTCAGTGGCAGGATGGCGAGCAGTCCAGCACAGATGAAACGTCATCTTCGAAGTGATGGTGGATGATGTCGATCTGCCGGACTGGCGCAAACGGCGCGCCGAGCTAGAACGGCGGTTCCGGCAGGACACGGTGATCGCCCGCTATATGCCAATGGCGCTCGTATAGAGCGCCGATATCATGCCATCAACGTCAATCCGCAAGACCGAGTACGATCCGGAGACAAGGGTTCTCTCGGTGTGGTTCGTCGCGAGCGGCACGCGTTATGACTACGAGGCTGTGCCGCCGGAGACCTATGCGGCGTTCCGAAACGCCTTCGTAAAGGGCCGGTTCTTCAACGACCACTTTCGCGACCGTTGCCGGCACCGCCCGATTGGCCGAAGCATAGCGAGCGTTGCCTGCACGCGGAGACTCATGCGCCGGTTTCGGAGTTTGACGCGCCGGCTGGCTTTGATTCCGGGGAGCCCTTGTGGCGTAGGAAAATCGACAGCAGGACCAGGACGGCCGTCGACATGAATTCCGACTGCCAGTTCTGAAAGGACTCGAACCATAGCTGGGCGTCGAGAAGATAGTCTCCAAGGGATTGAACCTCGCCGCCGTGCCGAAGCGCCTCCTCGTTCGCGGCCGCCAGGCTCGCCCACCAATGCAAGGCAAATGAGATGATGAACAGCAGGGCCAGCGCCAAGCCCAGCGAGTATGAATAGAGCCACGACAGGATCGGGTTGCGCCTGCGGGTGGCGGTCGGAAGTTCGTCCTCGGGCCGGTTGGGATCATCGGGATCACGAGACTCGGCGGAACCGCGCTGGAACAGCATTGCAGTCAGCATGACATAGGCCGACATCTGCAGGAATTCGCTTTCCCAGTTCTCGAACAGCGCCGAGAGGAAGTCGCCGCTCGCAAGATAGGAGAGCAGCCCAATCGATGCCGAACCGTGGTTCTGAAGCTCTTCATTGTAGGCCGCATGACCCGACCAGATCATGCCAATCGCACTGAACAAGAACATCGCCACCAGGGCGATCGTCAGTCCATTGTCCCGGAAAAAGCTTTTCATGGTCGTCTCCCTCGGCAGCTCCGGCTAACGCCAGTTCTCCAGAACCTCTTCGATCATCACCGCCTCGACTTGCTCGCTGAAGCGAGAGCGGTAGAGCTCCAACAGTGCGTCATGCGTCTGGTCAACCGAACTGCAGATGGCATCGGTCGCAAGGACGACACGAAAACCACGGTCGATGGCGCCGAGGACCGTGGCAAGCACGCAGACGTCGGTTTCGCCGCCGGTGATGACCAGCGTGTCGATCCCTGATCCATTGAGCATCGCGTCGAGCCGGCCTTCAGTCCACGGCGAATAGACATGCTTGTCGAGCGTTCTTGCCGGCGGCACGAACCGCGCCAGAGAATGCATCAGATCGACGAGGCCGGCATCGATGTTGGCAAGGGTGACCTCGGCCCAACGCTGATAATACCGCGCCCACATGCCCGGTCCTTCGCCAGGCCGAGCGGCCGGAACAAAACGTGTGAACAGCGTTTGCTGCGGATGTCTTGCGGTCAATTCCTCGATGACCGGCAGCACGTTTTGCGCCCACGGCACGGCCCAAGGCCCGCCCGGCGCGAACAGGCGCTGCATGTCAACGCAAAGATGTAGGGAATTCTCACCAAGCGGACCGTGTACCAGGCCTAGGGCGGCCATGATCAGCCGCGGCCGCGGTGGGGTGATGCATAGTCTCTATCTGAGCGCGGGCGTAGCCCGGGAGGTCCCGCCGTAGCCTCGCATCGCTGCCAATCCGCCTTTAGCCGTTGCCGGTTCATGGTCTTGTCAGGCGGGCCGCTTGCGCCTCCTGCACGTCGATGGCGTACAGCAGTTCGCCGTTCTCGTCGCGCAGGCGCACGAGCCAACCTGAAAGATCGTCCGTGCCCGGCTGAAGGTCGACCAGAAGATCGATAGCGCATCGAACCGCTTCCTCCCGCGCAGCTTCCAGGCTCGGCATCCTGGACGGAGGAACCTGATGGCCCGCTTCGCCATCGCGATATTCGAAGATGTACACCCCGCCGTTCTCGTCGTTGGCCGCAGTGACGGCGACTTCGTCAAAATTGCCGTTGCTTCGGGCATCGTAGTCATTCGCCGCCACGTCGAAGGTCGCGGTCTGGACCAGGATTGCCTTCGCTCGATCGATAGCGGCCTCATCGTTTCCACCTTCAACGCGTGCCATATCGACGGTAACGCAGTCACCGCCTTCACCGCAGAAGATCACGCGCAGGATGGGCTGTCCGGTTGGGGCGCTTGCCTGGGTGACTTCGGTTCGAATGATCTGCATAAGAAACTCCGCCACTCAACCATCGCTACAATCTGACGGCCATTTCCCGGCTCCAGAGACGCAGCTTGCGGCAGCCCTCGATAAAACCGGTAATCGCCTTGGGATCATCGAGACCAATCATGCCTTCATCGGCTTCCGGGTCGACGCCGGCCTTCTGCAGCAGCGGGACGGCGCCCGACGTGAAGCCGATGAATTTGCAATGAGCAAAAGCGTCGGCAACGAAATCGCGCGCGGCGGCCTCGCCCGCCAGGCGCTCCGCTCCTTCCTCGGAGAGGATCAGCGCGACGGCGTCGAACAGGACCGATGGCCCGCCGTCGATCATGTGCTTTGCAGCGATGAGACTTCCATCCGCCGCCTCGACGCCGCCCACCTTGGGCGCTATGACCTCCATCACCGCGCCTTCCTTCTCGATCGCTGCCTGGAGGTTCTTCAGCAGCGCTGCATCGGCGCCTGGGCTGACAAGGACACCCACTTTGCGCCCTGCAAAACTGTCAGGCCCGTTCCGGATGATGCTGAGCGCCGGCGATGGTTCGAGATCGTCCCTCGGCGCGACCGCCGCATCCGCGGGCTTGGGCAATTGCTTCATGCCAAGCTTGTCAGCGACAGTTTCTGCCAAGCCTTCATCAATGTTGAGGAGATGCGACACCATGCGCTCGCGGATAACCGTTGTCTCGACCTTGGAGAGCTCGAAGGACAGCGCCATGGCGATATGCTTCTGCTCAGGCGCGGTCTGGCTGTTGAAGAACTGTCGCGCCTGGCTGTAGTGGTCGGCGAAGCTCTCTGCGCGCAGACGGACTTTTTGGCCTTCCTCCGCCTCGGCGAACGACCGGAAACCGTGCTGCGGCGATTCCCGCGGGCCTTCGCCGAATGAATTCGGCTGGTAGTTCACGCGGCCGACCGGATTGCGCATCGCCATCAGGCCATCCTGCTGGAAGTGGTGGAACGGGCATTTGGGTGCGTTGATCGGGATATGGGTGAA
Source organism: Mesorhizobium sp. WSM4846 (assembly GCF_055811415.1). Lineage (NCBI taxonomy): Bacteria > Pseudomonadati > Pseudomonadota > Alphaproteobacteria > Hyphomicrobiales > Phyllobacteriaceae > Mesorhizobium > Mesorhizobium sp. WSM4846. Next base: position 50,481 of record NZ_JBVVPZ010000042.1, read on the forward strand.
ATTGGGGCTGCCGAGACGCTTCAGTTGCGTGTCCAGGTAGGAGAAGTTTCGACCCTGCAGCAGGGGATCGTTGGAAAAGTCGACGCCGGGCGGTACGTTCTGCGTCATGAACGCGACCTGCTCGGTCTCGGCGAAGAAATTGTCGGGCATACGATCGAGCACCAAGCGGCCGACCGGGACCGGCGCGAGGATTTCTTCCGGAATGATCTTGGTCGGATCCAGAACGTCGAAGTCAAAACTGTCCGCGAAGTCCTGATCGAAGAGCTGGAGGTTGAGCTCCCATTCCGGGAAATCACCAGACTGGATGGCATTCCAGAGGTCGCGTCGATGAAAATCGGGGTCAGCGCCGTTGATCTTGACCGCTTCGTTCCAAACGACCGACTGCATGCCGAGCTTCGGCTTCCAGATGAATTTGACGAAGGTGGATTCGTCCTTCGCATTGACCAGCCGGAACGTGTGAACGCCGAATCCCTGCATGAACCGGAAGGACCGAGGTATCGCCCTATCCGACATGACCCACATGACCATATGCATCGATTCGGGCGTCAGGCTGATGAAGTCCCAGAAATTATCGTGTGCCGATTGCGCCTGCGGGAAGGCACGATCAGGCTCCGGCTTCACTGAATGAATGACGTCGGGAAACTTGATTGCGTCCTGAATAAAGAAAACTGGGATGTTGTTGCCGACGAGATCCCAATTGCCTTCGTTGGTGTAGAATTTGACGGCGAACCCACGCACGTCCCGCGCCAGGTCGAACGAGCCTTTCGAACCGGCCACCGTGGAAAACCGCACGAACACCGGCGTCTTCTCGCCGGCACGCTGGAAAATATCCGCGCGGGTGTAGGCCGCCAGCGATTCATAGGTCTCGAAGAAGCCGTGCGCGCCAGAACCGCGTGCATGCACGACCCGCTCGGGAATGCGCTCGTGATCGAAATGAAAAATCTTCTCACGGAAGTGGAAGTCTTCGATTAGTGACGGTCCGCGCTGGCCAATCCTTAAAGTATTCTGGTCATCGGCCACTGGGCCGCCTTGGGCGGTCGTCAGGATCTCGCTGTCGCCTTCGGCGATCTGGTGAAGCTCGCCTCCGTTCCCCCGCACGAGCTTTTGATCATGGATCGTCGCGGGCTTGCCCGACGACTGTCTGGTTGTCTTGGCCATGCTTGAATTCCTTGAAAAGGAGGGGCGGCTTCAGGTCTCCCTCAATGCTGGGACACCCATTTAAGTTCCTGGTGGGTGTCACGTGGCCCGCATTTCGAAGAATAGCACTCGGCTGCCGGAACATCGGGCCCGCGCTCCGCCAGAGGCGCGGGCTTTTTCGTTGTCTGGGGGAACACGATCTCGCGACGATCGTTCGGGTCGCCAACAGAGCGCCATACCGTCATATCGAGGACAGGAAATGCGGGAAAGACAAGGCTTAACCCATCAAGAAAAATACGATAGGCAGGAGCGCACGTCGGATGCTGCAAGGGCATTAACAGACATTGAGCGCGCAGCACGAGATGCAAAGACTGCTCGGCTGCGAGAGCAACGACTTAAGGCCGAAACCGCTCCTCCTGCTGCATTGGTAGCGAAACCGAAGAAAAACCGACAAGGCAACAACTAAGTAGTCACCCGGGATGCGGCGGATTTCGTGTTCCGTTGTGAGCGTCCTTTTTAAGCGTTTGTCAAAGGTAAGCAGGTGGCCGTCGAGCGCAGGAAGGTGCGGGCATGAAGGTCTGCGCCGTTTCCCAAGCCGCTGAAGCCAGAACCCGCTCCAGGGGCCACGCCTGAGATTTGCAACGGTGGTCAAGCTGGTGACGGCTCGGCATGTCATCGACCTCGTGGCCCGCATGCACGGCTGCACGTATGCCATGCACGGCTGCACGTATGCCGAGATGAGAGGACCGTCGCGTCAGTATAGTATCGTGGCAACGCGAGACGCGGCCATGTGCGCCGTGATGGTGCTGAAGCCGAGCTTGCCTAGGGGGCAGATAGGGTTGCTGTTCAATCGTGATCCGTCGACGGTGCAACATGCGCTCAGGAAGCGGGGATGCTTTGACCGACCCGCGCGTCCAAGCCCTATGTGATGAGCTCGGCATCAAGATTTTCGACCGGCATCGCTATCCGGAGCCGGGAGAGGCGCGCGCGGTCGAGACGCTGGCTCGCATCATACGCCGGCACGGGGAAGGGCACTTGCGCCTGGTGCTTTCGACCTTGGCCGAGACCGACAACAACAAGGGCCGCGAGCTGCAGTTCATTGCCCAGGATCTGCGCGGCGTCGTGCCACTAATATTTGCATTTGTCGGTATGCTATACGAGCGGGTGGTCAAGGCATTTGGCCCGCGAGCATCCAGCCGGATTTGTTCGATGACCGCAGGAGAAATTCGGCATGAGTAACGTCGTATCGCTTCATGGCGACAAGCGCTGGAAAGCTGTTCTCGTCTACGACCACCAGAACGGCCCCATCACGATCGAGCACTTTTTGGAAGAAATTTCCGAGCTCCATAACGTCATTGAACACGGCCCGGACTGGAACACCCTGATTACGTGCACGGTGACAATCAACCGGACGGACGGCGGCGAGGAGCAGAACAGCCAGGAAAAAGAGGCGCGCCATGAACATCGGTGAAATCGCGGAGCGCTTCATCCGCGCGGCCGAGATCGAGCGCGCCAGCCATGAACATTTCGGGCCGGCCGGCCCAGCAGCCGCCCTATGTTCACACATACACCGATAAGCTCGGGTGGTGCAAAGAGGTGGGCGACAAGCTCGACCCTAAGGCAGACCCGCTATCGTAGGAGCGAAGGGCGTTCTGGAACCGGATTGGCACCCTGCCGTCGGGACAAGAGATCAGCGAGCTCGAGGCGCTGCAACGAATGGCTGCTCGCCGTTGGCAATGAGAAGGAACGCCGAGCGTCCTCGCCCGGGCCAGATCCAAGGTCGGCGGCAAGTCATTCCGCAGCTGGTGCTTCAAGGTGGAGGGCATCCACCCGAACACCGGACGGGATAAAAAACCGGGCTTTGCAGCAAATCGCGATCATTCTCGCCCGCAGGGCCTCGCGGAATAGCGAAAGCGCCGAAATCAGCCTGTTGCATCATGAAATCAGGGATGTTTCGGCTACGATCACGGAAGATGCGGGCGAACGGGACAGCCTGAATTCGTGGATCGCCGACGGCGCGTTCGCCAAGATCCTTTCATCGGAACATGACGACTTCTCTTGGGCTGCCAAGCGCAACGAGCGCCGACGCCAGCAAGAGGCGCGGCGGCGCAATCAAGCTGCGTGATTTGCGCCATTGACGATCACCCGAAATGCGGCCCCAATCGGGATTACGTGGTTTATTGGGGATTCGCATGAACCGATTTCTCTTTGTGATCGCCGACTTTCTATCCCGTCCGCCCGGTTTTTATGTGCTGATCGTCGCGATGATAGCGTGCACTGCGATGGTTCCTTTCGGGCTCACGAACGTAATCACCTATGCGCTTTCTGTAGCTGCGATAGTGATTACCGGGGTCGTACTGATCCAGGGTTACCGCGACACCGCTGCCATCCATGCGAAGCTCGACGAGATCATCGTTGCATTGAAGGAAACGAGGAACAATGTCGTCGGGCTGGAGCACGCCGAGCCTGAGGAGATCAAAGCCCATTTGGCGCGGCTTGAATGGGAGGCAGCGGCGGCTGATCAAGAAGCTAAGCACGAGGGAGTCGCTGGCGCCAAATTACGCCAGCGGCTGCCAAGCACTGGCAGCGGGAAGCGCAGAAGCGGAAGGCCGCATGACCCGAGCTGAGATCAAAGCCGAGCTAGAATGGCTGCTGGAGTCGTACGAAAGCCTTAGCGCGTCAGAGGAAGGTGAGCGGGCCGTTGGTGCCGCAGAACGGGCTGAATACGACGAGCAGAGAACCCGCGCCAAAGCGGCCATCTCGGCAGCAAGCATAACCCCGAGCGAAAGACCGTGGGGCGGGATGGGCAACATACGGCTCATCTCGCCTGCGAGTTTGAATAGACGGCGGAAAATCAAAGGGAAATCAAAGCATGGCCACCAACCAGCGCGGCGGCCGGCGCACAGGGGCTGGAAGGCCATCAGGAGCGCGCTCGCGGGCAAGGAAGCAGGCCAAGGCCACACTCTCCGATCTCGCCCGCAAACACACCGCTTCGGCTCTGAAGGTATTGAGGGCATCGAGCGGGAGTTCTTTGACCCCGGCGACAACGGCAACATTTTTGCCCCGGATGCGTCTCGACTATCATAGACGGGCTGTTGGCGCCGCTGATCGGCGCGATGTATGGCCTGCCCGATATTCTGGTCGTCTGATGGCCCGGTTTTTATGACGAGATGCATCAGGAGTTCGCGAGCGAGATGCTCGGCGAGTTCAAGCAGGGCGTTGTCATGCTAACCCGCACGGTCACAGCGCCGCCAGATCCGTCGACGCCATGGATACCGGGCGAGCCAGTGACGACGGTCTATCCACTCGATGCGGTGATGCGCCGCGTGTCTCAGAAATACGTCGACGGCACCCTCACTGTGGCGACCGACAACCAGATCACTTTCGCAGTACCCTCGATCGTCTCCGCCATGACGGACACACTCGTCATCGACGGCGTCGAGTTGGTCATGAAGGACCTACGGCCGATCCCGCCGGCCGGGACGCCGGTCGCGTATATCGCTTTCGTGGCGGGTTAGCCGCGGAGCGATATCCCAGAAAAGAGCGACGCCAGCGACGACCGCATGTGAGACTTGGCAACAGCGATGTCCCCTTCGAAACCGGAAAAATCGATCTCCATATGATCGAACGTGGACAGTGCCCGCTCTTCCATGTCAGCCAATGCCCGATCTGGGTCATCCGATTGCTCAGCAACCATTGATGCAATTGCCATGAGTGCGATGCGAAGCACCACAAGCTCCGTCGAATGATGGGCCAAGACATCCATACCAGTCTCCTTTTAAGGTCCGGAACGAATGCTCAAACGCCTATCCCCCCGTGATCGTTTCGAACAGCTTGTCTCGACCTATGAGCCGATGCTGCGGACCGCGTTTTTCGAGGCGATCGACGACATCCGCTCCAACATCGTTCTGCGCCGTGTGGTGGAGAGCTTGGAGCGCGGCGACGTCAAGGACGCCATTGCAGCCATGAACCTCGACGAGGCCGCGTTTCGGCCGCTGGAAGAAGCCATCCGGCAGGCCTACAACGGCGGCGGTGTCGCCACGGTCGAACAGATGCCGGCGCTGCGCGATCCGAGCGGCTTTCAGGTCGCTCTTCGTTGGGATGTGCGCAATCTTACGGCTGAGACCTGGTTGCGCGAGCACTCGGCGGACTGATCACCAACATTGTTGCCGATCAACAAGTTGCGATCTGTGCCGCTTTTTCTGAACGCCTTGCCCGTGGGTCCAATCCAACGAGGACCGAATTGGAGGTAGTAGGCCGCGTCAACAGGGTGACTGGCCGCCGAGAAGGTGGGGTGATCGGGCTCACCACAGTTCAGAGCGGCTATGTTGCCCGAGCCCGCGATGAACTGCTTTCCGGCGAGCCCGACCAGTTGCGGGCCTATCTGAATCGGAAGTGACGCGACAAACGTTTCGACGGCACGATCACAGCTGCGATCCGAGATGGTAAACCAATCCCTAAAACCTGGTGGCGCGGATCATTGGCCGATATTCCGACAGCCTTTTGAAGCTCCGCGCCGACACGATTGGACTGCACGAGACGTTTGCCGCGCTTGGAGCTTCGAAAGACATCGCATTTCAGCAGGCGATCGCCAAGGGCGCGGTGAGGGCGGAAGCTATCACGAAGGGCTGGAAACACACGCCGCAGGATCATCCTCGCGTTCAGAGGGTCGTCGATGCCGATAATTCTCGCTTGGACCGGTTCATAGTCATCGTCTTCGTCCGCCATCGTCCCCCCGTATCGGACAGCGGCGCTCTGAATTCACAACGATGCAACCACTGCCTTGTCTTCGCGTTTAGCCGCCTTCAATCCTGGTGAGCGACAAAGATGCCGGCGTTTATTCCGATTACAATCTACCTGAATGACAGATCGATGCTGATTGCGTCGATCCCAGATGCTGAGACGGCGCTTCAGCAACCATGGCCATTCATGGACAAGCCATCCCGACTTGAAGCAATTCGAATGATCGAGGAATGCCTGGCTGGACACTGCACCCAACAAGCCGCGTTCGATGCCTTCAAGGCGGCCGCAAGTGAACAGGGGCTTCTTAAGCGAAAGCCTCCAAGCATAGGCCTCAGGAAATTCGACGGGGTTGCCGAAGACCTGCTGTGAGGTGATGGTGCCTCGCGACCTTAAACCGCTGACACGCCTCCTGAGCGGACTTGGTCAGCCGCACGGACCACCCGCCAAATCGAGGAATGGCGGGTCGTCCTTTATCAGCGCAGGAAGGGACTTAGCTGCGCAGATCTCAGTTCGTCGCTCCGTCCAATCGTCAAGTCCGGTCGGTCCTAGCTAACGATCCCTAGCTAACGATTATTCCAATCGCCAGGAATGTGATCGAAACTGCGAAGACCGGAGCGAGTAACCAGCGGGCTTGGTGGACACTATTTTCCATGGGCTCCTTCCCGTGAACTTGCAGGGGAGCAACGACTATGCGCAGCGGCGGTTCCGGGTGGCGCTATGTCCGGCCTATTACGCCAAAACAGGCGAGACTAGGTCCTGTCGCTCATCAGACCAAAGTCCCTCAAGGGGAACAAATGCAGCTGCCTGAGGTTGGATACCTGGGGCGCTAAGGCGATCCCGTTCAGCGCATCAGCCCTCACGAAGGAGACAGTTATGAGAATGCATCTTTCCACTGCAGCCGCGGGATTTCTGCTGCTGGCAGGCATCGGTGCCGCTGCCGCTCAGGACGTAGTCATCGAGCCTGAACAGGAGACGGTCATCAGGGAATACGTGAAAAAGCAGCCGCTCGCATCGGTGAAAATCCCTGGAGTGGAGCTCAACATCGGCTCAACCCTGCCCGAGACGGTCGAGCTCCATGAAGTCCCCAACACCAAATACCGCACCGTTGTCGTCGACAACCGGACCGTTGTCGTTGACCCGGGCACGCGTAAGATCGTCAAAGTTATCGAATGACGTAAGCGACCGGGAGGACAGCCCGCCGTGCCGAAAGGTGCGGCGGGCTTTTCTCTTTTCTGGAGGAACGCGATCTGGGGACAATGGTTCGGGTTGCCAACAAGGCGCCGTATCGCCGGATGAAGACAAGCCCGTGCCTTCGTTGTTGGTCCGATTGCCCCAGCGCTACGACACAGAGAAGGCACCTTTAGATAAGACTAAGCCAGCAGGCCATTATTGAGGATGCTCTTATGAACCCGACCGAATTGCAGGCGATTGGCGATACGCTGATGCGGGTAGTGACGCCAGAGATGACACCAAAACAGCTCCTAAAGGCTGCAAAAAAGGAGCATCCGGACGCGTCAAAAAAGGACATCGCTCGCGCGGCGTTCTTCTCGATCATTGCGAACGCTGACCAAGCCATTGGCAAATCGAGGAACTTGCAGGCTTTTGCGTTGGCAGAGCGGACACAACAATCTGATTAAGATTGATGGTCGACATGCGTGGCCTGTTGGTCAAAATTTAACGCTTGGTACCCGAAGTGCTTTCGTCCGAAAGCGACCGATAGTGTTGAAAAAGTCCGGGTTGCAGCGGTCCTGAAGCACTGATTCAATCTTCGTTGTAAGAGGAGATTGAGTCG
>NZ_JBVVPZ010000043.1:0-57888 GCF_055811415.1 Mesorhizobium sp. WSM4846
CCCCCCCCCCCCCCCCCCCCCCCCCCCCCCCCCCCCCCCCCCCCCCCCCCCCCCCCCCCCCCCCCCCCCCCCCCACAAAAAAACACCCCCCCGCCCCCCCCCCCCCCCCCCCCCGGGCTGGCACCAGGATTCGCTGAGATTCAGGTCAGGCCGAGTCGAGAATGGTGGGTTCCGAGAACCGGAGCGGAGCGTACTTAAAGTACGTGAGCACCGGAAGCGCAGGAAACCGCCATTCGCAGGCCGGCGTCACCTGAATAACAGCGGATCCTACCGCGACTTGGTGTTCAGTTCGCGGTTGGCCGTATAGTCGATGGCAAAAGTGTCGGGGGCGAAGCTTACGCCTTCCCTGACGTTGAAGATCATCACCGTCGTGTCCTTGCCTTGCGCGTCGGTAATCGTCCATTGGCGCAATTCGTAGGTTTTCGGATCGAACATCATGGTGATCTTCGAACTGCCGAACACCGATTTGTCGGCGAGTTGGATGGTGGTGACGTCGTTCTCTTCCTTGACGCTTTTGACGCGGCCGCCGGAGAGGTCGATCCTGGTGTCGAGCAGCAGCTTGAGCGGCGTTTTAGACAATGGGTAGAGATCGGACGTTTTCAGCCGCTTGTTGAGGATGACCACCGACTTGCCGTCGGAAATCACCCGGAAATTCGACGTCCCATCATAGTTGAAGCGTATCTTGCCCGGCCGTTCCAGAAAGAACTTGCCGCCGGTCTGCTCGCCCTTGGGTCCGAACTGCACGAATTCGCCGGCCATCGATTTGACCGAGGAAAAATGGTCGGCGATCTTCTGCGCGGTGGCTGGCACCGCCGCTTGCGCCGACGCCAGCAACTGGACCCCGGGCACGACATTGATGGCCGCGGCGCCGGCCAGGACCAGCCCGAGGCCAAGCAGTTGGCGGCGGGTCGGGGCAAAATCGCTGATCGTGGCGAAAGAAGAGTTTTTCATGCCGGTTACTCTCGTCTGGTTCTTCTGTTGTCGCAGTGTTTGGCCCCCCAGTTGGGCTTAAGTTTGGCGGCCGAACAGCGCTTGGTCGTTGCAAACGCGCCAGAAGGTTCAAAGTTGCTGCCGTCAGGTTGCAGCCGCGAAAATCCTGTCGGCTTGGCGGGCGGATCAGAACTTGTCGTCCTCCGTCGGCACCAGAATTTCGCGTTTTCCGGCATGGTTGGCCGGGCCGACAATGCCTTCCTTCTCCATCTTCTCGATGATCGAGGCGGCGCGGTTGTAGCCGATGCCGAGCCGGCGCTGGATGTAGCTGGTCGAGGCTTTGCCGTCACGCAGCACGACCGCAACCGCCTGGTCGTAGGGATCGTCGGACTCCTCGAAATTGCCGCCGCCACCGCCCGAGCCACCCTTGCCCGACGGCTCATCGTCGTCCTCGTCGTCATCCTCGGTAATGGCATCGAGATATTCCGGCACGCCCTGCAGCTTCAGATGCGCGACGATCTTCTCGACCTCGTCATCGGAAACGAAGGGACCGTGCACGCGCTGGATGCGGCCGCCGCCGGCCATGTAGAGCATGTCGCCCATGCCGAGCAGCTGTTCGGCGCCCTGTTCGCCCAGAATGGTGCGGCTGTCGATCTTCGACGTCACCTGGAAGGAGATGCGGGTCGGGAAGTTGGCCTTGATCGTGCCGGTGATGACGTCGACCGACGGCCGCTGCGTCGCCATGATGACGTGGATGCCGGCAGCGCGCGCCATCTGCGCCAGGCGCTGCACCGCGCCTTCGATGTCCTTGCCGGCGACCATCATCAAATCGGCCATCTCGTCGATGATGACGACGATGTAGGGCATTGGCTCGAGATCGAGGTTTTCCGTCTCATAGACCGCTTCGCCGGTCTGCCGGTCGAAGCCGGTCTGCACGGTGCGCGAGATTTTTTCGCCCTTCTTCTCGGCCTGCTGCACCCGCGCGTTGAAACCGTCGATGTTGCGGACGCCGACCTTCGACATTTTGCGGTAGCGGTCCTCCATTTCGCGCACGGTCCATTTCAGCGCCACCACCGCCTTCTTCGGATCGGTGACGACGGGCGTCAAAAGATGCGGGATGCCGTCATAGACCGAGAGCTCCAGCATTTTCGGGTCGATCATGATCAGCCGGCAGTCCTGCGGCGTCAGTCGATAGAGCAGTGACAGGATCATGGTGTTGATGGCGACCGACTTGCCCGAGCCGGTGGTGCCGGCGACCAGCACGTGCGGCATCTTGGCGATGTCGACGATGACCGCCTCGCCGTTGATGGTCTTGCCGAGCGCCAGCGCCAACTTGGCCTTGGTGGTCTCGAAATCGCGGCTGGCCATGATTTCCCTGAGATAGACGGTCTCGCGCTTTGCGTTCGGCAGTTCGATGCCGATGGCGTTGCGGCCGGGCACCACGGCGACGCGGCAGGCGATCGCGCTCATCGAGCGGGCGATGTCGTCGGACAGGCCGATGACCCGCGACGATTTGATGCCGGGCGCCGGTTCCAACTCGTAAAGCGTGACGACCGGGCCGGGGCGGACATGGATGATCTCGCCCTTGACGCCGAAATCCTCCAGCACGCCCTCGAGCAGGCGGGCATTCTGCTCGAGCGCATCTTTGGACAGGCTGGCGTCGCGCACGACGTTCTTCGGCTCGGACAGGAAATGCAGCGACGGCATTTCGAATTGTTCGGAGCCGATCAGCGAGGACTGCGCTTCGCGCTGGACGCGCGCGCCCGGAACCGGCCGCGGCGCCGGCGCCGCGACGCGGGTGGCGGCATCGGAGCGGAACGGCTGCACCTTCGCATTGGGCGCAGTGCTGCGTTGGCCCACGGGCTCCGGCGCAAAGTCCATGTCGTCGTCATTGTCAAAAACATCGGCGTCGTCGGGATCGAGCGAGGCGCTGCGGTCGTTGACCAGGGCGGCGAAGAATTCCGGCTCGACGCGGGCGCGGCCATCGGCACTCATCCGCGATTCGGCGAATTCGGCCGATTCGACCCGTTCGGCAGCGCGCCGCCAGGCGCTGGCGCGCGGCTCCGGTTCGAAATCGTCGCGCTCGCGGCGGCGGGCGGCGCGGCGGCGGAGATAGGCCCGCAACGATAGCCACCAATGCGTGATCGCGCCTAGCGCCAGAATGCCCTCGTCGCCCTCGTCCTCATCATTGTCGAAAAGCAGGTCGTCCTGGTTCCTCGGATAGGCTGCGGCCGGTTGCTCCAGGACGGCGAAACCATTCCTGCGTGCAATCAGCGCCGAGCCGTAGGCAAACAGCCACAGTGCCGGCGCGGCCAGGAGCACGGCGAGCACACTGGCGATGAGACCGGTCGGATAGCCGCCGACGACGAGCCCGGGAATCTTGAGCACCATGTCGCCGAACACGCCGCCGAGACCGGTCGGCAGCGGCCAGGTCTTGGGCGGCACCACGCAGCCGGCCATGGCCGCGGCAAGCACCGCGTAGCCGAACCAGGCGAGCCCGCGCTTCGGCAGCCTCTCGACGCCGCGTGCCGAAAACAGCAGAGATCCCCACACCACCGCCGGCACCAGCGCCGCGACCGCAGCAAGGCCGAAGAACTGCATGGCTAGGTCGGAGAAGACAGCGCCCACATAGCCCATGGCGTTGGTGACGATGTTGTCGGTGGCATGGGAGAAGCTTGGGTCGGCGACATTCCAGGTGGCGAGGCTGGCGACGCCGAAGGCGACCAGCGCAAACAGGCCGGCGCCGAGCAGCCGGCCGACCTGACGCCGCGCGAACGCCCTGATGCCGTGCTCCGTATCGGCCAGCGCAAGCGGTGCTGAAGCCCCTGAACGCATTCGTCGTTCCCCGTCTGTCTTGGACTGGCCGGACGCATGACGCACTCCGGCAGATTCGGATGCCAGACTATCGGCGGGAAGGTTAAGGCCGCATTAACCATGGGTGCGTGCCGGCGCTCCCCGAGTGGAAACCGGTCACACAAATGGCGGGCAGGCTGGCCCGGCCGATGTTTCATCGCCCAAGATCGATCAGGCGCCCGATCAAGCGATTGTGACCGAGCCTGGACTGCCACCGGCGCGGCATCGCACGAAAAAGAGGCCCGGAACCGGTCCGGGCCTCAATGCGTGAGCCCTTTTCAGGAGCGTCACGACGGGAGGGAAGGTGTTGGGCGACCGAGGCCGCCCCAGACAAGACCCACAGGTGGCCTGGCTTACGGGTGATAGGCCGCTTCGCCATGCGCGGTGAGGTCGAGCCCTTCGCGCTCTGCATCGGCTGTCGGGCGCAAGCCTACGATCATATCGACGATCTTGTAGAGGATGGCGCTGCCGATGCCCGACCACAGGACGGTTACCAGAACACCCTTGAACTGCGACCACAACTGGGTCGCCGTGCCGGCATAGCCGGCGGCGAAGTCGGCCGTCGAATAATCGACGATGCCGGCGCCGCCGAGGGCGGGATTGACCAGGATGCCGGTGCCGAGCGCGCCGATGATGCCGCCGACGCAGTGGATGCCGAAGACATCGAGGCTGTCGTCGTAGCCGAACTTGTTCTTCACGACCGAGACGAAGAAGTAGCAGACGCAGCTCGCGACGATGCCGAGCACGATGACGCCCATCGGTCCGCCAAAGCCGGCGGCGGGCGTGACGGCGACAAGGCCGGTAACAGCGCCCGAAACCGCGCCAAGCATGGAGGCTTTGCCGCGCAGCAGCGTTTCAAGCACGATCCAGGTCACTGCCGCCGCGGCTGTGGCGACGAAGGTGTTGACCATGGCCAGCACCGCATAGGCGTTGGCTTCGAGGTTCGAACCGGCATTGAAGCCGAACCAGCCGACCCACAGCAGCGAAGCGCCGACCATGGTCAGTGTCATCGAATGCGGCGCCATGACGTCCTTGTTGTAGCCGATGCGCTTGCCGATCATCAGCGCGCCGACAAGGCCGGCGATGCCCGCATTGATGTGAACGACGGTGCCGCCGGCGAAGTCGATGGCGCCGAAGCTGAAGATGAGCCCCGACGGGTCGCTGTAAGCGCTCGGGCCGCCCCAGAACCAGACCATATGCGCGATCGGGAAGTAGACGAATGTGACCCACAGGATGGTGAAAAGGATCACAGCCGAAAACTTGACGCGTTCGGCGAAGGCGCCGACGATCAGGGCAGGCGTGATGCAGGCGAAGCTCATCTGGAAGATGACGAACACCAGCTCAGGAATGGCGACGCCCTTGGTAAAAGTTTCCGACACCGTCGTCACGTCGACGCCGGCGAGAAACATCTTGGAAAGGCCGCCGACGAAGGCGTTGCCGGGGGTGAAGGCAAGGCTGTAGCCGTAGAAAACCCAGACGATCATGACCACGCTGGTGATGGTGAAGACCTGCATCAGCACCGACAGCATATTCTTGGCGCGAACCAGGCCGCCGTAGAAAAGGGCAAGGCCGGGAATGGTCATCAGCAGCACCAGGATCGTGGAGATCATCATCCACGTCGTGTCGCCCTTGTCGACGGTAAAGGCCGGCGCCGCTGGCGCGGCCGGTGCGGCCGGCGCCGCTTCCTGCGCGAATGCGGCGACCGTGCCCAGCGCTGCGATAGCGAGTGAGCCCAGCAGCGCGGTGCGCGCCACCGACTTCAAAGTAGAAGGAATATTCATTGAACTCTCCATTGGAATACGTTTCCGCAGCTCAAAGCGCGTCGGTGTCTGTTTCGCCGGTGCGAATGCGCACCGCCTGGTCGATGCCGAAAACGAAGATCTTGCCGTCGCCGATCTGACCGGTCTTGGCCGCCGCAGTGATGGCTTCGACGGCCTTGTCGACCATGTCCAGGCCGACCGCGACTTCGATCTTGATCTTCGGCAGGAAGCTGACCGCGTATTCCGCCCCGCGATAGATTTCCGTGTGTCCCTTCTGACGCCCGTAGCCTTTGACTTCGGTGACGGTCAGGCCCTGGATGCCGACTGCGGTGAGCGCTTCGCGCACCTCGTCGAGCTTGAACGGCTTGATGATTGCCATCACGATTTTCATAAGGTTTCACCCTTTACTGTTGCGGGTCCCCGCGTTTGCACGACTTCGCCGATCCCCATGAGAGCCGGAGAGTGCCCGCTAGGATTCAAGCTCCGTGCCAGTTGCCGAAGCAGGGTGTTAAGCTGCTGTTAAATAACGACTTGGGGAAGGTTTGTCGGCTGACTGTTCATAGTCGCGGCAGCGCATCTGTTTAAAAAATAGGCAATTTTGCAAAATTGCCTATTCCGCGGGCGGCCGCTTCAGCCTGATCAGGCCTTCCTGGGCAACCGAGGCGATCAACGTGCCGTCGCGGGCAAACAGCGACCCGCGCGTGAACCCCCGCGACCCTTGCGTCGACGGGCTGTCCTGCGTGTAGAGCATCCAGTCGTCGAGTGGATGGCTGCGATGGAACCACATCGCGTGATCGAGGCTCGCCGCCTGGATGTCGCTATCGAAGATGGCGCGGCCATGTGCAAAGGTCGAGGTATCGAGCAGCGTCATGTCGGAAAGATAGGCAAGCACGGCCGCCTGCGTGGCGCGATCGCCCGGAACCGGGCCGGTGGTGCGGATCCAGATGTTCTGTTTCGGCTCCAGCTTCTCCCGGCTGGTGTAATGCTCCAGCATCACCGGCTTCATCTCGATCGGCCGGTCACGCTCCCAGTAGCGCCTGATGCCGTCGGGCACGGCCGCACCGAACTTGCCGATCAATTCGCGCTGCGACAGCAATGTGTCGGGCGCCGGCACGTCCAGCGGCATTGGCACCTGGTGCTCGAGACCGACCTCGTCCTGCTGGAACGAGGCTTCCAGCGAAAAGATCGCCTGGCCGTGCTGGACCGCCACGACGCGCCGCGTGGTGAAGGAGCCGCCGTCGCGGATGCGGTCGACCTGGTAGATGATCGGCACCTTGGTGTCGCCCGGCCGCATGAAATAGCCGTGCAGCGAATGGACGTGGCGTTCGGGCTCGACCGTTCGCTGGGCGGCGACCAGCGCCTGGGCGATGGTCTGGCCGCCGAAGACACGCTGCCAGTCGAGTTTGGGGCTGCGACCACGGTAGAGGTTGTGTTCCAGCTGCTCGAGGTCGAGAATGCCGAGAAGCTCGTCCATGGCCGCCGTCATGTTTCGCGCCCTCGTGTCCTTCTGATTCCGAAGTTCGCCTGATTTTGATATTTCACTCGAAGCGAACTTAGAAGCCGCAAAAGTGTTATGGCGGTTTCCGACAGGAATGACAGGCAGTCAAGGCCGGAAAGGAATTTGGCCGGAAAGGAATTTGCCATGGTCGACAAGGCGGATGCAAAAAACCGAACCGCGCTCGACATTCTGGTCGCCGGCGCCGGCTATGTCGGCCTTGCCGCCGCCGTATCGCTGAAACAGGCACGACCGAGCCTGGCCGTCGCTGTCGTCGACGCCGCGCCCGCCGGCATCTGGCAAAAGGACGGCCGCGCCTCGGCGATCGCCGCTGCCGCTTGCCGCATGCTCGAACAGCTCGGCGTCTGGGCCGAGATCGCCCCCGAGGCGCAGGCGATCACCGAGATGATTGTCACCGATTCGCGCACCTCCGATCCGCTGCGCCCGGTGTTTCTCACGTTCGATGGCGAGGTCGCGCCCGGCGAAGCGTTTGCGCATATGGTGGCCAACAGAGATTTGAACGGCGCCCTGCGCCGGCGCGCTGAAACACTCGGCATCGACATCATCGAAGGCGTCGCCGTCAGTGCCTTCGACGTCAACGGTGCCGGCATCACCGTGCATCTTGCCGACGGCGCGACGCTGAAGGCGCGGCTGCTGATCGCCGCCGACGGCGTCAACTCGAAGCTGCGCGACATGGCCGGCATCAAGACGGTGAAATGGGACTACGGCCAGTCCGGCATCGTCTGCACCGTCGCGCATGAACGGCCGCATAATGGCCGCGCCGAAGAGCATTTTCTGCCAGCCGGCCCGTTCGCCACGCTGCCGCTCAAGTCGGACAAGGACGGCACCCACCGCTCGTCGATCGTCTGGGTCGAGCGGTCGGAAGACGCCGAAAAACTGGTCGACGGCGACGACCTCGTCTTCGAGCACGAGCTGGAACAGCGGTTTGGCCTGAAGCTCGGCGAAATTCGCGTCGCCGACAGGCCGCGCGCCTGGCCGCTCGGCCTGACCATCGCCCGCGATTTCGTCGCGCCGCGCATTGCGCTCGCCGGCGACGCCGCCCACGGCATCCACCCGATCGCCGGCCAGGGCCTCAATCTCGGTTTCAAGGATGTCGCGGCATTGGCCGAAGTGGTGGTCGAGGCCGACCGGCTCGGCCAGGATGTCGGTGCGCTCGACGTGCTCGAACGCTACCAGCAGTGGCGGCGCTTCGACACGCTGCAGATGGGCATCACCACCGATGTCCTGAACCGTCTGTTTTCCAACGACATCGGCCCGTTGCGCGCCGTCCGCGACATCGGCCTCGGTCTCGTCGAACGCATGCCGCGGCTGAAGGATTTCTTCATCCGCCAGGCGTCCGGTCTGTCCGGCGACACGCCGAAACTGCTCAAGGGCGAGGCGATCTGAACCCGACTGACGGGCCGGCATCACCTGAATATCAGCACACCCTTAGTTGACCTCGAAGCCGAGCTTCTGGCGCAGCCGCAGTATCCTCTGGTCGGATATTTTTAGGGGTTGCTCACCAGCCTGCGCCGCGCGGTTCACCATCTGCAGCAAGTCGTTTCGCTCAGTCACATCGAGACGTTCGCGCAGGAACGGCGCCAGTTTGTCGATGACGATCGTGGCATCGTCGATCTGGGACGCCGCCCATTTGGCGTAGACCACGGCCTCATCGGTCTTCTTGTCGTCTGCAATCTCCGAAATCACCGACCGAATCACGGCTTCGCGCTGCGACAGGACAGGGCCGTTCTCGGCAATGATGGCGGTGATCAGCGTCGCGGCCGCCACGACCGGATCGTCGATCGCCGTCAGCGGTGTGAGCGCCGCCTGCTTGCGCAACCTCTTGCGCCGAATGTTGCCTTGCACCCGCCCGACGACGTCCGCGACCTCGCGCGCTGCATCGTTCATGGCCTTCATCCGATACCACCAGAACGCCGCCACTCCCAACAGCCCAATTGCAGCAATCAGTATATGCATGCCCGAAATCCCCAACCGCAACGACGATAGGAGAAGTGCTGTCTCGCTTCAACACGCAAAAGTTGCGCCCGCCGAAGAAATTGATTCCGCCGGACGCAAACGGAATAATGTTCAGGATCCCGGTACGCTGTAGATCGCCCTGACCTCGATCGTGCCGATTTCGGCCAGCGGGATGCCGCCGGCAATCTCCAGCGCCTCGTCGATATCCCCCGCCTCGATCATGACAAAGCCGAGCAATTGCTCCTTGGTCTCGGCGAAGGGACCATCGGTGATCAGCCGCTTGCCCTTGCGCCGGCGCACGGTTTTCGCGGTTTTTACCGATTGCAGCGCCTGCGCGATGATCAGCCGGCCGCTTTGCTCCACCGATTTGTCATAGGCGAGCGAGTCGGCGTCGAGCCTGGCCAGCCTTTCCGGGCTCATTGCGTAAAGGTCTTTTTCCTCACCATAAACCAGGCAAACATATTTCATCTCTCATCTTCCTTGTTGGGACGAACTGTTCGCGACCAAGGTCCCAGCCGGGCTTTTGACCGCTGCATAATCGAGAAGGGATACCGCAACCCCTATCATGGCGACCGCAGCAAGCAGTCGACCGAAACCGGAAAATTGCCGAGCCAACCAGTCGGCTTCCTGTTCAGCCGCCTTTCGGCCAGTGTCTCTCCAGTGAGCAGAAAACAGATTATCCATGGTGTCCTCCATTCGGCCACGAAACCCGTGGCCGCCCGCAGGACGGCCGAGGCAGATGGAAGTCGACATTTTTGCACGCGGATTTTTTTTACGCGTCGCCATTGGCGCGAAAGCACGGGTGGCCTTCGTGCCCGCGCGCGCTATAGTCGACCAGACGCCGATCACGGCTCAGCCACCACAATCAAGGAGGACTTCATGGACCGCACCGCAAACGCCGTCTGGAAAGGCAATCTGAAAGAGGGCAAGGGCACGCTCGACACGCAGAGCGCGGCCCTGAAAGCCACGCCCTACTCGTTCAAGGCGCGGTTCGAGGATGAAAGCGGCAAGGCCGGCACCAATCCGGAGGAACTCATCGCCGCCGCGCATGCCGGCTGCTACGCCATGCAGTTCTCTCACTTCCTGGCCGAGAACGGCACCCCCGCCACCGAACTCGACGCCAAGGCGGTGGTGACGCTGGTTCCTGGCACGGGGATCACAGGCAGCGCGCTCACGCTGGTCGGCAAGGTGCCGGGCATCGATGCGGCGAAGTTCCAGGAGCTGGCCGAGAAGGCCAAGGCCGAATGCCCGGTCTCGAAGGCACTCGGCGCCATAAAGGTTTCGCTCGACGCCAAGCTCGGCTGAGCAGATGGCATGAGGTGATAAACGCCCGCTCCAAGGCCGGCGTTTTCATTTGTGGGGCGTAGGCGATCCTTCACGTCCCTCCAACACCTCAAAAGGTCATCAGCGTCCGTCGCCGGTCAGCGCGCCGATGCGTGCGCGCAGCTGTGCGACCTCTTCCTCGAGAGTCTGCACGCGCGCTTCGAGATCCGAGGCCGGCGAAGACGCTTGCAAGGGCGCTGCGGCAGCCGACAGCTGCACCGGCCCGCCCAGGAGATGCACATAGCGGTCCTCACGCTGGCCGGGACCACGATCGATCTGCTGAACGAGCGGCGGCTTGCGACCGATCAACAGGTCGAGATTGCTGCGAAGCTCGTCGATGGAGGGCAATCGCGCCATGCGCTCGCTTCGCGCCAGCAATTCATAGGCGGTTTGCGGACCGCGCAGCAACAGCAGCCCAAGCAGCGCAATCTGCGCCGAGGTCAGCGAAAAGCGCTGCGCGACGACATGCTCGTAGCGCTCGACACGCGAGGCAAAGACCAGCCTGACCAGCCCCTTGTGCTCGAGTTGGCCAAGCGCTCGTCTCACCTCGACAAGCTCGACCGACATCACCGGCTCCCGCGCCGTCTTCTGGTTGGCGGCGGCAAGTGCCGCATTGAGCGTCAGCGGGTAGATGTCGGGCGTCAGTTCCTTCTTTTCGATCAGGCAACCGAGCACGCGCGCTTCGAGGGGAGAGAGGATGGGGAGTTCGGTATCGGTCATGGGTCGGCTATCCTTTGAAGTCGGCGGGACAGCGCCGGCGCGAAGGATCACTACCGACGAGATGATCCCTGCAGCAACCCGTCCGAAGCTAAACCCTTCTCTCCACCATCATCTTCTTGATCTCGGCGATCGCCTTGGCCGGGTTCAGCCCCTTGGGACAGGTCTGGGCGCAGTTCATGATGGTGTGGCAGCGATAGAGCCGGAACGGGTCTTCGAGATTGTCGAGCCGTTCGCCCTTGGCCTCGTCCCGGGAATCGATCAGCCAGCGATAGGCCTGCAGCAGCGTCGCCGGACCGAGATAGCGGTCGCCGTTCCACCAGTAGCTCGGACATGAGGTCGAGCAGCAGGCGCACAAGATGCATTCATAGAGCCCGTCGAGCTTTTCGCGGTCCTCATGGCTCTGCAGCCATTCCTTGGCCGGTTCGGGCGACACCGTCTTCAGCCACGGCTCGATCGAGGCGTGCTGGGCGTAGAAATTGGTCAGGTCTGGCACCAGGTCCTTGACCACCGGCATATGCGGCAGCGGATAGACCTTGATCGCGCCGGAAATGTCGTCGCAGCCCTTGGTGCAGGCCAGCGTGTTGGAACCGTCGATATTCATGGCGCAGGAGCCGCAAATACCCTCGCGGCAGGAGCGGCGCAGCGTCAGCGTCGGGTCGATCTTGTTCTTGATGTAGAGCAGAGCGTCGAGCACCATCGGCCCGCAATCGTCCATGTCGACGAAATAGGTGTCCATGCGCGGGTTCTCGTCATCGTCCGGCGACCAGCGGTAGATGCGGTACTCCCGCAGATTGGTCGCAGCCTCCGACTTCGGCCAGGTTTTTCCGGCCTTGATCTTTGAGTTTTTCGGAAGGGTGAGTTCGACCATTATCTCAGGTCCTTTCGGATGACGAGCTTCAGCCCGGACCAAGTCCCGTTTACGGCGGCCATCGTCAATACACCCTGGCCTTGGGCGCGATCTTGGCCAGGTTGATGCCGCCGTCTGCTTCCCTAAGCAGCGGCTCGGTGTGCACCGGCCGATAGCTGAGCGACACCTCGCCGGCCCCGCTGAGCCGGGACAGCGTGTGCTTGCGCCAGTTCGCATCGTCGCGCGCCGAAAAATCTTCTCGCGCATGTGCGCCACGGCTCTCCTTGCGCGCCTCGGCGGCGTAGACCGTGGTGATGGCGTTGGCCATCAGGTTTTCCAGCTCCAGCGTCTCGACCAGGTCGGAATTCCAGATCATCGAGCGGTCGAACACTTTTACGTCCTTGAGCTCGCCCCAGATCTGCGAAATGCGCTTGCAGCCGCTTTGCAGCGATTCCTGGGTGCGGAACACCGCCGCATCGTCCTGCATCGCCTTCTGCATCTTTTCGCGCAAAACCGCCGTCGGCGTCGAGCCGTTGGCGTGGCGCAGCCGGTCGAAGCGGTCCATGATCTTGTCGACCGAGGCTTCGTTGGGCGACGGGATCGCCGCGTTGCGGTCGATCACCTGGCCGGCCCGGATCGCCGCCGCGCGGCCGAACACCACCAGATCGATCAGCGAGTTGGAGCCCAGCCGGTTGGCGCCGTGGACGGAGGCGCAGCCGGCTTCGCCGACCGCCATCAGCCCGGGCGACACCTGGTCCGGGTTCAAGGCGGTAGGGTTGAGCACCTCGCCCCAGTAGTTGGTCGGCACGCCGCCCATATTGTAGTGGACCGTCGGCAGCACCGGGATCGGCTCCTTGGTCAGGTCGACGCCGGCAAAGATCTTTGCCGACTCCGAAATACCCGGAAGTCGCTCGTGCAAAACGGCCGGATCGAGGTGGTCGAGGTGGAGGAAAATATGGTCCTTGTTCTTGCCGACGCCGCGTCCCTCGCGAATCTCCAGCGTCATGCAGCGCGAGACCACGTCACGCGAGGCAAGGTCCTTGGCCGACGGCGCATAGCGCTCCATGAAGCGCTCGCCCTCGGAGTTGACGAGATAGCCGCCCTCGCCGCGCGCGCCCTCGGTGATCAGGCAGCCGGCGCCGTAGATGCCGGTCGGGTGGAACTGCACGAATTCCATGTCCTGCAGCGGCAGCCCGGCCCGCGCTGCCATGCCGCCGCCGTCGCCGGTGCAGGTGTGCGCCGAGGTCGCCGAGAAATAGGCGCGGCCATAGCCGCCGGTCGCCAGCACCACCATTTTTGCCGAAAAACGGTGGATGGTACCGTCGTCGAGGTTCCAGGCGACCACGCCGGTGCAGGTGCCGTCCGGCTCCATGATCAGGTCGAGCGCGAAATACTCGATGAAGAACTGCGCGTTGTTCTTCAGCGACTGGCCGTAGAGCGTGTGCAGGATGGCGTGGCCGGTGCGGTCGGCGGCCGCACAGGTGCGCTGCACCGGCGGGCCGTCGCCGAAATTCATCATATGGCCGCCGAACGGCCGCTGGTAGATCTTGCCCTCTTCGGTGCGCGAGAACGGCACGCCGTAATGCTCGAGCTCGTAGACGGCGGCGGGTGCTTCGCGCACCAGATATTCCATGGCGTCGACGTCGCCGAGCCAGTCCGATCCTTTCACGGTATCGTACATGTGCCACTGCCAGGAATCGGGGCCCATGTTGGACAGCGAGGCGGCGATGCCGCCCTGAGCGGCGACAGTGTGCGATCGGGTCGGGAAAACCTTGGTGATGCAGGCGGTGCGCAGGCCCTGTTCGGCCATGCCGAGCGTGGCACGCAGGCCGGCGCCGCCGGCGCCGACCACAACCACGTCGAATTTGTGGTCGACATAGCTGTAGGCGGACGCCGTGTTGGCGTTGTTCGCGTCCTTGGCCAAAATTTCAGCCTCCAAATGCCAGTTTGAGCAGGGCGAAGATCGAGGCGACGCCGACCACTACGGGAAAGAATGTGTTGAGGGCGAGCAGCGCCAGCCTCATGCCCTCGCCATGCACATAATCCTCGATGATCGCCTGCATGCCGAGCCGCATATGGTAGAGCCCAGACAACAGCACCAGGGCCAGGACCAGCGCCACGAACGGGTTGGCAAGTGCGGCGCGCACTTGCGCATAGCCGGCGCCGTTCAGCGCGATCAGAAAGCCGACGAAGAACAGGATCAGCGGAATGTTGGCGATCGCCGTCAGGCGCTGGCGCCAGAAATGCTCCGTGCCCTCGCGGGCGGAGCCGAGGCCGCGGACCTTGGCCAGCGGCGTGCGCATGTCGGTGTTGTGGTGGCTCACGATCAGGCTCCCCGCGCCATGTAGCCGGCGATCCAGATCAGCAGCGTCAGTACGATCGAGCCGGCCAGCGCCGCCCAGGCGACCCTGGAGGCGGTGTCCTTTTCAAGACCGGCCCCGGTGTCCCAGATCAGATGGCGCACGCCGCCCAGCATGTGGTGCATCAGCGCCCAGGTATAGAACAACAGCACCAGCCGCCCCAGCCACGAGCCGAAGGTCCAGTTGACGGCATCGAAGGTGGACTGCGAGCTCGCCGCCGCCATCAGCCACAGCGCGACCAGCAGCGTGCCGAAATAGAGCGCCCCGCCGGTGATGCGATGGATGATCGACATCGTCATCGTGATCGGCGGTCGATAGACGGTCAGATGCGGCGAAAGCGGCCGTTCACGTCTGGCAAATTCGCGGGTGGCTGGTGATTTGCTCATGGCTCCCCCAGTTCGGCGTCTCTGGAGCCCCAGGTGGAAATGCGGCATTACCGCTTCCGGTTGCGACTTTGGACAGCCCGGTTTCTAATGCTCTTTTTGCACCGCGTCAAAGCCGGAAAATCGTTTCGAAAACGTAATTTAGTCTGACAACGAGGCAGTGTTTAGCTTCAATCGATTAGGGCGCGACCCAAAGCCGGCGCAATGTTCGCTGCGGTGCGTATGTGGTTTCGATCCTACGACTTGGGGCATGTTGAGATTCAGGTCAGGCCGTGGCGAAAACAGTGGTTCCGAGAACCGGAACGGAGCGTAGTTTTGGGTACGTGAGTACCGGAAGCGCAGGAAACCACCGTTTGCAGACCGGCCTCACCTGAATATCGGCATGCCCCTAGCGCTTGCAGGTCAGCGGCGTCCTCCCGCCCTTCATCACCAGCGCGTCGCGCCCGTCGATCACGATTGCGTCATGCGCCGCGCCGAAGCGGCTGTTTTGATTGGCTGGCGAGGCCGGCAGGTCCTCGCTGGCGCCGTCCGGGCCAAGCACCCGCACCGATGTGCCGAGATTTTCGACGGTGATCCTGGCGCCATCGGCGCAAGTGTAGGTCGCGGTGCGCGGCTGCGGTGAATCGGCGAGCGGATTTCCAGCCTTCGGCGCATTGGTCTGAGACACGCAGGCAATTGTGGTCAGCAATGGACAAAGGGCCAGGGTCACCCGAAACGTCCGGCCTAACGCCATATGCTGCCTCCCTGCGCGTCAATCCAGCCGCGATGCTTTGCCAAGATCACCGATGTCGCGCTCGGCGCCGGCTGCGATGGTGGCGGCAAGCATGGCCGAAAGATGGCCGCGGATATTAACCATGTTTGCCGAGACCTGGCGGCCAACAGGGCTGGCCTCTTAACAATGGTTAAGAAAAGGTTAATTTATGATTCGAGCAAGACTCGGCCTCTGACAAATGGGGGACGCCATGCGTTCGAATTCAGCCAGATCGCGCCTTCGGGCGCCCGTCTCGATGGCCATCGTCCTGGTGGCGGTGGCCATCGGCTTCGCAGCGCCGGCACGCGCCGGGACGCGCGACCGCGTCTATGCCGATTCGTTCGGCAATCTCGTCATCGAGAGCGCCGCCGGCTACAAGCGCATCCTCGTTGGCGAGGGCGAATTGGCCAAGGAAATGTCGGATTACGTCGGCGCCGGCCGGCCCAAAATCGTCTATCAAGACGAACCGGACGATGTCAGCAGCCGCGACTGCTACAGGCCGCCGGTTTTCGTCAAGGGCCGCAGCTATATGTACGGGCTTTCCGACGGCGAGATGCCGGAGCTTAGCCCCTGCCGCTGATCTTCGGCCCGGCATTGGCGACAGCCGGCTGCCGGGCGGCGATTGATCCTATCGAGATCCGCACGCAATTGCGTCCGCTGCCCTTCGCTTGATAGAGCGCTTCGTCGGCGCGCCGCAGCAGGTCGGAAAAATTCTCAGTCGGGTGGAGCTCGGCAACGCCGAAGCTGGCGGTGCAACGATGGTTCGCCGGCAGACAGTCGATCGGCAACGCCCCGAAAGCGCTGCGCGTCCCTTCGGCGAAGAGCCGCGCGGCGGCGAGGTTGGTTCCCGGCAGGATGATGGCGAATTCCTCACCACCGATGCGGCCGGCAACTTGATGCTCGGCGGCCGCATCACGCAGGAAGCCGGCAAAGGCCTCGATGACCCGGTCCCCGGATGCGTGGCCGAAACTGTCGTTGATGCTCTTGAAATGGTCGAGGTCGGCGATGACCAGCGCGACCGGAATACCCCTGCGCACGGCGTCACGCATCGCAAGCTCGGCATGACGCTCGAAGCCGCCACGGTTGAGCAGCCTCGACAGCGTGTCCGTCTCCGACTTCGACGTCGCTTCGGCGAGCACGTCGCGGACCAGAATGATCAGGATGAGAAGCGCGATTGTCATGGCAAACACCGTGCCAAGCGATTGCGACACCAGAGCGTAGTTGCTCTGCAGATAGGCCTGCGGATTGGCTCCCCAGCCGCCCATGGCATGGGCGATGAACGGCTTGCTCACGAATTGCAGGGCGCTGGCCGCCAGGACGGCCATCAGCGCATGGTCGAGCCAGTCGCGTCTTTGCCTTGACGAGCAGACGATGCCGACGCCGACGAACTGCATGGCGGCATAGGGAAGCTGGTAGGTCATCGTGCGGGTAAGCGACTGGCGCGGCAGATCCTGCACGAAATACACGGCCACGGTGGCCGCAAACAGGAAGACGAGCATCGGCACCCAAGGCGGCGCCACGCCGTATTTATGGGCAAGCCCGCCATTGAAGGCGATGGTGGCGCCCAGGAAAACGGCGAAGCCCGCGACGACTGCGGGTCGTGCATTGTCGAAGAGCGGAATGCTGAACTCGATGGCGAAATAGGCCATCCCGAGCAGATAACCGAAGACCAGCCAGCGCGCCGGCGCGCGCGCCACGTCGTTGAACGATATGGTCATGAAGGCGGCCGCCAGCAGGCCGGCGACGAGCAGGTTGATTGCAAGGATGAACTCTGCGCCGCCGCCCATGTGGTCTTTCACACTCCCTGCGACAGCAAATCACGAACGGGCGAAAAAGACGTTAACGTGGGCGTAGGACGGATTGAACCGCGCACCCCGCGCTGTTTGTTTGTTTGGCGCGATTTCTGCGGCGCCAAGCGATTCCCTTGGCTGCAAATGCTCTAGACGTGGACGATCAGCCGGCTTTGAGCGGCTCCACGACCAGCGCCGTTTCCGACCGTCCATGGGGCGACCGTTCATAGGATAGCCGCACGCTGTCGCGGCCGTTCCGTTTGGCGTTGTAAAGTGCCTCGTCGGCGCGGCGCATCAGCGGCTCCAGCCCCTCCTCGCCGGTGCGGGCCGCCACGCCGAAGCTCGCCGTTACTCTTGTGCCGGGCGGAAGCCCGTCGACGCTGCCTGCTGAATAGACCGTGCGAATGGCTTCAGCAAACAGCCTTGCCGCGCCAAGGTCGCTCAGCGGCAAAAGCACGGCGAACTCCTCGCCACCGATTCGGCCGGCGACGCAGCTGGTGCCGGCAGCCGATCGAAGCTTGGCGGCGAAATCGGCGATCACGCGATCACCCGCCGCATGCCCGTGCAGATCGTTGACTGCCTTGAAGTGATCGAGGTCGGCGAGCACCAGCGCGACCGGAAGTTTGGCGGTGGCGCAGTGCCGCAGGAGATGCGTGGCGCGTTCCTCGAAGCCGCGCCGGTTGAGCAGGCCAGACAGCGGGTCGGTGTACGCCTCGGCCTTCAGCGTTTTCATCACGTCGAGCGCAGCCGCGCAGAACAGGCTAAGCGCAATGAGCAGCGACAGCAGCGCATGCGACAGCAGCGCCGTCGTCCAGTAGGACGAGGCATAGAACCCGTCATAGCTTTGGTAGGGTCCATGCGCGATGACGATAACAAGGGTGCGCGCGAGGAAATTCAGCCCGGAAAGCAGCGACAGCACGAACAGCATCATTTCCGTCGGGCCCCTGTCACACACCACGCGCAGTTCGGCGGCGACTACCAGGCTGAGCCCGCCGAAAGCAAAATTCATCGCCAGGATTCGCCAGGTGAGACCGGGCTGGATGAACATGAACCAGCAAAAAGCGGCCAGGCCGCCGCTCGCCAGAAAGCCGATCGCAACAAAGGGCACGCGCCGTCCATAGCGTGTCACGATCGCGCCGGCGAGACCGCTGGCGGCAATCGTGAAGCAGGTGACGGAGAGCAGTTTGGTCGGCGCCATGCCGATGGGCAGGGTGAAGTACTGCAGCAGGAAGCCGGCCGCCGAAAGCCAGTAACTGGCGGCGAGCACCGCCAGATAGGGGCAGTGACGCTGATAAAACCATAGCATGAGAAACACCGCGCCGAGCGCAAGCGCGATCGTCGGGTTGAGCAACCCTGTCAGCAGACCGGTGTCCAAAGGACCGTGAACCCCCACGCTTCCGTGAGAGAGACCTTAGGGCGGAAGCCCAAACAAGCGGTTAAGCAAAGTCGAATATGCGCGAGGCTCTCACGAAGCCGCTGCACGGAACTTGAACCCGCGACCGGCGTTTTCCAACAGCAATCGATGGAGACGCTTTCATGGCCGATACGATCATGCTGACCGACCACGAGGCAATTCGCTCTTGGGCCGCGTCACGTGCCGGATTTCCGGCAATCGTCGATGTATCGCCCGAAACAGGCACGCAAGCCATGCTGAGGCTGGTTTTCGGCCAGCACGCCTATCAGGACCAAGACCAGGCCGAACGCCCGGCCAACGCCGGCGGCTACGAACTGGTCGAATGGGACGAATGGTTCAAGCTGTTCGACGAACGGCAGCTGGCGCTCGTGGTGGCAAAGGATGAACCCGGCCGGCGTGAGCAGTTCCACGAATTCGTCAGGCGCCCGGCGTGAAGAGAACCCGAACCGCATCGCGGTTCAATCTGGCAACTCGTCATCGGGTTATTTCCACTCGCGGATGTCGACGAAATGGCCGGCGATCGCCGCCGCCGCCGCCATCGCCGGCGACACCAGATGGGTGCGGCCCTTAAAACCCTGACGGCCCTCGAAATTGCGGTTCGAGGTCGAGGCGCAGCGCTCATGCGGCTTCAGCCGGTCGTCGTTCATGGCAAGGCACATCGAGCAGCCCGGCTCGCGCCAGTCGAAGCCGGCAGCGACAAAGATCTTGTCGAGACCTTCGGCCTCCGCCTGCGCCTTGACCAGACCGGAGCCCGGCACGATCATCGCATCGACGTGAGGGCTGACTTTCTTGCCCTCGACCACCTTGGCGACAGCGCGCAGGTCCTCGATGCGGCCGTTGGTGCAGGAGCCGATGAAGACGCGGTCGAGCGCGATATCGGTGATCTTGGTGCCTGGGGTCAGGCCCATATAGTCGAGCGCGCGCTGCTTGGACGTACGCTTGTTCTCATCGGTGATATCGTCGGGGTTCGGCACGATACCCTGGACCGAGACGACGTCCTCGGGCGAGGAGCCCCAGGAGACGATCGGCGGCAGTTTCGCGGCGTCGAGCACGACCACCTTGTCGAAATGCGCGCCCTCGTCGGACTGCAGCATCTTCCAGTAGGCGAGCGCGGCGTCCCATGCCTCGCCCTTCGGCGCGCGCGGCTTGTCCTTGACATAGGCAAAGGTCGTCTCGTCAGGCGCGATCAGGCCGGCCCGGGCGCCGCCCTCGATCGACATGTTGCAGATGGTCATGCGCCCTTCCATGGACAGCGCGCGGATCGCTTCGCCGGCATATTCGATGACGTAGCCGGTGCCGCCGGCAGTGCCGATCTCGCCGATGATCGCCAAAATAATGTCCTTGGCGGTGACGCCTTCCGGCAGCACGCCGTCGACGCGCACCAGCATGTTCCTGGCCTTGCGCTGGATCAGCGTCTGCGTGGCCAGCACATGCTCGACTTCCGACGTGCCGATGCCGTGCGCCAATGCGCCGAACGCACCATGCGTCGAGGTGTGACTGTCGCCGCAGACGATGGTCATGCCGGGCAGCGTAAAACCCTGCTCCGGACCGATGATGTGGACGATGCCCTGGCGGATATCCTTCTCGGAATAGTATTCGACGCCAAAATCCTTGGCGTTCCTGGCCAGCGCCTCAACCTGGATGCGGCTTTCCTCGTTCTTGATGCCGAACTTGCGCTCGGGCGAGGTGGACACATTGTGATCGACCACAGCCAGCGTCTTTTCCGGATGGCGGACCTTTCTGCCGGTCATGCGCAGGCCTTCGAAAGCTTGCGGGCTGGTCACTTCATGGACGAGGTGACGGTCGATATAGAGCAGGCAGGTGCCATCGTCCTGGCGGTCGACGACATGGTCGTCGAACATCTTGTCGTAGAGGGTGCGCGGTGCGCTCATGTGCGTAAATCCGTCGATATGAAAATGGGAAGTGACTGGCGCCGGCTAGCCGGCGAACACGGCCTAGCGAAGTCGGCTGGTCAGAGCGCCGGAAACGCGCGCCGAGAATCGCGACGGCAGGCGTTTTCTGTCCTGCAGCACAAAACCCTTGTAAGCCGGATCGCCAAAAAGCTGTTCCATGGCGTGGCTCATATCAATGTTTTGACTTTTCGGCAATTGCGGCTGCCTGGCGCGGCTCTGCCTTCTCCCTTGTTGTGGGAGAAGGAAGAAGGCGCTTCAAACCACCTCGAACACAAATGACTTCACCAGCGCCTCGGGCTCGGCGATCGCGTAGCAGCGGAACCACGGGCTTTCTTCGACCGGCCGCCATTTTTTCGCCTGTTCCAGTTCGTCGAACGTCGCCTGAAACCCGCCGCTCGCAAAAACCTGGTCGCGAACGGTGAAGATGGCGTGGCCGCCCTTCCTGGTGATGCGCACCAGTTCATGCAGGCCGGAGGCCGGTGCATGGCTGATGGTGAACACACCGGTCGAGAAGAAGGCGCGGAAATGCCCATCCGGCCAAGGCAGCGGATCGCCGAGCATCGCCTGTTTCAGCTCGCTGTAAGCCTGCCGGCTGCCGGCGATTTTCAGCATTTCAGCCGACAGGTCGAGCCCGGCGATGTCCTCATAGCCCAGCGCCTTGAGCGACGGTCCCGACAGGCCGGTGCCGCAGCCGGCGTCGAGCAGCGGCCCCTCGCCTGACGGCACATGGCGCGCCACCCAGGCGGCGACCAGGAACGGCAGGAGGTAGCCGAGCGCGGCGGTTTCGCTGTCATAGGTCGCAGCCCAGGCAGCGTAGGCCTTGGCAAGCGCTTCCGGCGTGTCGGCCGTATAGACCGCATCCAGCGCCGCATAGGCTTTGTCGATGTTCATGGAACTGACCCCCCAAAATGTATTGGCCGCAATCGTAGCGCCGCCTTCGCCTGCCGGTTATTGCTCATGCTGGCGGCGCAGCCGCTTCTCCAGCGCCCGCAAGGCCAGCGACAGGCCGACCGTCAGGATGAGATAGATATAAGCGACGATCGAATAGGTCTCGAAGAAGCGGAACGAGCCGGCTGCATAGATCTTGCCCATCTGGGTGATGTCGGCGACGCCGAGCACCGAGACCAGCGAGGAATCCTTGACCATGGCGACGAAATCATTGCCGAGCGGCGGCAGGATGGTGCGGATCGCCTGCGGAAAGACGATCAGCCGAAAACGCTGGGTGCGCGTCAGCCCCAGCGCCTTCGCGGCCTCGATCTGGCCCTTCTCGACCGCCTCGATGCCGGCGCGGAAGACCTCCGAGATGAAGGCCGAATAGCCGATGGTCAGCGCCATGATGGCGCGCCATAGCAACGATACGTCGCGTATCATTAGCTCGCCGAACAGGCCGGCGCTTTGCAGCGGCGCCGTCAGCGCGTTCCATCCAGCGACGAAGGCCGGCGCGCCGGCGAAGGCGATCCAGAACAACAGCACCAGCATTGGCACGCCGCGAATGATCTCGACATAAAAGCGCGCGATCTGGCGCAGCCAGCGCGACCCCGACAGCCCCATCAGCGCAATGGCGAGCCCGATTGCCGAGGCCAGCGCGAAGGCGACCATTGTGACGAACACGGTGACGCCTATGCCCTTGGCGACGGTCGCGAAAACCTGGGCATAGAGGTCGCTCGCGGCGATGAAGATAGCGGCTGCCAGGGCGAGCGCCGCGGCCACGGCGAGCCACCAGGGGAAGTCGGATTTGGCGGTGGAAGCTGCGGGCGTTGCCATCAGGGCGCGCCGACGAACCAACGTCGCGCCAGGCCACCCCCCTCTGGCCTGCCGGCCATCTCCCCCTCAAGGGGGGAGATCGGCAGCCTTGACGTCGCCGCCCATTCTGCAGCGCTGAAAATTGGCGAAAGCCGATGCGAAAGCCAATCTCCCCCCTTGAGGGGGAGATGTCCGGCAGGACAGAGGGGGGTGCACGGGCACAGAGTCAGCGCGAGTTCCTGCGCGTCCCGCAACGTCCGCGACAAAAGTCCTACTGCCCCATCTTGTAATCAAGGAACCATTTCTTATTGAGCGCATCGAGCGTGCCGTCGGTCTTCAGCGCGGCGATGGCCGCATTGACCGGTTTCACCAGATCCGAGCCTTTCGGAAAAATAAAGCCGAAATCCTCGGTGCCGAGTGGTCCGCCGATCAGCTTCAGCCCGCCATTGGACGCCTCGACATAGCCCTTGCCGGCAGTGCCGTCGGTCAGCACGACATCGACGTCGCCGGTCTTCAGCGCCTGCACCGTGGCGCCGAACGTCTCGAACAGTTTTATGCGCGGGTTCTGCTCATTGCCGTCGAGCACGCTGTAGACAGCGGTGTAGAACGGCGTGGTGCCGGCTTGCGCGCCGATCAGCCCGTCCTTGAAGGCGCCGAGCGTCTTGGCGTCGGTGAAACGCTTCTCGTCGCCGCGCACCAGCATGAACTGTTCCGAGCGCATATAGGGGTCGGAGAAATCGACCTTCTGCTTGCGATCGTCCTTGATGGTGATGCCGGTCATGCCGATGTTGTACTGGTTGTCGGAAACCGCCTGGATCATCGCGTCCCAGGAGGTGTTCTGGTACTCAACCTGGAAATTCAGCCGCTTGGCGATCTCGTTCATCGCGTCATATTCCCAGCCGATCTGCTTGCCGGTTTTGGGGTCGATGAACTGCAGCGGCGGATAGGCGTTTTCCGTCACCACCACCACCTTCTTGCCGCCGAGATCGGGCAGCGACTGCGCCAGGGCGGCGACGGGCGCAAGTACCAGAGCCAACAGGCCGGCCAACAGCAGTTTCGATTTCATCATGGTACACCCGAGCATTTGAACGGCCTCGACATGGTCGAGACTTGCAGGAAATCCGGCGCCGACTTTAGCTTTCCGCAGGCGCCTTGCAAGCCGGCTTGATGCGGCTTCGCGCGAAAATGGATTCCATGCTTTCACGGCATTACGGAACGATCCGTTTCGATTGCGCACCGGCGGCCCGGCAAAATCGAAACCCATTCCGCGAGGCAAAAAAGGCGGCCGAAGCCGCCTTTCCGAAACATGGTTTTTGAATTCGCCTTATTCGGCGGCAGCGGCTTCCTCGGCCTTGGCGGCCTCGTCGGCGGCCTTCTTCTCGGCGGCTTCCTGCGCGGCCTTCTCGGCGGCCAGCGCCTGAGCGGCTGCCACCTTCTCGGCCTCGATGCGGGCCTTCTCGGCGTTCAGCGCATCGCGCTCCTCATCGTTCAGCTTGCGGGCGCGCACGCCGGTGTTTTCCGAAATGCGGGCCGACTTGCCGCGGCGATCGCGCAGGTAGTAGAGCTTGGCGCGGCGCACCTTGCCGCGGCGCACGATCTCGACGCCCTCGACCATCGGCGAAAAGACCGGGAACACGCGCTCCACGCCTTCGCCGTAGGAAATCTTGCGAACGGTGAAATTCTCCTGGAAACCGGCGCCGGCGCGGGCGATGACGACGCCCTCATAGGCCTGGACGCGGGTGCGGGTGCCTTCGGTCACGCGGACCTGGACGCGTACGGTGTCGCCGGGCTGGAATTCGGGAAGCTTGCGCTTGGCTACGATCTTGGCGGCCTGTTCGGCCTCGAGCTGACGGAGGATATCCATCTCTACAAATCCACTTCTTGTTCTTCCGACAGTCAGAGCGTCCGACACTCGCCTTGCAGTTCCATTGACCGCTCGGCTATGCCCTTTGTTCGAGAACATCTGGGTTCGAGAACATCGGGCAGGGGCGACTACACCGTCATTGTTGACGGGTCCGGCAGATTTTCTCCCGGTTCGGCGCGCACATACAGCTATTTCGACGCTTTGTCACGCCTTTGCCGCGTTCTTTTTTGGTCGTTGGTCAACGTCGCAATCTTCCGGCACAGGGGTTGCGTTGAAGGCCCAAGCTTTTTAAGCCGGGCAGAACGTGACTTTCCTCCGGCGGCAACACCTCCATGCCAGTTCTCGATGCTGCCCTGCTCTTTTTCGCGGGCTTTCTCTCAGGTGCCGTCAATGCCATAGCCGGCGGCGGGACGTTCATAACCTTTGGCGCCATGTCGCTGGTCGGCTTGCCGCCGATCGTCGCCAACGCCACCTCGTCGCTGACGCAATTTCCCGGCTACGTCACCTCGACGCTGGCCTACTGGTCCGACATCAAGCATTTCTGGCGCACAGCGCTGCTGCTCGGCCTTATCTCGGCCTTTGGCGCGCTGGCCGGTGCGCTCATCCTTCTGGCGCTCGACAATCCGTCGTTCCGCGTTCTGGTGCCCTGGCTGCTGCTCGCGGCAACCGCGCTGTTCGCCGCCGGGCCGTGGCTGAAGCCGGCGCCCAAGCCGGGCCGTCAGGCCGCGGTGGGTTCGCTGGTCGGTTCCCTGGCGCAGTTCGCCACCGCCGTCTATGGCGGCTTCTTCGGCGCCGGCATGGGCGTCATGATGCTGGCGACGCTCGGCCTCACCCAGGCCGGCGACTATCACCGCCTCAACGCGCTGAAGAACCTGCTGGCCGTGGTCATCGCGGCAGTAGCCATCCTGGTCTTCGTCTCCGGCGACGTCATCGCCTGGCGGCAGGCGATCGTCATGATACCGGGCGGCGCGCTGGGCGGCTATGCCGGCGTCTGGATCGCCAAGCGCGTGCCGCAAATTGCCGTGCGTGGCTTCGTCGTCGGGGTCGGCGTGTTTCTTGCCTTCTATTACTTCACCAAGGGCTGAGCGGCTAACAGGTCCGGCCGCCGCTCCTTCGTCAATCTTTCCGATTCGGCGCGTCGCCACGCGGCGATCTTCTGATGATTGCCCGAGGTGAGAACCTCGGGGATTTGCCGGCCCTCGAATTCCTGCGGCCGCGTGTAGTGCGGATGTTCGAGCAGGCCGTTTTCAAAGCTCTCTTCATCGCCCGACACCGTATTGCCCATCACGCCGGGCAACAGCCGCACCACGGCGTCGAGCAGCACCAGCGCTGCCGGCTCGCCGCCGGAGAGGATGAAGTCGCCGACCGAGGCCTCCTCCAGCCCCCGCGCGTCAATCACCCGCTGGTCGACGCCTTCGAAGCGTCCGCAGACGATGACGACACCCGGCCCGGCGGCCAGTTCGCGCACCCGCACCTGCGTCAGCGGTTTTCCACGCGGACTCATCAGCAGCCGTGGCCGTGGATCGCCCGGTGGCGAGCTATGGTCGATCGCCTTGGCCAGAACGTCGGCGCGCATCACCATGCCGGCGCCGCCGCCGGCCGGCGTGTCGTCGACGGTGCGATGGCGATCGGTGGCGAAATCGCGGATCTGGATTGCTTCCAGCGACCATGTGCCGGCCTCCAGCGCCCGGCCGGCCAGCGACACGCCGAGTGCGCCGGGAAACATTTCGGGATAGAGCGTCAGCACCGAGGCGGAAAAACTCACCGGTTGCCCCCGGCATCCTTCGGCCCGCGCGGCCTGCCCTTCGGGTCGAAACCATCGCTGCCAGGAGCATCGCTGTCTTCGTCATCGATCAAGCCCGCCGCCGCCGGATCGATGCGGACGAAACCGTCCTTGATCGACACGTCAGGAACGGCAGCCTGCGTGAACGGGATCAGCACGCCTTTGCGCCCCGCCAATATCACGTCGAGGATATCGCCACCGCCGAAATTATGCACGGCGACGACCTTGCCGATGTCAGCACCGGTATCGTCCCGGACCGCCAGCCCGACGAGATCGGCATGATAGAACTCGTCCTCTTCGCCGTCGTCCGGCAGCATCGAGCGGTCGACGAATAATTCCGTGCCGGCGAGCGCCTCGGCAGCGTTTCGGTCGCTGGTACCTTTGAAGCGCACCACCACGACGTTATTGGCCGGCCTGATGTCGACGATCTGGAAGGCGCGGCCGTCCCTGGCATAGAGCGGCCCGTAGTCGGCCAGCGCCAGCGGATCGCCGGTGAAGGTTTTCACGCGCAATTCGCCCTTGATGCCATGGGCGGCGCCGATCACGGCCATCTGGACAGGGTTTTGCGGTTTGGTCATCGGTGGAAAAATCCTTTGCCTTGCTCTAGCTCCACGCTCTTGTCATTTCAATGACGCGGCTCTTCACCGCTTCCTAACCCGGCTGCCGGAAGATCGCCCGGAAATGGAAGAGCGGCATATCGGAAGAGCGCAATGCAGGAATTCCTCATCCCGGCCAAGCCAGACCTTCAGGCGGCCCGCGAAAGCTGGCTCAAGATGCTGGCGCGCGAGCGCCGGCTGTCGCCGGAAACCGTGGAAGCCTATGAGCGCGACACGCGCCAGTTCCTGCACTTCCTGACCGGCCATTGCGGCGGCTCGCCCGGCATCTCGGATATCGCCGCTCTGCGCCCGGCCGATCTGCGCGGCTTTCTCGCTGCCCGCCGCGCCGGGGGCGCCGGCGTTCGCACGCTCGGGCGGGGGCTCGCCGGCATCCGCTCGCTGCTGCGCTTTCTGGAGCGGCGCGGCCTCGTCAATGCGGCGGGTGCTGCGGCACTGCGCGCGCCACGGCAGCCGAAGTCGCTGCCCAAGCCGCTGACGGCCAGCGATGCGAAACACGTCGTTTCGGTGGAAGGCCAGCTGGCGGAGGAACCCTGGATCGCCTCCCGCAACGCCGCCGTGCTGACGCTGCTCTACGGCTCGGGCCTGCGCATTTCCGAGGCGCTCGGCCTGTCCGGCGCCGATCTGTCGTCGCCTGATGAAACGGTGCTGCGCGTCACCGGCAAGGGCGGCAAGACGCGGCTGGTGCCGGTGCTGCCGGTCGCGCTGCGGGCGATCGCCCAGTACCGGCGGCTCTGCCCCTATCATCTCGATCCGAAGGGCCTGCTGTTTCGCGGCGCCCGCGGCGGGCCGCTCAACCCGGCTATCGTCCAGCGCGACATGGCCAAGCTACGCTCGGCGCTCAATCTGCCGGACACCGCCACGCCGCATGCGTTGCGCCATTCCTTCGCCACACACCTGCTTGGGCGCGGCGGCGATCTGCGCACCATCCAGGAACTCTTGGGCCACGCCAGCCTGTCGACGACGCAGATCTATACCGGCGTCGACACTGCGAGGCTGCTCGAAATTTATGAAGCGGCCCACCCGCGGGCGTAGCCGACGCATGATTTCGCAAAGTTGCAGCCAGGATATGCGCCGTGGAACGATGTCCGAGACAATTTTGCCGCGCCGGTTAACCGTTTCGCCGTTCTTTGTCTCTAAAAGCGAGCCATGAAACGCGTCCTTGCCATCGCCGACCGCACGGCCTTTGCTTCGCTAAAGCTGCTCGTCGCGCTGAACGTCCTGTTCTTCCTCACTTTCCTCGTCGTCGCGCTGCTCGCCGCCGGCAAGGCGCGCGCTGAAACCCCAAGGGCTGAAACCCAGGTCTGCGCCGGCGCCGACATGCTGTCGGCCTTACAGAAGGACGACCCGGCCGCCTACCGCAAGATCGAGACGGAAGCGGCAGCGACACCGAACGGCAGGGGCCTGTTGTGGAAACTGGAAAAGGCGGGCGAAAGACCGTCCTTCCTGTTCGGCACCATGCACATGACCGACCCGCGCGTGACCGCGCTGCCGCCCGCCGCGCAAAAGGCCTTTGACGCCGCCGACACTGTCGTCATCGAGACCACGGAGGTGCTCGACAAGCAGAAGATGATGGCGGCGTTCCTGAAAGAGCCGGAGCTGATGATGTTCACCGACAGCACCACGCTGTCCTCGCTGCTGTCGCCGGACGATGCGGCGGCGGTGAACAAGGCGCTCGACGCGCGCGGCATTCCACCGGCGAGCGTTGCCAAGATGAAGCCGTGGATGCTGTCGACCATGGTCGCGCTCCCGGCCTGTGAACTGGCCCGCCAAGCCGGCGGCACGCCGGTGCTCGACATCAGGCTTGCAGAGGACGCCAAAGCCTCAGGCAAGGCCGTCGATGGGTTGGAGACCGTCGCCGACCAGCTTCGCGCCATGGCCTCGCTGCCGCTTGCGTTTCACATGAAGGGCCTCGTCGACACCCTGAAGCTCGGCGACAGGGTGAACGACGTCAATGAAACCATGATCGTGCTTTACCAGCGCGGCGACACCGGCATGCTCTGGCCGCTGTTTCGTGCCGTCCTTCCTGGCGACGAAGACGATTCAGCAAGCTATGCCGCCTTCGAGGAAATCATGATCACCAGCCGCAACAAGGTGATGATCGACCATGCCAGGCCGATCCTCGCCAAGGGCAACGTGTTCATGGCGGTCGGCGCCCTGCACCTCCCTGGCGCGGAGGGCCTGGTCGAGGATTTCCGCAAGGCCGGCTACACCGTCACTGCCGTCGACTGAGTTGCACGGTCGAGTTGCAGACTCGGCAAGGCGTGATTCGGGGCGACGCTTTGCCCGAGTCGCCGGAGGTTTGTCTCAGTACAGGACGGTCGAAAGGTCTAATTTGGCTCGATCACGGTGAGTTTTGCGAGTAAAGTGCTTGCAGACAAACGATTCCCGGCGAAGAATGCCCTGTTTTCGGCGTTTTCGATTCCTAGCGTGAAACCTGTTCAACGATTGCGCGTTGATGTGTGTTGATTGATACTTTTCATCCACGGAGGACACTTTTATGGCGAATCCAAACGACCCGTACACCACTCCGACCCCCCCTCCCAAGTCGGGTGGCGGCAGCACCGGCTGGCTGATTGCCCTGGTCGTCGTTATCCTGGCCATTGTCGCTTATTATATTTTTGGAACAAGCGGTGAGGCGCCAGAGCCTGGTGAACCGCCAGCTGCAACCACGCCGGCCCCGGCGCCAGCGCCCGCGCCCGCTGAACCGACGCCTGCCCCGGCCCCTGCAGAGCCTGCACCTGCCCCGGCGCCGGCAGAACCAGCGCCCGCTCCGGCGCCAGCAGAACCAGCGCCTGCTCCGGCTCCGGCACCCGCAGAGCCAGCACCTGCTCCGGCGCCCGCACCAGCCCCGCAGTGATCGGCTGCTGACTTCAAATACGAACGGCCCGCTTTCAGCGGGCCGTTTTTGTTTTGAGCCGTCAGATGGCTGCGGGGAGTTCCTTGGGAAGGCCTACATGTGGATCGGCTTGAAGAAGGTCGCCAGCGCCGCTTCCTTCACCGCTTCCGACATCGTCGGATGGGCGTGGCAGGTGCGGGCAAGATCTTCCGACGAGCCGCCGAACTCCATCAGCACCGCCGCCTCGTGGATCATCTCGCCGGCGCCGAAGCCGACGATGTGGACGCCGAGCACGCGGTCGCTCTGCTTGTCCGCCAGGATCTTCACGAAGCCGTCGGTATGCAGCATGGCGCGAGCCCGGCCATTGGCGCTGAACGGAAACTTGCCGGCCTTGTAGTCGATGCCGGCCGACTTCAGCTCTTCCTCTGTTTTGCCCACCGAGGCGATTTCCGGACTGGTGTAGACGACGTTCGGGATCACCCCGTAATTTACATGGCCGGCCTGGCCGGCAATGATCTCGGCCACCGCCACGCCCTCGTCCTCGGCCTTGTGGGCGAGCATCGGCCCGGCGATGACGTCGCCGATGGCGTAGATGCCGGGGACATTGGTCGTGAGATGGCCGTCGGTCTTGACTCGGCCGCGCTCGTCGACCTCGACCCCGGCATCCTTCAGCCCGAGACTGTCCGAATAGGCCCGGCGTCCGGTCGCGATCAGCACCCCATCCGCCTCGATTGTCTCGGCCGCGCCGCCCTTGACCGGCTCGAAGGTGACGGTGGCGCCCTTCTTGGCCTTGGCGACACCGGTCACCTTGGCGCCGAGCCTGAATTCGATGCCTTGCTTGGACAGCATGCGCTGGAACTGTTTGGCGACCTCGCCGTCCATGCCGCCGAGAATGGTGTCGAGGAACTCGACGACGGTCACCTTGGCGCCGAGCCGCGCCCATACCGAGCCGAGCTCCAGCCCGATGACGCCGCCGCCGACCACCACCAGGTGGCCCGGCACCTTGCCCAGCGACAACGCGCCGGTCGACGACATGATTACCTTCTCGTCGATGTCGACCTTTACCCCCGGAATGCCGGCGACGTCGGAGCCGGTGGCGATGACGATGTTCCCGGTCTCGATCTCCTCGACCTTGCCGTCCTCGCCGGTCACCGACACTTTTCCGGCGGACAGGACCTTGCCGGTGCCGCGAAAGCTGTCGATCTTGTTCTTCTTGAACAGGAAGGCGACGCCGTTGACGTTGGACGCCACTGTCGCGTCCTTGTGCGCCATCATCTTTTCCAAATTGAGCTTCGGCTTGCTGATTTCGACGCCGAGTGTATCAAAGGAGTGGCCGGCCTCAGAAAAAATCTCGGAGGCATGCAGCAGCGCCTTGGACGGGATGCAGCCGATATTGAGGCAGGTGCCGCCGAAGGTCGGGTTCTTCTCGACCACCGCCGTTTTCAGGCCGAGCTGCGCCGCCTTGATGGCGCAGACATAGCCGCCTGGTCCCGATCCGATGATAACGACGTCATAAGCCATGATTTATCCTTCTGGTCTGCACTCAGCCTTGGCTGGGATTAGCGGCCGCCGCCCACTTCCAAATTCGCGCCTGTCGTATAGGACGCCCCGTCCGACAGGAGCCAGAGAATTGCCGCGGCGACCTCTTCGGTGGTCCCCGCCCTTTGCATCGGCACGCCGTGACTCATCCTCTCGACGCGATCCGGCTGTCCGCCGGAGGCATGAATTTCGGTATCGACAATCCCTGGACTGACCGCGTTGACGCGAATGCCTTCGCCGGCTACCTCGCGCGCCAGGCCGATCGTGAAAGAATCGATCGCGCCCTTCGAGGCAGCGTAGTCGACATATTCGCCCGGCCCGCCAATTCTCGCTGCAATCGAGGAGACATTGACGATGGCGCCGCCGTTGCCGCCATGGCTGGTCGACATGCGCTTCACCGCTTCGCGGGCACAGAGCATGGGGCCAATGACGTTGATGCGCATCATGCGCTCCAGCCGTGCTCCGCTCATTTCGTCGACACGCGCCCTCTGGTCGACCACGCCAGCGTTGTTGACGAGCGCATCGAGCGGCCCGAAGACATGATCGATCCTCTCGAACATCGCCTGGATATCGGCCTCGCTGCCAACGTCGCCCTTGATGGCCAGCGCTTCGCCGCCGGCCTGTTCGATTGCCTCGACAAGCGCCGTGGCAGCAGCCTCATTCGATGCGTAGTTGATCGCAACACGGTATCCAGCCGTGACGGCAAGCCTGGATGTGGCAGCGCCGATGCCGCGGCCGCCGCCGGTCACCAGCAGCACTTTTTTGGGCGCGCTCATTCCTGACAGCCCTTCAACGAAAAAACATCCCACGGCACCTTTGAAAACCCGTTGGCGCCATAGGCGGTCGACCTCTGCAGCGACGGTCCGAGGTCGGGAAAGATCAGGGTCTTCGGAGCATCTACCCCTTCGGCCGGCAACAGAGCGATGTTGCCCTTGTCATCCGCACTGTAGACGACCCCCTCCCACAGCGTGCAGGCGGCGAGCTCGTCGCCGGTGACGTCGCCTGTCGGGCATTTGTACATCAGCGAACCATGCGGCCGCGCCACGCCTTGCGTCCACATGACGATCCCGTCGAGAACGACATCGTTATCGAGCACCATCTTGAAGGTGTTGGTGACGACAGCCGATCCCCCGGTCGGCCTGAAATCGATCTCGGCCGCACTTTCGGCATCGCCATAGACGGCGAGTTCGAGCGGGCATGCGGCAAAGGCTGCCGATCCCGTCTGCGCAATGCCGGCCGCGAGCACAGCTGCGAAAAACATTCCGGAGTGCAAACGAGAGGAACTCATTCGGTGGCGCAGATCCATTCTCCGGCTCACCTCGACCGGGCCTAGAGATCGAGCACCAGCCGTTCCGGATCCTCCAGGCTTTCCTTGACCCGCACCAGGAAGGTCACCGCTTCCTTGCCGTCGACGATGCGGTGATCGTAGGAGAGCGCCAGATACATCATCGGCCGGATCACGATCTGGCCGCCGACCACCACCGGCCGCTCCTGGATCTTGTGCATGCCCAGAATGCCCGACTGCGGCGCGTTGAGGATCGGCGTCGACATCAGCGACCCGTAAACGCCGCCGTTGGAAATCGTAAACGTGCCGCCCTGCATGTCGGCGACCGACAGCTTGCCATCACGCGCGGCGACGCCCAGTCGGCCGATATCTTTCTCGATCTCGGCTATTCCCATCTGGTCGGCATCGCGCACGACAGGCACGACGAGGCCTTTTTCGGTGCCGACTGCGACGCCGATATGGGCGTAGTTCTTGAAGATGATGTCGGTGCCGTCGATCTCGGCATTGACGGAAGGGATTTCCTTCAGCGCATGGGTGACGGCCTTGGTGAAGAAGCCCATGAAGCCCAGCTTCACGCCGTGC
Source organism: Mesorhizobium sp. WSM4846 (assembly GCF_055811415.1). Lineage (NCBI taxonomy): Bacteria > Pseudomonadati > Pseudomonadota > Alphaproteobacteria > Hyphomicrobiales > Phyllobacteriaceae > Mesorhizobium > Mesorhizobium sp. WSM4846. Next base: position 32,766 of record NZ_JBVVPZ010000043.1, read on the forward strand.
TTCTTCTCGAACACATCCTTGTATTTGTGCCTGAGCGCCATCACCGCGCTCATGTCCACCTCGTTGAAGGTGGTCAGCATGGCGGCGGTCGACTGCGCTTCCTTGAGGCGGCGGGCGATGGTCTGCCGCAGCTTGGTCATGCGCACCCGCTCTTCACGCGACGCGTCGTCGGCCGAGGACGGCGCACGGGCGGCGACCGGTGCAGGGGCCTTCGGCGTCTCGGAAGGCTGCGACGGAGCGCCCTTGGCGATCGCGTCGAGCACGTCACCCTTGAGCACCTGGCCGCGCTTGCCGGAACCCGAGATCTGGTCGACCGCGAGATTGCTCTCGGCCAGCAGCTTCGCCGCCGCTGGCGCCGGCGGCATCGCGCGCGCCTCGATCGGCCCGGCATCGCCGGCGATCTTTGCGGTCTCGGCCGCGGCTTGCTTGACGGTGGCTGCGGCGGTCGGCGCCGAGGCCTGCGCTACCGCGTCCTGCTTCGCTTCGGATGTTGACGCCTTCGCGGCTTCGGGTGCTGCCGCCTTTGCCCCGTTGCCCGCCGAAATCATGCCGAGCAAAGCACCGACTTCGACCGTCTCGCCTTCCTTGACGGCGATCTCGCTGAGCGTTCCTGCGGCCGCGGCCGGCACTTCGACCGTGACCTTGTCGGTTTCGAGTTCGACCAGCGGCTCGTCGGTGGCGATCGCGTCGCCCACCTTCTTGAACCATTTGCCGATGGTCGCCTCGGTGACGGATTCGCCAAGAGTGGGGACGCGGATTTCGGTAGCCATTGTGCCTGTCCGTTCTTCTGTCGGTTCTGTTCTATTCGCCGAACTCTGTTCTATTCACCGAGCGCGTCTTCGAGCAAGGCGGCAAGCTGGGCGAGATGCTTCGACATCAACCCGGTCGCCGGCGACGCGGCGGCCGGCCGGCCGGTATAGCGCACCCGCTGGTGCTTGGCGTCGATATGCGCCAGCACCCATTCCAGATACGGATCGATGAACGACCAGGCGCCCATATTCTTGGGCTCCTCCTGGCACCAGACCATCTCGGCGTTGCGGAAGCGTGACAGTTCGGTGATCAGCGCCTTGGCCGGGAACGGATAGAGCTGTTCGACGCGCAGCAGGTAGATGTCGTTGATGCCGCGCTTCTCGCGCTCCTCGTAGAGGTCGTAATAGACCTTGCCCGAGCAGAGCACGACGCGGCGAATCTTCGAATCCTTGGTGAGCTTGATCGCCTGGCCGGGGAGTTGCTGGGCATCGTCCCACAACAGCCGGTGGAACGCGCTTTCGCCCGACATCTCCGGCAGTGTCGACACCGCCCGCTTGTGGCGCAGCAGCGACTTCGGCGTCATCAGGATGAGCGGCTTGCGGAAATCCCGCTTCAACTGCCGGCGCAGGATGTGGAAGTAGTTGGCCGGCGTCGTGCAGTAGGCCACTTGCATGTTGTCTTCGGCGCAAAGCTGCAGGAATCGCTCGAGCCTGGCCGACGAATGTTCCGGCCCCTGGCCTTCATAGCCATGCGGCAACAGGCAGACGAGGCCCGACATTCTGAGCCACTTGCGCTCGCCCGACGAGATGAACTGGTCGAACACCACCTGGGCGCCGTTGGCGAAATCGCCGAACTGCGCTTCCCAAAGCGTCAGCGCCTTCGGCTCGGCCAGGCTGTAGCCATATTCGAAGCCGAGCACGGCCTCTTCCGACAGCATCGAGTTGATGACCTCGAAACCGGCCTGCGCCGCCGACAGATTGTTGAGCGGGATGTAGCGTGTCTCGTCGCGCTGGTCGTAGAGCACGGAGTGGCGTTGCGAGAACGTGCCGCGCTCCGAATCCTGTCCGGACAGCCGGACCGGATTGCCGTCGAGCAGGATGGCGCCGAAGGCCAGCGCCTCGGCCGTCGACCAGTCGATGCCTTCGCCCGACTCGATCGCCTGGCGGCGGTTCTCGAGAAACCGCATGATCGTCCTGTGCGCCTCGAATTCCTTCGGCACCTCGGTCAGCTTCTTGCCGATTTCCTTCAGCGTCTTGACCGGCACGGCGGTTTTGCCGCGCCGCTGTTCGTCCTGGTTGTCGGCTGTGCGCAGGCCCGACCAGGCGCCATCCAGCCAGTCGGCCTTGTTGGGCTTATAGTGCTGGCCGACCTCGAATTCCTGCTCGAGATGTGCCCGCCAGTCGGCCTTCAGCTTGTCGAATTCGGCCTGGCCGATATGGCCTTCGGCGATCAGCCGGTCGGCATAGATCTGCACCGTCGTCTTGTGGTTGCGGATGTTGCGATACATGATCGGCTGGGTGAAGGCCGGTTCGTCGCCCTCATTGTGGCCGAAGCGGCGGTAGCAGAACATGTCGACCACGACAGGCTTGTGGAACCTCATGCGGAATTCGATGGCCACCTTGGTGGCATGGACCACGGCTTCCGGATCGTCGCCATTGACGTGGAAGATCGGCGCCTCGATCATCTTGGCGACATCCGACGGATAGGGCGACGAGCGCGAAAAGCGCGGGTTGGTGGTGAAGCCGATCTGGTTGTTGATGATGAAGTGCAGCGTGCCGGCGACGCGGTGGCCGCGCAAGCCGGACAAGCCGAGGATTTCGGCAATCACGCCCTGGCCGGCAAAGGCGGCGTCACCATGCAGGAGCAGCGGCAGCACCTTGGCGCGCTCTTCCAGCGGCACGATCTCTTCGCGGCTGCGGCCGAACAGAGAATCCTGCTTGGCCCGCGCCTTGCCCATCACCACCGGATCGACGATTTCCAGGTGCGATGGATTGGCGGTCAGCGACAGGTGCACCTTGTTGCCGTCGAACTCGCGGTCCGACGAAGCACCAAGATGGTACTTCACGTCGCCCGAGCCCTCGACCTCGTCGGGCGCGGCCGAGCCGCCCTTGAACTCGTGGAAGATGGCGCGGTGCGGCTTGGCCATCACCTGGGAGAGCACGTTCAGCCGGCCGCGATGCGCCATGCCGAGCACGATCTCCTTCATGCCGAGCTGGCCGCCGCGCTTGACGATCTGCTCCAGCGCCGGGATCAGCGCCTCGGCGCCGTCGAGGCCGAAGCGCTTGGTGCCCTTGTACTTGACGTCGATGAACTGCTCGAAGCCTTCCGCCTCGACCAGCTTCTGCAGGATCGCCTTCTTGCCGGCGGCGGTGAAGGAGATCTCCTTGTCGGTGCCCTCGATGCGCGCCTGGATCCAGGCCTTCTCCTCGGGATCGGAAATATGCATGAACTCGACGCCGAGCGTCGAGCAATAGGTGCGGGTCAGGATGTCGAGCATCTGCCGGATGGTGCCGAATTCGAGCCCGAGCACATTGTCGAGGAAGATCGGGCGGTCGTAGTCGGCTGATGTGAAGCCGTAATTTTCCGGCGACAGCTCGTTGTAATCCTCGAGCTTGGCGATGCCGAGCGGGTCGAGATTGGCGTGCAAATGGCCACGCATGCGGTAGGCGCGGATCATCATGATGGCGCGCACGGAATCGCGCGTCGCCTGATGGACGTCGGCGTCGGAAAAGGCGACGCCGTTCATCACTGCCTTGTTCTGGACCTTCTTCTCGATGTGCTTCTCGACGATGCCCCAATCGCCGTCGAGCGCCGACACCAGTTCGCCATTGGCCTGCAGCGGCCACGAGGGCTTGGCCCATGAGGCGCCCTTGGCATTCTTGCGGACATCGCCGGCGTCGTCCTTGAGCGCCGCGAAGAAATCCTGCCATTCGGGATCGACCGAAGCGGGATCGTCCTCATAGGCGGCGTAGAGCGCGTCGATATAATCGGCATTGCCGCCATAGAGAAAAGAGGTAAGCGAAAATTGGTCGTTGGCCTGATCTTGTCTTGCCATTTTTTCCGCGGAGCCTGGCTCCGTCTCCTGTTTTGGAGGGGAGTAGGGCAGTAAGGGAGTAGGGCAGTAGAGAAAACCAGGCACTTGCCATCGTTCGTCCCGTTCTTCCTATTCCCCTAATCCCATACTGCCCTACTCCCTTACTGCCTTAACCTTTTATCGCTTCGACCAGCGTCGTGCCGAGCCGGGCCGGCGACGGCGAAACCTTTATTCCGGCCGATTCCATGGCGGCGATCTTGTCTTCCGCGCCGCCCTTGCCGCCTGAGATGACCGCGCCGGCATGACCCATGGTGCGGCCGGCCGGGGCCGTGCGCCCGGCGATGAAACCGGCCATCGGCTTCTTGCGGCCACGCCTGGCTTCGTCCTTGAGGAACTGCGCGGCGTCTTCCTCGGCTGAGCCGCCGATCTCGCCGATCATGATGATCGACTGGGTCTCGTCGTCGGCGAGGAACATCTCCAGCACGTCGATGAACTCCGTGCCTTTGACGGGATCGCCACCGATGCCGACGGCGGTGGTCTGGCCGAGACCGACATTGGTGGTCTGGAACACTGCCTCATAGGTAAGCGTTCCCGAGCGGGAAACAACGCCGACCGAGCCCTTGCGGAAGATGTTGCCGGGCATGATGCCGATCTTGCATTCGTCGGGGGTCAGGACGCCTGGGCAGTTGGGACCGATCAGCCTCGACATCGAGCGGTCGAGCCGCGCCTTGACCTTGATCATGTCGATCACCGGGATGCCCTCGGTGATACAGATGATCAGCGGGATCTCGGCTTCGATCGCTTCCAGGATCGCCTCGGCGGCGCCCGCCGGCGGGACATAGACGACTGACGCATTGGCGCCGGTCTTCGCCTTGCCTTCAGCGACGGTGGAAAAGATCGGCAAGCTCTCGCCCGTGGCGCCGGTCCACGTCTCGCCACCCTTCTTCGGGTGGATGCCGCCGACCATATTTGTCCCGTGATAGGCCAGCGCCTGTTCGGTATGGAACGTGCCGGTCTTGCCGGTCAGGCCCTGCACGAGCACCTTGGTGTTCTTGTCGACGAGAATGGACATTTTTTTACGACCTGATCAGTGAGTGCGGAAGGGGTTGACGGCGACCACGGAGCGTAGGCCTGCCCGGGGTTGAGGTCTTCGGTGTAAAGTGTGTTGACGCCAAGGCGCTCGGCGGCGGCGATGATTGCGCCATACTCCGCGCGCTTGGAATCGTGTCCGATGGCGGCACAGACGAGAATGTTCGTGTCGAGGCGGCACTCAGCGGTCATGGAGAGCTGCCCGGTTCCAAGTCTTGCTGCCCATGTCGCCTGAAGCCTCGTAGGCAAGCCTAAGCAGGGCTTGCCGAGCCCCGTCGTTGGCATGGCGCTTCGCGGCCACTGTCGCGAAAAACTCCCGCACCAAGGCGTCGACGGTCGTGCCCTGTTCAGCGGCCGTCAGCTTGACCTGCTCCAGAACCTCGTCTTCGACCGCCAGAGTGATGTTCTTCATTTCTCTTCCCCGCACAAGCTCCCTAAAGCCGCTTGAGATCGGCGACTGTGAGGTCGCTCTTGGCGTTGCCGGTGTTGAGCGTCGTCGCCGGCTCGAACATCAGCACCACCGGCTGTTCGCTCAGCGAGCGCGGCCGGTGCTCAATGGCGCGCGGCACGACGATGAACTCGCCGCTGCCAAGCTCCACCGTGCCGTCGCGGAAATCGATGGCGATGCGGCCGCGCAGCACCAGGAACGCTTCGTCCTCGTTGTCATGCGCGTGCCAATCGAAGATATCGCCGAACTTGGCGATCTTGACCTGGGCGTCGTTGACGTCGCCGGCGATATGCGGATCGAAGACCTTTTTGATCTTCTGATCCGCCGCCTCGACCAGGTTTATCTTGTGCGGAGGCACCAGATCAGCCCTTCACCGCCGCCACGATTTTCTTGGCCGCGTCGTCGAGGTCATCGGCCGAGACGACGTTGAGCCCGCTGTCGTTGATGATCTTCTTGCCGAGCTCGGCATTGGTGCCTTCCAGCCGCACCACCAGCGGCACTTGCAGGCCGACTTCCTTGACCGCCGCGATAACGCCCTCGGCAATGATGTCGCACTTCATGATGCCGCCGAAGATATTGATCAGGATGCCTTTGACCGCCGGGTCCTTGGTGATGATCTTGAACGCCGCCGTCACCTTCTCCTTCGACGCACCGCCGCCGACGTCGAGGAAGTTGGCGGGCTCGGCGCCGTAGAGCTTGATGATATCCATCGTCGCCATGGCGAGGCCTGCGCCGTTGACCATGCAGCCGATATTGCCGTCGAGCGCGACATAGGCGAGGTCGTATTTCGACGCCTCGATCTCCTTCTCGTCCTCTTCGGTAATGTCGCGCAGCTCCATCACGTCGGGATGGCGGAACAGCGCGTTGTTGTCGAACGACACTTTTGCGTCGAGCACGCGCAACCGGCCATCCTTCATGACGATCAGCGGGTTGACTTCGAGCAGGCTCATGTCCTTCTCGACGAAGGCTTTGTAGAGGATCGGGAACAACGTCTCGCCGTCCTTAGCGGCGTCGCCGTCGAGCTTCAGCGCGCCGTTGAGTTCTTTCAAATCATCCGCCGTTATGCCTTTTTCCGGGTCGATGGGGACGGTGATGATCTTTTCCGGCGTGTCGTGGGCGACCGCCTCGATATCCATGCCACCCTCGGTCGAAACGACGAAGGCGATGCGGCCGACGGAGCGATCGACCAGCAGCGACAGATAGAGCTCGCGCTCGATGTCGGCGCCGTCCTCGATGTAGAGGCGGTTGACCTGCTTGCCGGCCGGGCCGGTCTGCTTGGTGACCAGCGTGTGGCCAAGCATTTCCTTGGCGTTGGCGACGACCTCGGCCACCGATTTCGCCAGCCTGACGCCGCCCTTGGCGTCGGGGCCAAGCTCCCTGAACTTGCCCTTGCCGCGGCCGCCGGCATGGATCTGGCTTTTCACCACATAGAGCGGGCCGGGCAGTGCCTTGCCGGCGGCTTCCGCCTCGCTTGCCCTAAACACCGGCACGCCTTCGGCCACCGGTGCGCCAAAGCCCTTCAGCAGCGCCTTGCCCTGATATTCATGGATGTTCATGCGCGTTGTCTCCAGATCACTTTACTGGCGGGTCACTTCGGATCATTTGGCGGCGAGTTGCGGAGCGATCTTGACGCAAGCCTCGCACAGGCCCTGCACCGCCGCCACCGAATTGTCGAACATCTTCTGCTCGGCCTTAACGAGCTCGATCTCGATGACGCGCTCGACACCGCCGGCGCCGATCACCACCGGCACGCCGACATAGGTGTTCTTGACACCATACTGGCCGGAGAGATGCGCAGCACAGGGCAGCACGCGCTTCTTGTCCTTGAGATAGGCTTCGGCCATGGCGATCGCCGAGGCGGCCGGTGCGTAGAAGGCCGAGCCGGTCTTGAGCAGGCCGACGATCTCGGCGCCGCCGTCGCGGGTGCGCTGCACGATCTGGTCGAGCTTTTCCTTCGAGGTCCAGCCCATCTTGATGAGGTCGGGCAGCGGGATGCCGGCGACCGTCGAATAGCGGATCATCGGCACCATGGAATCGCCATGGCCGCCGAGCACGAAGGCGGTGACATCCTCGACCGACACCTTGAACTCTTCGGCCAGGAAATAGCGAAAGCGCGAACTGTCGAGCACGCCGGCCATGCCCACGACATGGCTCTTCGGCAGGCCGGAAAACTTCTGCAGCGCCCAGACCATGGCGTCGAGCGGGTTGGTGATGCAGATGACGAAGGCTTTCGGCGCGTATTTCTTGAGACCCGCGCCAACCTGCTCCATGACCTTCAGATTGATGCCGAGAAGGTCGTCGCGGCTCATGCCGGGCTTGCGCGGCACGCCGGCGGTGACGATGCAGACGTCGGCACCCTCGATGCCGGCATAATCGTTGACGCCGGTCAGCCTGGAATCGAACCCATCAACCGGCGACGACTGCGCGATATCCAGCCCTTTGCCTTGCGGGATGCCCTCGGCGATATCGAACAGCACAACGTCGCCGAGATCCTTGAGGCCGATCATGTGGGCGAGCGTGCCGCCGATCATGCCCGAGCCGATGAGCGCTATCTTGTTGCGTGCCATGTCAGGATGTTTTCCCTTTAGACTGTGACGGCGCCCAATCCCTTAAGGAATTGGATGACGGCGTCGAGGAAGGAGGCCGGAATGCTGCGGGGAAGCCGCGAAGATTTCGCCGCACCCAATAGCCCCGGCGCATAAAATATTCAAACGATTATTTTGGAGTGAGATTTTTCAATCGGTTAGATGGATTGGGATTTACGTAAACGTCAAAAGAATTGAGCCGACTTGGGAAAGTTACGCAATGAAGATGGAAATAAGAAGGCTGTGTCCCGGCGATGACGCCCTTGTGAAGCGGTCGCCGAAGATGTGTTCGATGAACCGGTCAGGCCGGATCGGCTCGCCGCCTATCTGGCCTCATCAGGTCATTTCATGATCGTGGCATTGGCCGATGGCATATTCGTCGGCCAATGCGCGGCCGTCATCCACCGCCACCCGGACAAGGTGAACGAACTCTACATCGACGAAGTCGGCGTGGCGCGGGCCTTCCAGCGCCAGGGCATAGCGACGAAGATGCTCGACGCCATGTTTGAGCTCGGCCGGAAGCATGGCTGCGAGGAGGCTTGGGTCGGCATCGAGCCGCGCAATGTCTCGGCGCGCGCGCTTTATGAGGCGCGGAAGGAGCCGCACGGGCCGGCGGAGGCGTTCGTCATGTATGTGTATCGACTATAGACGCCGGCGGGACAGCGCCCCCCTCTGTCCTGCCGGACATCTCCCCCACATGGGGGGAGATCGGCGGTTTTGACGACGGGCTCCTTCCACAACGCTGGAAACTGGCGACGGTCGAGGCGACATCTGATCTCCCCCCTTGAGGGGGAGATGTCCGGCAGGACAGAGGGGGTGTGCCGGAACGCTACGAAACGAGGTTCAGGCCCGAACCTGCCTCGCCTCCGCAGGCACCACCCGCGCCTTCTGCCTCTCCACCCAGTCTTCCAGCCATTCGTGGCTCTGCATCTCGATCAGCCGCGACGCGGTGCGCTCGAACTCGAAGACCTCGTTGCCGCGCTTGGCCGTGTACAGCTGCGGTGGCGGTGCGGCGGCGCTCACCACCAGCCGCACATGATGGTCGTAGAGCGTGTCGATCAGCAGGATGAAGCGCTTCGCCTCGTTGCGCATGCCTTCGCCAAGCACCGGCACATGATCGATGAAGACGGTCGAGAAGCGGCTGGCAATCGCCAGGAAATCGCGGGCACCGAGCGGGTTTTCGCAGAGATCGGCAAAGGAAAACCGCGCTGCGTCGCCGGCGGCGCGCGGCACGACGATCTGCCGGCCCTTCACCGTCAGGGCCGCTGCCTGGGTCGGCCTGCCATGCGTCATCACTTTCCAGGCCTCGTTGAGGACAGCATCGGCCGCGGCATCGGCAGGGGTGACATAGACCGGCAGGCGGCTGAGCTTGTCCAGCCGATAGTCCTTGTCGGCATCGAGGGCAATCACCTGCGCATGCCGCTCCAGGATGCCGATGAAGGGAAGGAAAAGCTTGCGGTTCAAGCCGTCGCCGTAGAGATCCTGCGGCGCGACATTGGACGTGGCGACCAGCACGACGCCGTTGGCAAACAGCGCCGAGAACAGCCGCGACAGGATCATCGCATCGGCGATGTCGGTGACGGAAAACTCGTCGAAGCACAGCACCCAGGCTTCCTCGGCCAACGCGCGGGCCACCGGCGCGATCGGGTCGTCTTCCCTGACGGTGCCCTCTTTACGCGCCTGCCGGTGCTTCTGGATGCGGTCCTGCACATCGGCCATGAAGTCGTTGAAATGCACACGGCGCTTGCGCCGGACCGGCACCAGCTCGAAGAACATGTCCATCAGCATGGTCTTGCCACGGCCGACGCCGCCGTGGATATAGAGGCCCTTGACGGCCTCGCGCGTCTCGCGCTTGCGAGCGAACAGCCAGCCCAGCGCGCTCGATTTGTGCGCCAGCCGTTTTGCCGAAATCTCGTCGATCAACCGATCGAGTGCCGCGACGACCCGCTCCTGCGCCGGATCGCGGTCGATCACGCCCGTATCGACCCAATGGTCGTAACGCTGCCGGACGGTCGCATGGGTCTGAAGGCCGTCACGCAGATGCATCGGTCACGTCGTTCCGGAGCAATTCCAAGAAAAATGTGTAGCGGTTTTCTGTCCGGAATTGCGTAAAAACAAAAGAGAGCAATTCCGGGAAAGCGTGTAGCGGTTTTCGGAATCGCCTAAAAACAATAAGGGCGGGCGGGTCAGCCTCTTGTAAGCGAGATCGGCAGGCCGTTGGAAGTCTGGCCGTCGAATTTCTCTCCGCCCGAGGAATAGAGCCGTGCCAGCGTGCCGCCATTCGCGTCGTACAGCGTCAACTGCTTGCCGGCGACGTTCCAGGATTTGATGCCGTCGATCGGCGCCGGGCAATGCAGTGGTCCAGCCCGATAGCCGGAGCCGAATTTGGTCTGCGGCGTCGCCACCTGGCAGCTCTGGCCGGACACGCTGGCCTTCCACACGCCGGCGACGCTGCTTGCGGTAAGATCCGGGGCTCCGGCCGGAGCCGTTCCGTCCGGCGGCAGCGAGGCGACCTGAGGGCCTTGCGGCGCCGTCGGAAATTTCGACGGGTCGGCGGTGCCAGGCGACGCCGGCGGCGGCAGCTGGTTTGTGGTCACCGTGCCGGAGGGCGCGGCTTGCAGCGGCGCCGGCTGCTGGTCCATCGGCGAGAACCGTGACGTTGAACAGCCGCTCGCAAAGAGCGCGGCCAGCGATACGGCCAGCAGACCGGTTTTCGAAAAATTCATTTCAAACCTCCGTCGGGTCCGGCCGGGCTGCCGTCCGCACAATATCCCCCTTACCAAGACGGAGAAGGTGGCAAAATTTCAACCCTGTATGGTTAAAATAGCATTTGCGGCGGCACCTGTTGCAACTTTGCCACAAATGCGTGCCGCCCGAAAACCTGTCCTGGGGGTCTGACGCGAGACTGCGCAGCGGTTTGCCAGGACAGGCCTGCCCCTGGCGTCCGGCCGCCAAATGCTTGCGCCAGCCCGCTTCGGTCCTATCTCTGATGAACCGAACCTTGCCGGAGGCGAAATCTTGGCTGCGAGGAAAAGGGCGGCCAACCGCTACTATAGCGGGCCGCCCAGCGATCATTTCGACGGCACCTTGTTCTTCAATCCCAACGGCAAGTTGCCTGCCCGCTTTTCCGATCTTTTGAAGTGGCAGCTGGGCGGCGAACGCTCGAAATGGCCGTCGGCGAATCCAAGTCCGTTTCATCAGGCGACACCGGCCAAACGGATCGACGGCTCCGAACTGAGGCTGACCATGGTCGGCCATTCCACGCTGCTCATCCAGACAGCCGGCCTGAACATCCTCACCGACCCGGTCTGGTCGCGGCGCGCCTCGCCGCTCCCCTTTGCCGGGCCGAAACGGGTCAATCCGCCCGGCATCGCCTTTTCCAGCCTGCCGCCGATCGACCTCGTGCTGGTCAGCCACAACCACTACGATCATCTCGACCTCGCCACGCTGAAGCGGCTGAAGACAAAGCACGACCCGCTGGTGCTGACGCCGCTTGGCAACGACGCCATCATCGATGCCGGCGTTCCCGGCATGCGGTTTTCCGTGCATGACTGGGGCGAACGGGTCGAGATCGGCAACGACGTCGCCGTCCATGTCGAGCCGGTGCACCACTGGTCGGCACGCGGCACCCGAGACCGGCGCATGGCGCTGTGGGCGGGCTTTGTGGTCGAGACGCCGGGCGGAAAGGTCTATTTCGCCGGCGACACCGGTTTCCACGATGGCATCAACTATCAGCTGATGGCCGAAAGGCACGGCGGCTTCCGCCTCGCCATCCTGCCGATTGGCGCCTACGAGCCGCGCTGGTTCATGGCGCCACACCACCAGAACCCGGAGGAGGCAGTGCAAGGCTTGCTGTTGTGCAACGCCGCCTATGCCGCCGGCTGCCATTGGGGCACGTTCCGGCTCACCAACGAGTCGATCGACGAGCCGGCAAGAAAGCTGGGCGAGGCCCTCAACGATCAAGGTGTCCCGCAAGAACGCTTTCGCGCCCTGCGTCCCGGCGAAGTCTGGGACGTGCCGGCGCTCTAGGCAGGCGACCCGGCCCCAGGGGAACCGGGGCGTCGCAACCGCGTTGGTAGTCGTCCACAACCGTCGGCTGCGAGGGATTTTCCTATGATCAAATGGATCATCATTCTTCTGATTATCGCGGCCGCGGCCAGCCTGCTTGGCATGCCGGCATTGGCCGGAGCCGCTGCCACCGGCGCCCGCATTCTCATCGGCATCGTGCTGATCATCTTCCTGCTGGTCATGCTTGGCGTCTTCGCTGTGGCGTAGACGCATCGGCCCGAAAATCGGAATCGATTTTCAGAAGGCACGATGCGCGGGTTCAAAATGTCGGAGCGCACTTTGTGCGTCCAAGTCGACGCACGGCGCGCTGGCGTCTCGCACTGGTAATTCCGGCCGCTATCCGCCATATAGGCGCCAAACCGGCATGAGACCTTTCGATCCATGGCAAGCACTGCCCCCTTCGCCAAGATGAACGGCATCGGCAACGAAATCATCGTTGCCGACATGCGCGGTCGCGCCGACCGGGTGGCGCCGGCTGCCGCCCTTGCGCTCAATGCCGATGCCGCGACGAAGTTCGATCAGATCATGGCGATCCACGACGCCAGAACGCCGGGCACTGCCTTTTTCATCGACATCCTGAATTCCGACGGAACCGGCGCGCAGGCCTGCGGCAACGGCATGCGCTGCGTGGTGCAGGCACTTGCCGCCGAGACCGGCCAGAAGACATTCGCCTTCGAGACCGTCGCCGGCATCCTCAACGCCGAAGAACATGCCGACGGGCTGATCTCGGTCGACATGGGCAAGCCGCGTTTTGGCTGGCAGGATATTCCGCTCGCCGAGGAATTCCGCGATACCCGCATGATCGAGCTGCAGGTCGGCCCGATCGACGCGCCGGTGCTGCACTCGCCCTCGGTCGTGTCGATGGGCAATCCGCACGCCATCTTCTGGGTCGACCGCGACGTCTGGTCCTACGAGCTCGACCGCTTCGGTCCGCTGCTCGAAAACCACCCGATCTTCCCCGAACGAGCCAACATCACCATCGCGCGGGTGACCTCGACCGAGACGATGGTCATCCGCACCTGGGAGCGCGGCGCCGGCCTGACCAAGGCCTGCGGCACGGCGGCTTGTGCCGCCGTCGTCGCCGCGGCGCGCACCAGGCGGACCGGACGCAGCGTCTCCCTGGTGACGCCCGGCGGCGGCTCCTTGCATGTCGAGTGGCGCGGCGACGACCACGTCATCCTCACCGGTGCCGCCGAATGGGAATTTTCCGGCAGCTTCGACCCGGCGACCGGCGTGTGGGCCCGCGACACCGAAAGCGCCGCTTGATGGCCGCTCTTGCCAAGGGCCCCGCTCTTCCCAAAGGTGTTGACGTCGTCACCTTCGGCTGCCGGCTGAACACCTATGAATCCGAGGTGATGCGGCGAGAGGCGGAAAGTGCCGGCCTTGGCGCGCTGGAAGGCGGCGCCATCATCTTCAACACCTGCGCCGTCACCGGCGAGGCGGTGCGCCAGGCAAAACAGTCGATCCGCAAGGCCCGCCGCGAGAATCCGGCCGCCCGCATCATCGTCACCGGCTGCGCCGCGCAGACCGAGCCGCAGAATTTCGTCGCCATGGACGAGGTCGATCTCGTCCTTGGCAACGAGGAAAAGCTGAAGGCGCATTCCTATCGCGCGCTGCCGGATTTCGGCGTCAACGACACCGAGAAGGCTCGCGTCAACGATATCTTTTCGGTGCGCGAGACGGCCGGCCACATGGTCGACGCCATCGAAGGCCGGGCGCGGGCGTTCGTCCAGGTTCAGAACGGCTGCGGCCACCGCTGCACCTTCTGCATCATCCCCTATGGCCGCGGCAATTCGCGCTCGGTGCCGATGGGCGCCGTGGTCGAGCAGGTCAAGCGGCTGAGCGGCAATGGCTATGCCGAGATCGTGCTGACCGGCGTCGACATGACCAGTTTCGGCGCCGACCTGCCGGGCAGCCCGAAGCTCGGCAAATTGGTCAAGACAATCCTGAAGCAGGTGCCTGACGTGAAACGCCTGCGCCTTTCCTCGATCGATTCGATCGAGGCTGACGACGATCTGCTCGACGCCATCGCCACCGAGCCTCGGCTGATGCCGCATCTGCATCTGTCGCTGCAGTCCGGTGACGACATGATCCTGAAGCGGATGAAGCGCCGGCACAACCGGGATCAGTCGATCCGTTTTTGCCAGGATTTGCGCAAATTGCGTCCCGGCATCGTCTTCGGCGCCGACATCATCGCCGGCTTCCCGACCGAGACTGAGGCCATGTTCGAAAAATCGCTGGAGATCGTCGAGGAATGCGGGCTGACGCATCTCCACGTTTTTCCGTTTTCGCCGCGCGAAGGCACACCCGCCGCGCGCATGCCGCAGCTTCGCCGCGAACTGATCAAGCAGCGTGCTGCACGGCTGCGCGCCGCCGGTGACGCCGCCTATCGCAGCCACCTTTCCTCGCTCGCCGGAACACGCCAGTCGATCCTGGTCGAGCGCGACGGGCTCGGCCGCACCGAAGGGTTTACGCTCGCTGCGGTCTCCGACGGTGCGGCGGGCGAAATCGTCGAGGCCGCTATCGCCGGCGATGACGGCTCGCGGCTGATCGCGGCGCCGCTTGCCGCCCGCGCCGCCTGAGACGCAAGAACATGGCTGGTTTTCTCAAGAAGATATTTTCGTTCGGCAAGAAGGAAGTGGTCGAGGAGCGGATCGACGAGACCGCACCGCTGCCGCCGATCAAATGGGACGCGCTCGAGGCACTGAAACCGGCGGCTGTTGAAGAGGCCGAGCCCGCTCCGACGATTCCACCCGAGCCTGAAATCCAGCCGGAACCTGCTTCGGTCGAGGAGTTGCAGCCGCCTGCCGAGGAGCCGGCGCCAGAGGAGATTCCGGCGGCTCCCGTCGAGTCTCCTCCGGAGCCAGAGCTGGAGGAAATTCCTGAGCCAGCACCGACGCAGCCTGAGATCGTCCAGACTGAGGGTCCGTTATCCGAACGTGACGCTGCCTCTCATCCGCCTGCCGGCACCTTCTCCCCGTATAGTGACGGGGAGAAGGGTACTGATCGTCCCGCCGAGCCTCCTTTTGACAGCGGCAAAGAAGAAGCGCCTGCGCTGACGCCCCCCTCTCCCCGTTCCTTGCGGGGAGAGGGTAAGGGTGAGGGGCAGCGCAAACCTGCGCAAGATGCCGCACCGCCCGCCGAGGCTCCCTCGACGGCGCCCGGGCCTGAGGCGCCGGCGGCCGAAATCCCGCCCCCCATTCGCCAGCCGGCGCCGATCGAGGCGAAGCCGGTCCTTGCCGAGATCGCGCCCGAGCCTGAAGCCGTTCCGCAACCACCGCCGGAGCCAAAGCCGGCTGCCGGCAAGGTCACCGTCGCCAAGAAGGTCGAGCAGAGAGCCGAGCCGCAGAAGGCGCCGGAACCGGCACCGAAACGCTCGTGGTTCCAGCGCATGAAGGAGGGGCTCGCCCGCTCTTCCCGGGAACTGTCAGGCAACATCGCCGGCGTCTTCACCAAGCGCAAGCTCGACGAGAACACGCTGCAGGATCTGGAGGACGTGCTGATCCGCGCCGATCTCGGCATGGAGACGGCTTTGCGCATCACCGATTCGCTGGCTGCCAGCCGCTACGGCAAGGACGTCTCCGAGACGGAAGTCCGCGCCATCATGGCGACCGAGGTGGAGAAGGTGCTGACCCATGTCGCCTTGCCGCTGGAGCTCGACCTCAGCCACAAGCCGCATGTCATCCTTGTCGTCGGCGTCAACGGCACCGGCAAGACCACGACCATCGGCAAGCTGGCGGCAAAGCTCACCGACGGCGGCCTGTCGGTGATGCTCGCCGCCGGCGACACGTTCCGTGCCGCCGCGATCGAGCAATTGAAGATCTGGGGCGAGCGCACCAAGTCGCCGGTCATCGCCTCGAAGCTTGGCGCCGACGCCGCCGGCCTCGCTTACGATGCCTTCGAACAGGCCAGGCAAGCCGGCTCCGACGTGCTGATCATCGACACCGCCGGGCGGCTGCAGAACAAGACCGAGCTGATGGCGGAACTCGAAAAGATCGTCCGGGTGCTGGGCAAGCTCGATCCGGAGGCGCCGCACACCGTGCTGCAGACGGTCGACGCCACCACCGGCCAGAACGCGCTCAACCAGGTCGAGATCTTCCGCAATGTCGCCGGCGTCAACGGCCTGGTGATGACCAAGCTGGACGGCACGGCACGCGGCGGTATTCTGGTGGCGATTGCGGCAAAGCATAAACTGCCGGTTTATTTCATCGGCGTCGGCGAACAGGTCGACGACCTCGAACCATTCTCCGCAAGCGAGTTCGCCAGGGCGATCGCTGGAGTGGCATAACAAGCTTGATCCCAGGAAGTTGCAGACTTTTTGGACAGGATCATGCGCAAGAAGGAAAGCCTATGAACCCGCGCATCCTCGAACGCGACCCGTCCGACCCGCAGAAACAGAAGAAGGAAGGCGTCAATCCGCTGCTCAAGCTGGTGCTGGAGCTCGGCCCGTTGATGGTGTTCTTCTTCGCCAACGCCCGTGGCGCATGGCTGTCGCAGAAGTTTCCGGTGCTGGCCGAATTTGGCGGACCGATCTTCGTCGCCACCGGCCTGTTCATGGGCGCGACCGCGATCGCGCTGGCCGCGTCCTGGCTGCTCACCCGCACCTTGCCGATCATGCCGATGGTGTCGGGCGTCGTCGTCTTCGTCTTCGGCGCGCTGACGCTCTACCTGCAGGACGACATCTTCATCAAGATGAAGCCGACAATCGTCAACATGCTGTTCTGCGGCGTGCTGCTCGGCGGCCTGTTCTTCGGCAAGTCGCTGCTCGGCTACGTCTTCGATTCGGCCTTCAGCCTCGATGCCGAGGGCTGGAAGAAACTCACTTTCCGCTGGGGCCTGTTTTTCCTGTTCCTGGCCCTTGTCAACGAAGTCGTCTGGCGGAATTTTTCCACTGACGCCTGGGTTACCTTCAAGGTCTGGGGCATCATGCCCATCACGCTTCTCTTCACCTTCAGCCAGATGCCGCTGATCATGCGCCATTCGCTTGAAGGCGAGACCGGAACAGAAGGGAAGCCCGGCAAGTAACGATCAAGGAGACGGCATGGAATTCGTCACCACGCGCGACGATCTATAAGACGCCTCGCCCGACCGACGGCTCGATCCGCAAGGAACTGAAGGCGCTGGATGGCCACAGCCGTTCCTTCATCGGCAAAAGCCCCTTCGTGCTGATCGGCTCCTCCGACGGCGCCGGCAATGCCGATGTGACGCCGAAGGGCGACAGGCCGGGCTTTGCCGCCGTGCTTGACGAGAAGACCATCGCCATCCCCGACCGGCCGGGCAACAACCGGCTCGACACGCTGGAGAACATTCTTCTCAACCCTTCGGTCGGGCTGCTCTTCCTCATCCCGGGCATGAACGAGACGCTGCGCGTCAACGGCGATGCCCGCATCACCGTCGATGCGGCTTTGCGCGAGCGGCTCGCCGTCGACGGCAAGGAACCGCAAAGCGTCGTCCTGGTGACGGTCAAGGCCGCCTACATGCATTGCGCCAAGGCCTTCATGCGCTCCGATCTGTGGAAGCCGGAAACCTGGTACGACCGCGCGACGCTGCCGACGCTCGGCCAGATCCTGCGCGACCAGCTGGCGCTCGCCGATTCGGCCGAGGCGACCGACCGCTGGCTGGACGAAGAATACAAACACACCATGTGGTAGTGTGCCCGGCAACGAATCGTCCAAGCTTGATCTCCATTCCTTTGCTCAACATCCTTGCAATCTCTGGCAGCCTGCGCGCCGCCTCAACCAATTCGGCGTTGACCGGGGGTTTGGCGCAAAATGCGCCAACTGGCTGCCGTGTCACCGTCTATGACGGGCTTGGCCGCTTGCCGATTTTCAATCCGGATGACGAAGCCGAGCGGACGCCACCGCAAGCATCCGCGCTGATCGACGCGGTCGCCGCCGCTGACGGTGTGATCGTCTCCTGCCCTGAATATGCCCATGGCGTGCCGGGCGGGCTGAAGAACGCGCTCGACTGGCTGGTGTCGCGCGACGCCGCTGTCGGCAAGCCGGCCATGCTGGTGCACGCCTCGCCGCGCTCGCTGTTTGCCCGCGCGGCGCTGGCCGAGATCATGCGCACCATGTCTTTCGCGCTTTTTGAAGATACCGCGCTCGAAATCGCCCTGCTCGGCAAGAAGCCACCGGAGGTGGACAGAATCCTGTCGGAGCCGGCAAGCCAACTGGCAATGCACAACGCCATTTCGGCCTTCGCCGATTTCATCCGGTCGCGTTAAGCGGCGGCCACCGTGCTTTCGTTATCCCGGGCGGAGCGAACGCTAAGGGCGTCGGCGACAAAGCTGCCGATCTCCCCCCACGTGGGGGAGATCCCCGGCAGGGCAGAGGGGGGCGCTGTCCGGGCGCTGTCTTGCAGCCTCTCGCAAACTTCCCTTCCGTCTCAACGCCGCGACATTGGTCTCGCCGACGAACCAATCACGCGCAGCGACCTATTCGAAAACCCAGGGCCGCTCAAAATGTCTTTGCGCCGTTGACCATCAGCCGGACCATGTAGAGCGAGGTCGTGCCGGCGATGTAGAGGCAGTTCAGCTTGTTGCCGCCGAACACGCAATTGGCGACGACTTCCGGCACCTTGATCTTGCCGATCAGCGTCCCGTCCGGATCGTAGCAATGGATGCCGTCTGCGGCACTGGTCCAAATCCGCCCCTGGTCATCGAGCCTAAAACCATCGAACAGGCCGGCCGTGCAATCGGCGAAGACCTTTCCGCCGGAGACCTTCTTGCCGGCCTCGTCGACATCGAACACCCGCATATGCGCCGGATTCTGCGCGCCATGCGTGCGGCCGGTATCGACGACGTAGAGCTTGCTCTCGTCGAGCGAGAAGGCGAGCCCGTTGGGCCTGACCATGTCGGTGATCACCGCTTCGATCTCGCCGGTGCCGGGATCGGCCCGGTAGACATGGCAGGCGCCGATCTCGCTCTCGGCCTTGTCGCCCTCATAATCCGTATCGATGCCGTAGGTCGGGTCGGTGAACCAGATCGAACCATCGGACTTGACCACCGCATCGTTGGGCGAGTTCAGCCGCTTGCCGCGCCATTTGTCGGCAATGGTGGTGATCGAACCGTCGTGCCCGGTGCGGCTGACCCGGCGGCCCGAATGCTCGCAAGTGACCAGCCGGCCCTGCCGGTCGACGGTGTTGCCATTGGAATTGCCCGACGGCTGCCGGAACACGCTGACGCTGCCGTCGGTCTCGTCGTAGCGCAGCATGCGGTTGTTGGGAATGTCGGACCAGACCACATAACGGCCGGCCGCAAACCAGGCTGGCCCTTCCGCCCACCGGCATCCGGTGAACAGCTTGTCCACCTGTGCGTTGCCGTTGAACAGCCGCGCAAAGCGTGGATCGAGAATTTCGTAGTGTTCCGCGGTCATGGTTTCCTCCCGGTCGTGCAATGTTGGTGCCGGCGCGATCAAGCCAGCCGGCGATCGATATGGCAAGATCGATGACAAAACCCAAATGACGGGTCATGCGCCGTTAACCGGCTATGCGCCCAGCGCAATGGTGCATTGCAACATCTTATTTTTGCAGCGCACCATAACTATGTCATGCTGCGTATCGATCAGGGAGGAACAACCTGCCGCAACAATGCGGCACAGAAGGAACCTCGCTATGATTCTCGACAGCCTCATGAGCCGCGCTCGCACCAGCATCGCCAAGCGCCGGCAATACAACCGCCTCATCGCCGAAATCGACTCGTTTTCCAGCCGCGATCTGGCCGACATGCGCGCCGACCGCAGCGAAATGCTCTACCAGGTTCACAAGCAGATCTACGGCTGAATCTTCGGTCGAGTAGCGCAACTCGGCCGCGCCGCGGCGCGTAGAGAGCCAGGTCAGGCCGAATCGTTTTGCAGGCCAGCTGAATATCAACGCGCCGCCAGCGCTTTTTCGATTTCGGGCAGCAGCAGCGTTTGTGCCGAGCCCGGCGTCAGCGGGCCGACATGCTTGTAGGCGATCTTGCCGTCCTTGCCGACGACGAAGGTTTCCGGCACGCCGTAGACCCCCCAGTCGATCGCCGCGCGCCCCGCCGCATCGACGCCGATCGCCTGGAACGGGTTGCCGAGCTCGCCGAGGAACCGGCGGGCGTTTTCCGGCTGGTCCTTGTAGTTGAGGGCGGCGATGACGAAGCGCTTGTCCTGCGACAGCGCCAGCAGCAGCGGATGTTCGTCGCGGCACGGCCCGCACCACGACGCGAAGACGTTGACGAGCGTGACCTTGCCGGCGAACTGCCTGGAATCGAGCCCCGGCAAATTCATGCCCTCCAGCGCCGGCAGATTGGTCTGCGGCGCCGGCAGGCCGATCAGCGCCGATGGCACTTCTGAAGTGTCGCGGCCGGACAGCAGCTGCGTCAGGAACAGCCCCGCCAGCCCGAGAAAAATCAGCAGCGGCAACAGCACGATCAGGCGGCGTGAGCGCGCCGGCGTCTCCGTTTCCATGCTCATGATTTCACCGCCTTGTCGGAGCGCCGCCGCACGCCGGACGCTTCCAGCTCGGCGAGGTCTCGTCTGCGTGCACGCTGGTCGAGCAGGATCCAGCCGATCAGTCCGGCCAGCACCACGGCCGTGATGGCATAGGCAGCGGTCACATAGAGCGCATGCGCGCTCATATGGATCGCTCCTCCGGTGCAAAACCTTTTAGCCGGACCATTTCGCTTCGTTCCAACATGCCTTCCTTTAACCTTGCGCCATCGGCTTCGCAATCGACAGCAGCGCCGCAGCCTTTGACGCCCTGTAATCACCAACGGCGGCCGGCCTCATCAGTCGGTTCCATGGCGCAGCGCCAACGCTGCCGCAACCGGCCCCAGCACGGCAAGAAACAAGGTCAGCGCGGCAAGAATGAGGAAAGGCTGCAGAAACGGATCGGGGTTCGCCACCGCGCCATAGCTTGCCGACACGCCGAAGATCAGCACCGGGATGGTCAGCGGCAGCACCAGCACCGAGATCAGCAGCCCGCCGCGCGGCAGTGCCACCGCTACCGCCGCACCGGCAGCGCCGATGAAGGTGATCGCCGGCGTGCCGACCAGAAGGGTCAGCGCCGTCGCGCCGATGCCGATCGGCTCCATATTCATGAACAGGCCGAGCAGGGGTGCGGCGATGACCAGCGGCAGCACGCTTCCTGCCCAATGCGCCAGGCATTTCGTCAGCACGGTCAGCGCCAGCATCTGCCGGTCGTCGCCGAGCACCAGCAGATCGAGTGAGCCGTCTTCCCGGTCGGCCTGGAACAATCGGTCGAGACCGAGCAGGCAAGCCAGCAAGGCGCCGATCCACAGGATCGCCGGGCCGATGCGGGCAAGCAGATTGAGGTCTGGCCCAACGCCGAAGGGGATCGTGGCGATTACCGCGAGAAAGAAGATCACGCCGGTCAGCGCCCCGCCGCCGGCCCGGATACTCAGGCGAATGTCGCGCAGGAAGAGGGCTAGCATGGTTTTAGATGCCCTTGCCCAGGGGCGGGAACGCCGACATTACCGAGTTTCCCCCATCCTCAATTCCTGTGCCCCCTCCAACCCCAGTGGCAGATGCGTCGCCGCGATGATGATTCCGCCCTCGTCCAGATGCTCCCGCATCAGCCCGCCGAATCGCTCTTCCGAAGCCTTGTCCAATCCGGCCGTCGGCTCGTCGAGCAGCCACAGCGGCCGCCGGCTGACCAGCAGTTTTGCGATCGCCGCGCGGCGGCGTTGCCCGGTGGAGAGATAGCCGAACGGCAGATGGCCGATACCGTCAAGCCCGACCATTGCCAGCGCCTCTTCGGCGCTCAAAAAATCCGCGCCCGAAAAATCGCGCCAGAAGCGCAGATTTTCCGCCACGCTCAGCGCCGTCTTCATCGCGTTCTGGTGGCCGAGATAGTGGCAGGCCGAGGCGACCGACGGAAAATCCTCACCGCCACCTTCGACAAGCAAACGGCCTGCCGCCACCGGCAGCAGCCCGGCAACTATCCTGAGCAGCGTCGATTTCCCCGCGCCGTTCGGCCCGGTGACGATCAGCGCCTGGCCTTTGCCAAGGGCAAAGTTGATGCCGGAAAAAACCGCCTCGCCGCCGCGTTCGCCGCCCAGATTTTCGGCGATCAGCCGCATTCCATGCCCGTCCCGAAAACATCGCGCCACGGCAGCTGCCGCATCGCACAAAATAGCCGTTCGACTGTCTAGAACTATTCCAGGAAATTCTCTATATGCGGGGCATCCGTGCCAGCGGTCGGCACGGGAAGCGAATTAGCGCCGAACCAGCGCACGCGCCGCCTTGAACGGCTCGGGTTGGCTGGGAACGGACAGCGGAAATGGCCGTACCCGCACCTTTGCGCGTGATTGCATGCCATCGGCGTCCGTTCCCTTTCAGGCTGAACAGACAAGGACGGATCGCACGTGTCAAAATCCCTCGATAGTTTCAATTGCCGCCGCACGCTGACCGCGGGCGGCTCCGACTATGTTTATTACGACCTCGTCGAGGCCGAGAAGAACGGCCTCACCGGCATCGCCCAGTTGCCCTATTCGATGAAAGTGCTGCTGGAGAACCTGCTGCGCAACGAGGACGGCCGTTCCGTCACCAAGGAGAGCATCCAGGCGGTTGCCGGCTGGCTGACCGACAGGGGCACCGCCGGGGTCGAGATCGCCTATCGCCCGGCCCGCGTGCTGATGCAGGATTTCACCGGCGTTCCGGCCGTGGTCGACCTGGCCGCCATGCGCGATGCCATGGCCTCGCTCGGCGGCGACCCGCAAAAGATCAATCCGCTGGTGCCGGTCGACCTGGTCATCGACCACTCGGTCATCGTCGATGAGTTCGGCACGCCGCTGGCTTTCGCCCGGAATGTCGAGCTCGAGTACGAGCGCAACGAAGAACGCTACAAATTCCTGAAATGGGGCCAGCAGGCCTTCCGCAACTTCCGCGTCGTGCCGCCCGGCACCGGCATCTGCCACCAGGTCAATCTCGAATATCTCGGCCAGGTCGTGTGGACCAACACTGAAGGCGGCGAAACCACCGCCTATCCCGACACCTGCGTCGGCACCGATTCGCACACCACCATGATCAACGGCCTTGGCGTGCTCGGCTGGGGCGTCGGCGGCATCGAGGCCGAGGCCGCGATGCTTGGCCAGCCCGTCTCCATGCTGTTGCCCGAAGTCATCGGCTTCCGGCTCACCGGCAGGCTCAGGGAAGGCGTCACCGCCACCGATCTCGTGCTCACCGTCACCCAGATGCTGCGCAAGAAGGGCGTCGTCGGCAAGTTCGTCGAATTCTTCGGTCCGGGTCTGTCCAACATGACGCTGGCCGACCGCGCCACCATCGGCAACATGGCGCCCGAATATGGCGCCACCTGCGGCTTCTTCCCCGTCGACGGCGAAACCATCCGCTACCTCACCATGTCCGGCCGCGAGGAAAACCGCATCGCGCTGGTCGAGGCATACGCCAAGGCGCAAGGCATGTGGCGCGATATCGGCTCGGCCGATCCGGTCTTCACCGACCTGCTCGAGCTCGATCTCGGCAGTGTCGTGCCGTCGATGGCTGGCCCTAAACGTCCGGAAGGCAGGGTCGCGCTTGAAGGCATTCCGGCCGGCTTTGTCAAGGCGATGGAAACCGAATACAAGAAGGCGGTCGAAATCGACAGGCGCTATGCCGTCGAGGGCACCGACTACGACCTTGGCCATGGCGACGTCGTCATTGCCGCCATCACCTCCTGCACCAACACCTCGAACCCGAGCGTGCTGATCGGCGCCGGGCTGCTGGCACGCAACGCCAACCGGCTCGGACTCAAGCAGAAGCCGTGGGTCAAGACATCGCTGGCGCCGGGCAGCCAGGTCGTCGCCGAATATCTGGAGAAATCCGGCCTGCAGAAGGAACTCGACCAGATCGGCTTCAACCTGGTCGGCTTCGGCTGCACCACCTGCATCGGCAATTCCGGCCCGTTGCCGGCGCCGATCTCCAGAACCATCAATGACAAAGGTTTGATCGCTGCCGCGGTGCTTTCCGGCAACCGCAATTTCGAAGGCCGCGTCTCGCCCGACGTGCAGGCGAACTACCTCGCTTCGCCGCCGCTGGTCGTCGCCCACGCGCTGGCCGGGACCGTGACCAAGGACCTGACCACCGAACCGCTCGGCGAGGACCGCGACGGCAACCCGGTCTACCTCAGGGACATCTGGCCGAGCTCGGTCGAGATCCAGGAGTTCATCGAGAAGAACGTGACGCGCGAACTGTTCGCCCGCAAATATGCCGACGTCTTCAAGGGCGACGAAAACTGGCAGGACGTCAAGGCGCCGGAAGGCCAGACCTATTCCTGGGACAACAATTCGACCTATGTGCAGAACCCGCCCTACTTCGCTGGCATGACATCGGGCTTCGGCACGATCGGCGACATCAAGGGCGCCCGCGTGCTCGGCCTGTTCGGCGACAAGATCACCACCGACCACATCTCACCGGCCGGCTCGATCAAGGCGGCCTCGCCGGCCGGCAAGTACCTCATCGATCATGGCGTCGGCGTTGCCGACTTCAATCAATACGGCACACGGCGCGGCAATCACGAGGTGATGATGCGCGGCACCTTCGCCAATATCCGCATCCGCAACCACATGCTGGGCGAGAACGGCCGCGAGGGCGGCTACACGATCCACTATCCGTCGAAGGAAGAGAAATCGATCTACGACGCCGCCATGGAGTACAAGAAGGAAGGCGTGCCGCTGGTCATCTTCGCCGGTGTCGAATACGGCAACGGCTCGTCGCGCGACTGGGCGGCCAAGGGCACCAACCTGTTGGGTGTTCGCGCGGTCATCGCTCAGTCCTTCGAGCGCATCCACCGCTCGAACCTGGTCGGCATGGGGGTCATCCCCTTCGTCTTCGAGGAGGGCACCTCATGGGCCTCGCTCAACCTCAAGGGCGACGAATTGGTCGAAATCGACGGACTGAGCGCCATCAAGCCGCGTCAAAAGATGATTGCGAAGATCACTTATGGCGACGGCACGGTGAAGAACATTCCGATCATCTGCCGCATCGATACGCTGGACGAGCT
The DNA here is from genome assembly GCF_055811415.1 of Mesorhizobium sp. WSM4846. NCBI lineage: Bacteria > Pseudomonadati > Pseudomonadota > Alphaproteobacteria > Hyphomicrobiales > Phyllobacteriaceae > Mesorhizobium > Mesorhizobium sp. WSM4846. The sequence goes on from NZ_JBVVPZ010000043.1 coordinate 57,730, forward strand.
CGACTACTTCAAGAACGGCGGCATCCTGCAATATGTGCTGCGCGATCTAGCCGCATAGAGAGGGGAGTAAGGGAGTAGGGGAGTAGGGAATAGGATGAGGCAGCGGAGGCGACTTTTCCCCTACTGCCTTACTGCCCTACTCCCCTACTCCCCTACTCC
>NZ_JBVVPZ010000044.1:0-57460 GCF_055811415.1 Mesorhizobium sp. WSM4846
GCTCGCTACAGCGCTGTTGAGGGCGCTCGCGAGCGGCTTCGCTATCGCCGACCTACACCACGCGGTGGGACACGACCACTCCTCGCGGTGAAGAGGTTTTACGGTCCGCTCTGGTCGCGTTTAGGCGTTGCTCGCCATCGCCACGGCGTAAGCCCCTCCGGAAGTCAGGTCAAGTGCAACAAGCAGGTGGGACATTGCGTTCCGCCACCCGGATCGGGATCCGAGATTGTCAGGTCCGAAAGGTCCCAGTCCTGCGGCCGGAGTGATGTCGACTTCGAGGTCCGGCTGCGGCCTCAGCCCTGCTTCCTCGTAGCTCCGCCCGACCAAGGCCATCGCCTTCTCGCGCAGGCCGGCCTCGACCGGAGCCGTCGCTTCCGGCCACGGTTCCGTCGACTCGCGGCCGCAGATCGCGATCCGGTAGGGTTCGCCGCTGCCCGAGTGCATCAATTGGCTGACTTCGATCTGGTAACCATAGCCGCTCGCACGAAAGGCGTGTCGGTCCACTCCGTCCACGAGATCCTTTTGTCGAAAAGACGACATTGCGCCTTCGGCAACCTCGTTCGAAATCTCGCTGCCGCAATGGATTTGATGGCGTAGCAGACGACATTGTCTGCAGGCGCGATGCCCGACACTTGGATCAACGGCTGCCAAACAAGACAAACTGTGCAGCCCTATAAGCTTCCGCTCGACGGCATCCGCTTTTGGATTTCCTTTAATATGTTGGTTGCGCGTGCGATGCGGCTATGCTTGGCCAGCGAAAAGGTGCTCACGCAACAATTGCGGCAGATGGAAGCCGACGGGCTGATCAGCCGCGCGCCTATGACGAGGTACCGCCCTCGCGTGGAATACTCGATCACGCCGCTCGGCTTTAGCCTGAACGATGCGATGGCAGTCATGTCGGCGTGGGGCAAGCACCACGAGACATGGAAATCGCATCGTAAAGCGGCCTGACGCGGGCAGCCTATGGAGGCTTTGGCCGACCGCCGCACGACATTCCTAGCTAGTCGATGCGCGGTCGCTGCTTGCCACGGCGGGCCAGAAGATTGGCAACGACGAGCAGGACGATCGACAGTGCCATCATCAGCGTCGCGGCAGCGGTGATTGCCGGGCTCAGCTTCTCGCGCAGGCCGATGAACATCTCGAGCGGCATGGTGCGCTGATTGGCGCTGGCCAGAAACTGCGCCACGACGACCTCGTCGAACGAGGTGACGAACGCGAAGGCCGCCCCTGACAGCACGCCGGGCAGGATCAGCGGCAGCATCACCCTGAAGAACGATGTGATGGGCCTTGCTCCGGAGATGGCGGCGGCGCGCATCAGATTGCGGTCGAAGCCGGAGAGGCTCGCCCCCACCGTGACGACGACGAAGGGGCTGGCGAGCGCGGTATGCGCCAGGATGATCCCGGCATAGGTGCTGGCGAGGCCGACGCGCGCATAGAACAGATACGAGCCGACGGCGGTGATCACCACCGGCACGATCAGCGGCGAAAGCAGCAGCGGCATGACGATGCGGCGGCCGGGAAATTTTTCGTCTGAAAGTGCAATCGCCGTCAACGTGCCGAGTATCGTTGCGATCAGCGTCGTCCCGAACGCAACGATCAGGCTGTTGCCGATTGCTGCTTGCCAGCGCTGGGTTCCAAGCACGACCTCGTACCAGCGCGTCGAAATTCCCTCCAGCGGAAAAATGAAGAAGGCGCCGCTGTTGAACGACAAGGGAACGGGAATGAGGATCGGCACGAGGAGGAACAGGATCACCATGCCGCACCACAGCCAGAGCAGTGCGATGCGGATTCTTTCGCCAGTCGTTGGATAGGGAGACAGCAGCATGGCTACACCAGCTTGAGGCGGTCGAGGCCGAGGATGCGGGCGAAGATGCCGAACAGCGCCAGGGTGAAGACGAGCAGGATGAAGCTGAGCGCCGCCGCCATCTCCCAATTCAGTTCGACATTGACATAGCTGGCGATGAAATTGCTGATCAGCTGGTCGCTGGCGCCGCCGATCAGCGCCGGCGTGATGTAATAGCCGAGGCAAAGGATGAAGGTGAGCAGGCAACCGGCCATGACGCCCGGAAAGACCTGTGGAAGGTAGACGCGGCGAAATGCGGTGAACGGTTTTGCGCCGAGCGAATAGGCAGCCTTCATCTGCGAGGGCTGGATGGTGCGCATGACGCTGTAGATCGGCAGCAGGGTGAACGGCAGCTGGATGTGGGTCATGGCGATGATCAGGCCGATGCGGCTGTACATCAAATCGAGCCGGTCGTCGGCGACACCGAGCCACAGCAGCAGGTCGTTGACCAGGCCGAATTTCTGCAGAAGCACCGTCCAGGCCGCGGTTCGCACCAGGATCGACGTCCAGAACGGCAGCAGCACCGCGACGATGAGAATTGCGGCGAGGCCCTTGGGCACGCTGGCGATGAGATAGGCGAGGGGGAAGCCCAGGACCAGCGTGGCCAGCGTCACCGCTGCGGCGACCAAAAATGTGCGCAGGAACACCTGCACGAAGATCGCCTGTTCGGGTGGCACTCTTTCGATGCCGCCATCGGCATTCCAGCGCAGGTCAAGCGCGCTCAGCAGATAGAACGACGTCACGCTATGGGTGCCGCTCTCGATGACCGGCCATGTGCCCGGCGCCGACCAGAACGGCACCGCTTTCATCACCTCCAGCGGCGGCCGGTCGGCGGCCTCGAGTTGACGCACCGTCTTGAGCACCTGGCTGCGTGCACCTGGTAGACGGGCGTTCAGGCTCTTGGCGAGTTCGTAGGCGGTGCCCTTGGCCTGATTGCTGCGGAGATCGGCGGCAAGGGCCAGGAACGCAGCATCGTCGGGCAGTCCCGTGCCGTTCCAGCCGGCCAATGCCTGGCTGGTCTGCGGCAAGGCGTCGGCAATCGTCGGATCATAAACAGCGCGCGACAGAAGCAGGACGATCGGGATGCCGAAGCTCAGCGCCAGCAGCACAAGCAAAGGTGCCGCCAGCGCCAGCGACCGCAGACGGTCGCCGAGATCGGCGCGGCGAAGCGCCGCCGCGACCGACCTTGCGGTGCCGGAATCGGCGGCCGACCAGTCGCGGCTTGCCCGCGGCCGGTCCAGTTTCGTGTGCTCAAGCGCCGACATTTTTCCCTACTGCGCGAGCCAGGCGTTGAAGCGCTTGACCAGATCCTCGCCATAGTCGCCCCAGAATTCGGTATCGGCGACCAGGTAAGCAGTCATGTGGTCAGGTGCGTTCGGCAATTTCGGCAGGGCGTCCGGCGCGACGAAGGAGGCCGCATCGATGCGCACCGGCCCGTAGGTGATGTAGCTGGCGAGCTTGGCGTTGATTTCCGGCTGGCTGATATAGGCAAGGTATTTGTAGGCCAGATCCGGGTTCTTGGCGCCCTTCGGAATGGCGATCATATCATATTCGAGGATCTGGTTGTTCCAGACGATCTTGAACGGCGCCCCGTCCTTGTCGATGGCGTTCTGGATACGGCCGTTCCAGGCGGTGGTCATCACCACTTCCTTGGATGCGAGGAGCTGCGGCGGCTGTGCGCCGGCATCCCACCAGACGATGTCCTGCTTGATGGTGTCGAGCTTCTTGAAAGCGCGGTTGACGCCTTCGGGGGTTGCCAGCACCTCGTAGACATCGGCCGCCGCGACCCCGTCGGCCATCAGTGCCCATTCGAGGTTCTGTGCCGGAAACTTGCGCATCGCGCGCTTGCCCGGAAACTTCGTCGTGTCGAAGATGTCGAGGACCGAGGTTGGCGCCTCCTTCAGCACGTTGGGGTCATAGGCAAGGACATCGCCATAGGCGTCGAGACCGACGCCGCAGTCGAGCGCCGAACCTTCGATGAACCTTTCACGGGGGGCGATCCTGGAATAGTCGAGCCGCTCGAGAATGCCGGCGTCGCAACCCTGCAGCACAGTCGCCGTCTCGACAGTCACCAGATCGATCGGCACGTTGCCGGTATCGACCATCGCTTTGACCTTGCCGAGATCGCCAAGATATTCCTGCTCGACGATCTTGATCCCGGTTTCCTTGCTGAACGGCTCGAACCATGCCTTACGCTGGGCATCCTGCCAGGCGCCGCCGCTGGCCATGATCGAAAGTTCGTCGGCGAAGGCGGCATTTCCCATGGTGATGAATGCTGTGGCTGCCGCGAAGGCGAACAGCCGGGCTTTTGTGATCTTCATTGTTCTTATTCCCCTGTTTTCGAGATGGAACCGCCCGTTCCGGCATCGGCCGGAAAGGCACGGCAGTCGGTGGGCGCGCAGGAAACCGTGACCGGCTCCCCGTTGCCCATGGTCGCTTCGGGGCCGACCTTGACGGTCAGCAGCTGGCCGCTTTCCAGCCTGGCCAGAAGACGCTGGTGGTCGCCGAGATAGATGCGGCCTTCGACCGTGGCGGCTAACGCATTTGCACCGTTCGAAGCGGGCGCGAGCTTCAACCGTTCCGGGCGGATAGCGACATGGCAGGCCGCGCCTTCGGCGACGCCGATGGCCAGCGCGGCGACCGAACCGCCGCCGTGCAGCGCGACGCGGCACTCCTTGCCGGAGACGCGCTCGACCTTGCCTTCCAGCGTGTTGTTTTCGCCGATGAAGCTGGCGACGAACGAGCTCTCCGGCGTGTTGTAGAGATCGTCAGGCGAACCGAGCTGGGCAATCCCGCCATTGTTGAACACGGCAACGCGGTCCGACATGGTCAGCGCCTCGCTCTGGTCGTGCGTAACATAGACGATGGTGACGCCGAGCATGGTGTGCAACTGCTTGATCTCGATCTGCATGTGCTCGCGCAGCTTCTTGTCGAGCGCGCCGAGCGGCTCGTCCATCAGCACCAGGCTTGGCTCGAACACCAGCGCGCGGGCGAGCGCGACGCGCTGCTGCTGGCCGCCGGAAAGCTGCGCCGGCCGCCGGTCGCCGAATTGCCGCAACCGCACCATGTCGAGCGCGCGGCCGACGCGGGATGCCACGTCCGCTCTGGTGGTCTTCCGGACCGAGAGCGGGAAGGCGACGTTCTCCTCGACGCTCATGTGCGGAAACAGCGCGTAGTTCTGGAATACCATGCCGATGTTGCGTTCGTAGGGCGGCAGCCTGTCGACCGACCGGCCTTCAAGCGTGATGACGCCGCAAGTCGGCCGTTCGAAGCCGGCAAGCATGTTGAGCGTCGTCGTCTTGCCCGAACCTGAGGGGCCGAGAAGGGTGAGGAACTCGCCGCGCGCCACGCTGAGGTTCAGCCGTGTCACCGCGAACGTGCGGCCGTCATAGGATTTCTCGACATCGACGAACTCGACAAATCCCCGGCCACCGGTATTGGGGCTGCCGACGTTGACCTCCGGTGCCGGACCCGCGCTGTCGCGTGACAGGCCTGTCGCTTCGGCGATCACGGACGGAATTCCGTTGAGCGCCGGCAATGGCCGCTTGTCGAAACGAAATGGTGCTTGCCGTCCATGTGCCGGTCTCGCTTGACGCTGGCCGCGCAAGGCGGCAAACCAAACTTGTATGCTCACACAATAACTCGCCAAAGAACCATAGATGCAGACAAGTTTGCCCGTCAAGCGGCTTTCTTCGGTGTTGTGTGAGATTTTCAGCCCGGATTTTGGAATTAGGCACCGGACAAGCGCTATTGTCCGGAACATTGTCTTATGCTAGATGCGCCGGTAGCCAGAGTGTCAACACACCGAAACCGCCAATCCGCATGCTTCAGGACCTGCAACTCGCCTCGGAGGAAGGCCCGGTCTACCGGCGCCTTGCTGACGCTATTGCCGAACGGATTACAGCCGGCACGCTTGCCGTTGGAGACAGGCTGCCGCCGCAGCGCGAGATTGCCCGCGCACTGGGCATCAACGTCACCACGGTGACGCGGGCGCTGTCGACGCTGCAGCAGCGCGGCCTGCTCGAAGCGCGGCCTGGACGCGGCACGACGGTGGCTGCCCGCAACGGCGGCGAAGGACCCGGTTTCGTGTCGGCACCAAGCGACGACAGCGGCGTCATCGACCTTTCCGTCAACCGGCCGGCAACCTCGGCCTATCTCGAAGCCCTGGCCCTGCTGCTGCCGCGCTTGGCTAAGGACCGGCACTACGCCACGCTTCAGGACTATCACCCGCCCGAGGGGCCGCTGTGGGCGAGGGCGGCGATTGCCGAGTGGATGCAGCCGGTCGCCGGCGACGGCGATCCCGGCCGGGTGGTGCTGGCGGCGGGTGCCCAGCATGGGCTGGATTGCGTGCTTGGCGCGGTGACCAGGCAGGGCGAGGTCGTGCTCGCCGACGAAGTGACCTATCAGGGCATCAATGCGCTATGCCGGGTGCATGGGCTCGATCTCAGAGGCATCGCCATGGACCGTGGCGGCATGCGGGCCGACGCCTTCGAGGCGGCCTGCGCGCAGCTGCGCCCGCGCGCGGTCTTCCTGGTGCCGACCCTGCACAACCCGACCACCATCACGCTGGGCGAGGAGCGCCGGCACGAATTGGTGACTGTCGCCCGTCGCCATAACGTCCTCATCATCGAGGATGACGTCTATCGGCCGCTGGCGGACAATCCGCCGCCGTCGCTTGCCAGCCTCGAGCCCGAATTGACGGTTCACATCGGCGCCTTGTCGAAATGCCTTGCCCCGGGACTGCGCCTCGGTTTTGTGATCGCGCCACGCGCCATAGCCGGGCAGGTCGCCGCGGCTTTGCGCATAAACTGCTGGAGCATCAGCCCTCTGACCGCGCTGATCGGCGCACGGCTGATAGAAGATGGCTCGGCGGCGCGTATCATCGAAGCCCAGAAGCAGGAGCTTCGCCAGCGCCAGGCCATCCTCACCGAAATCCTCGGCCGCTACGATTTCCAGAGCCACGCCACCTCGACCCATGCCTGGCTGCGCCTGCCGGAGCCGTGGCGGGGCGCGGGTTTCGCTCGCACCTGCCTGGAACGTGGCGTTGCCGTTCTTCCCGGCGATGCCTTCGCGGTTGGGCGCGAACCGGTACAGCACGGGGTGCGCATCAATGTCGGCGCCGCGCGCTCGCTCGACGATCTGCGCACGGCACTGAACACCATGGCGGAACTGCTCGCGGCCGGGCATCTGCAACTGCCTGGCTTCGTCTAGGGGTTTAGTCATGGCAGCAGCGGAAACCGTTGAAATCGCCATTGTCGGCGCTGGCGTTATCGGGCTGGCGACGGCGCTCCGCCTTGCCGCCGAGGGCCGCGAAGTCTTGCTTGTCGACCCCAATGAGCCGGGCTCCGGCGCTTCGTTCGGCAATGCAGGAACGATCGCCGAATATGCCTGTATGCCGGTCGGCAATCCGGCCGTTCTGCGCGCGCTGCCAAAACTGCTGCTCGATCCAGACAGCCCTTTTTCGCTGCGCTGGCCGGCTCTGTTCCAGTTGGCGCCGTGGCTGGTCAGTTTTGTCAGAGAGTCGCTTCCGGCGGCCACCCGTGCCAATGCGCTGGCGCTCGCCGGGCTTCTGGCCGAGGCCCTGCCGGCCTGGGAGGAGATGGCGAAAGAGGCCGATATGGCCGACCTGCTGCGCCGCAACGGCTGCCTCTACCTGTATCGTCGCGAGAGCGATTTCGGCAAGGCCGCTGGGGGCAGGGCGCTGCGCGCCGGGTTTGGCGTGCATCAGGAGGTCCTGACGCCGGGAGAGGTGGCCGCGCTGGAGCCGCGCTTGCCGCCGACCGGAACCCGCGGACTGTACTTCCCGGACTCGATGAACCTCACCGATCCAAAGACGCTGATGCGGCGGCTGCTCGATGCCGCAACCGCCCGCGGCGTGTCGGTGGCGCAGGCTGCTATATCAGGGCTGCAGATCGAGGCGGACGGTGCCAGGCTCAGCGGTTGCGGCCTTCGCATCAAGGCGAGCACGGTGGTGATCGCCGCGGGTGCGCAATCGCGGGCGTTGGCCATGCAGGCCGGCGACAGCATCCCGCTCGAGACCGAACGCGGCTATCATCTCGAATTCCCGATCGAAGCGCCTTTGCTCAATCGTCCGGTCTGTCCTGTCGATCTCGGCTTTTACATGACGCCGATGACCGGCCGGCTGCGTGTGGCCGGAACCGTCGAGCTCGGCGGGCTTGCAGCGCCGGCAAATCCGCGCCGGCTGGCGCTACTGGATCGCGGTGCCAGGCAGTTCTTCCCCTCACTCGGCCGGTCCTCATCCGAATGGCTCGGGTTCCGGCCGTCGCTGCCCGATTCCCGGCCCGTCATCGGTCGGTCACGTGGCAGCCCCAGGGTGATCCATGCCTTCGGTCATGGTCATCTCGGCCTCACCCTGGCGCCTATCACCGCCCGCCTGGTCGCCGACCTGATTGCCGGACGCGGCGATCCTGACTGCCTCGGGCCCTTTGCGGCGGCCCGCTTCAGTGCTTGACGCTAGGTCGGCTCCGCCTCGGCAGCGCAGCGCGTGAGCATTGGACAGGCACTCGGCACCATCCAAGCAGAAACCCGCCCCGGTCTCCGGAGCGGGTCTGTTGCCTGAGGCGGAACTCAACACATGTCCGCAGCCGCAAGGTCACCTCGCGATGCTGAAGATCTGGTTAATCCGCCATATTTGATTCAAATCCAGCTGTGGATGTTCGCCTTTGGGTAAATCGAAATGGGCCATCGTTGTCCAGCGGCGGGCAAAAGGAGAATCCATGACCAGTGACTTTGCCGCAGCCCACCTCCATCTTGAACGAGCCTGTCAGTATTTGCGCGGCGATGACGAGACGAGCAGCGCGGCGCGCGCCGCCCTGGACATCCTGATCGATGCAATTGTCGCAGCCCAGTACAAGCGTCCGCCCGCTGACGTGGTGGAATTTCCCAGGACGGCAAAGCAGCGTTAGTCGGCGAAGCGCGGCGTATCCGCAGGATTAATGCGCCGCTTCAAGTTCTTGTTTCCATACATGTCGTTGCCTTGACATGTCGTTGTTCTTGATACCGCTGCGCTCCCTCGGGTCAGGCCCGAGGGCATGCCTTGGGCGACATGCAGTCGCGGGCGAAACATCATGCAGCGGGATGGCAAGTTCAAATTAAACGCATCCCGCTTTGGGTCCGCCGTACCCTCTCCCAATGGCTGATGCTCGGCAGCAGGAGCTACCGACGACGGCGGATTGACTCTTAATCTGCGCTCGTGCTGATGTTGCAGTGCAACATAGAACGGTTCCGAAGGCGCCAGCCGTCCGCAGTTGGACGCCAAAAGAACCTGCAGGGGAACTTGAGGGGGCTTAACTGGTGTTTATTGGGCAGCAGCAGTATTCAAGCGCGACACCGATATGGAACGTTGGTCGCAGCAATATCACGAAAGTCAGAGGACGGGACGATACGTTTGACGGGTTGACCGCATTTGCCCCGTTCTGGGCAATGGCGGCGATCTTCAGTATCGCCGGTGATATCTACTCCATGCTTGGCTACAAGGGGCCGCTGTTTGCCGCTCTGAGCTGGTCGGTCGTCCTGTTCAGCCTGCTACTCCTGCTGTATCCGCGGCGAACCGAGTTCTTGATCGGGCTCGTGATGGTATCGCTTGTGCTGTACGCGCTGCGCATGCCGGTCGCTTCGAACAACAAGACGATCACGGCGGTGATGAACGGGGCTATCCTGCTTAGCGCAGCAGTGCTCTATCTGCGGGCCGCCGGCCGCGGCGCCGCGCTGGCCCGGATTGAGCTTTATCAACAGATCCGGATCGTCGCCCGGGCGCTGCTCGCGATCATGTATTTCTACGGCATCTTCCACAAGATCAACACCGATTTCCTCGATCCTTCCGTGAGTTGCGCGGTGGGCCTCTACGCTCCGCTGGCTCGTCCGTTCGGCCTCGAGGACAATCTGTTTGGCCGGTATCTTGCGATCTTCGCCACCTTCGTCATCGAGGCGATCGCGATCGTGTCTCTCTACTGGAAGCGCTATTTCGCCGTGGGGTTCATCCTCGCACTCGTCTTCCATTACGTGATCCCGATCTCGGCTTATTCCTGGTACATGGACTTTTCCGGCCTGGTATTCGCGCTGTATGTGCTGAGCATCCCCACGCCCGCCAACGAGGCGCTCTATCGCACCTCGCTGGAGTTTACCAATCCGCTGCGCGAGACGTTCGGCCGGATCGGGATCTTGATGCCGGGCGCCGCCGTGATGCTGGTCGCGGTCACTGTCGTCATTGCGCTCACTTATGCTTTTCCCGGGCGCTCCTTCGACATGATGGTCCACTCCGTCTGGATCCTCATTTGGGCGGTAGTGGGCGGCGCGGCGATGGTCGTGCTCTCCCATGTGGCCCTGCAGAACCTGCCTTGCCGGACCGTCTCCTCGCCGCGCCAGCCGCTCTGGGTCTATTTGGTGCCGGGCTTGTTCTTCCTCTCCTGCCTGTCACCCTATGTCGGGCTCAAGACGGAGAGTTCCATCAACATGTTCAGCAATCTGCACACGGAAGCCGGCCAGACCAACCATCTGCTCTTTCCCAAGCCACCATACCTGTTCAACTATCAGAACGAGGTGGTGAAGATCGTTGATTCCTCGGAGCCCCATCTCGTCCGGCAGTCGCGGGCGGGCAATTACCACGTCCTCCTCGATGTGAAGAAACAACTGCGCCGGAAGCCCGAGGCTTGGGTGACTTACGTGAAGGATGGCGAGACGATTACCCGCGCCAACGCGTCGACCTTCGCAGGCGCAATGCCCAGCCTCCTCGAACGCAAGCTGCTTGTGTTCAAGTTGGTGGATTTCTCGCGGCCGAAGGCCTGTACCCACTGAACGCCGCTCTCACGAATGAAATTGGTAGATGTCGCCGAGCCGTCGACTTAAGCCATCCATTTCGTCAGGAAATGTCCAAAGCGCGTCGCGCCTGTAAGATTAACGCGCCGCTTTAAGTTCATGGTCGCTATCGCAAAACCGCTGCGCACCCTCGGGTCAGGGCCCGAGGGCATGCTTTTGGGCAACATGCTTTAGCGCCGTTCGAGGTCGGCAGGGATCAGCGAGCGGCCGCGAAGCCTCAGGGTGGCCCGGCGTCCGAGCTTAAGCGCCGGATAGATCAGCCGCGCGGCCGTCCTGTTTGAGAGAATCCTGCGGTTGAGCCAGCCGAAAAGCGTCGAAGAGGAACTGAGGATCGCCAGGAGATTGATGGCTTCCTCGCCGTGGTAGACGCGATCCTCGAAAACGAAGAGCATGCCCTCGTTCAGGTCGAAGCCCTGGCGCTGAAACCCGACAACGCGCGGGTCGCCGGAGCGCGCGTCGAGCAGCTCGACAGGACCGACCGCGTCGCGCAGCCGGGCAAAGCGGACATAGCTCTGGCAGAAGATGCAGTCGCCGTCATAGACGATAAGCGCCGTCTTGCCGGATGGCTTCATTGCAGCGTCGAATCCTGACTGTGCCCGATCGGTGCTTCTACGGAGCTATCGATCGCGCAATTGCCGTAGAATGCGCAGCCGGAGACGACGGGCAGGTTGCTGAAGGCGTCGAGGATGGCGACGAGCACCAGCCCGACAATGCCGAGCATCAACATTTTCTTGTAGGCGGACAAGTCGCGAAGCATCTTGGTCCTTTTCTGCTTGATGCGGACCTGGTCGATCCGACGTCAAAGCGCGATCGATTTCAACAGCCGGCTGGCTGCAAGAACGGCAGCCCGTGCCGGCCAAGGTTTCCTATCGCTTGAACTGCATCGTCGGCACCAGCTGTTATTGTGCAATGCAACAATGGGTGAAGATCGGCGGAAAATCAAGCGGAATGCAGAATTTCGCCGACTGTATGTGACATTGAGTCGGCGGCAAATTCGATCGGCAATCCGTCAAGCCGGGCCAGTTCGCACTTGCCACAAAGTATGATGCGGTGCACAATCGCCATCGAACCGAAGGACCGGGCCGGCCGATAAGCCGTATCCAGGAAACGCTGAAGTTGAACCTGCCCATACGTGAGACCTGGCTGGACACCGCCAAGGGCCTGGGAATCACCCTCGTCGTCATGGCCCACGTCCTCGACCACAGCACCTGGCGATGGGCGCACCCGATTTACTTTGCGGCATCGCTGTTCTTCATGCCGTTTTTCTTCATCATATCCGGCTACCTTTTTGCCGTGACGGAGAGGAAGGCGCTTTTCCGGAAGCGCGCCCAGGGCCTGCTCATCCCCTATGTGATGTTTCTCGGCGCGATCATGGCGAGCGTGCTCGTTGTGGACTTTTTGCGCGGCGACACCCCGGCGCCCTGGCAGATCAGGGAACTCATCACCGACGCGCTGCTGGGCGGACGGCACCTGACGCGCGAACTCGGCGTGTTCTGGTTCGTCACCTGCCTCGTCGCCACGCAACTCGTTTACAACGAGGTCGCGATCAGGACCAGCGGACCGACCGATCCCGGCATGCTGATCTTCGTCGGCGCATCCGTCGGCCTCGCCTATTCAATCCAGGCCTATTGGCAGGAGGTGCGCGCGCCGCTGGCTCTGACGAACGTGCCGCTCGCCATCGGCGCATTCTGGTTCGGACATTTCCTGCGCGAACGCGGCATGAGCGCGCTGTGGTCGGCGGTGTTTGTCGTGGCGGTTGCCGGGGTTGCGCTCGCGGCGGCGCGGTCGGGGTCCGACTTTACCTTCAGCATGAAGAACGCCATCTTCGGCCCGCCGCTTCTCGGCCTGCTCGTTGCATTGGCGATCTCGGCCTTTATCCTCGGCCTCATCCGCTTCATGCATTTGCCGAGCTTGCGCATCGCTCCGCTGGCGGAAATCGGCGCCGCCTCCCTGGTGATCATGTTCGTCCATCAGTTCGTTCATTTCACGCTGCGTGACTTCGGGATGTCTTCCGAGTTGGCGCTGATCGCCCTGTCGCTCGGATTTCCCTATCTGCTCTATCGCGGACTGAGATCGTCCCGGATACTGTCGCCCTGGTTCATCGGAAGCGGAGACCTGGCGCTCAGCATCCAACTGATGAGGCGGAGCCTCGCTTTCCGGGCAGGCTGAGCAAGAACGCGGATCGTCTGCCTTGCCGGCCCGGGGCGTGCGCGTGTCGGCATCCGATTACGATCCCCCGGGCAGACCTTCCTGGCCCCTGTTCCCGCGAGCGCGGCGGGCGTATTCTCGCGGTCCGACGGGTCGAAAATCATCAGGGGAGGAGATTGCGATGGCTGAGGCAACGCGCCACGACGCTTGGCAGGCCGGGGATAGTTACGACCTCTATATGGGGCGATGGAGCCGTCAGATCGCTCCACCTTTCCTGGATTGGCTCGATCCGGCGGAGGATCTGGACTGGCTGGAGGTGGGTTGCGGAACCGGGGCGCTGTCGGCAGCCATCCTGGCCCGTTGCAATCCCAGGAGCCTGGTGTCCATAGACCCGTCGGAGGGTTTTCTCGCCAAGGCGCGGGCAAACGTGCCGGACAAGCGTGTCGCGTTTCTCGCAGGCGATGCGCAGGCATTGGCAGTCGAATCGGGCAGCAAGGACATGGTCGTGTCGGCGCTTGTCCTCAACTTCGTCCCCGACAAGCAAAAGGCGCTCGCCGAGATGCGGCGGGTGGCTCGCCCTGGAGCGACGATTGGATTCTATGTGTGGGATTATCCCGGCGGCGGGGTGGAATTCATGCGGGCCTTCTGGACCGCTGCGACGGCGCTTGACCCCGATGCCATCGACCTTACCGAGGACAGGCGTTTTCCATTTTGCACACAAGATGGATTGACCGATCTCGCGGAGAAGGCGGGCCTGGGCTCCATCGACTCCACGCGGATTGAAATGCCGGCCGTGTTCAAGGACTTTGAGGACTACTGGCGTCCCTTCACCCTGGGTGCGGGACCGGCGCCCGGCTACTGCATGAGTCTCGACCCCGCAGCTCGCCAGAGATTGATGGAGAGGCTCCGCGACAGTCTGCCGCGCGGCGAGGGCGGGTCCATTCCCCTGAAAACCAGAGCCTGGGCAGTCAAGGCGAAGGTGCGCTGATGACCGGCAGCCCATGTCGCGCCAAACGGGCAGGCGGCCAATCATAGACTGCCGGCGCAAAGTTCGGGTTGACCGGCCTTGTGCGCGAAGCGACTATTCGTCTGGACAGACGAGATGCAGATTGCGCGAGGAGATTACGATGGACGAGCCCGATCGCTGGCGTCACATGTCGAGCGCGCCAAGGGATGGCAGCCGAATCCTTGTCACGGTTCGGCCGTCGGAGCAGGGGCCGGCAGAAGTCGACCTGGCTTACTGGTCTCGAGCCGACCAGTTCGGCAGCGAAGGCTGGCGCGCTTCCGACTCGTCGCCCGGACGCGTGGTTGAATACGCCGAGCCCGAGCTGAAATGCTGGATGCCACTGCCGACAGCCAATCTGAGCAAGGGTTCATTGCCGAGCCCCTGGGACGAAGAAGATGTCCCGCTGCTGGATGGATCGGGGATATGAGGCTGAGCGCGAAGGGGAGTTTTCACCGTAAAAAGGCCATTGGGATCGAGCCGAAACCCGCTGTCGTGCTCACCGGCGCCAGAACGAGTTGCTTATCTCTGCTTCGATCTGCGCCAGCCTCAAGCCAATATCGTCGGTCAACTTAAGTGTATTTTTCATAGCGATGCGCGGTTTGAATGGCTGCAGTCGCCGGAAAAAATCACGCCCAAGTCGCGCGATCAGCGCGCATGCGCGGATCGCGGTGGTCCGGAAATCGAACGAGCGGACCGTTGATACCCGGCGGGCCCGCTGCTTCTCGAGATAATGCGTAATTGCAATATCGTGGCGTAACGGGCCGCCGCGCGGCTGCTCAGTTTGACCGGGATCATTATGCCAGATGGGCCATTCGGACGAACTCGAGCGTCGCATAGTGTCCTCCTGAAATAACGGCTGCTCGTCCGGACAATCTCCACCACGGCCGTGAGAGGCGCGTTGGAGCCAGCGTGAAGGATTCGTGAAAACGCCAGGCCGATGAAAATGACGGTTGAATTAGGGACAACTACAGGAAAGGATCGCAACCAAAGTTGCGGCTGTGGCGGATCCGATGGCGCACCCTCATCTCTGTCTGCTAGGCGGTTTCGACTTCGCCGGAGGCGCGGCGGTCCCGGTTTTCAGCCGCAAGGCCCGCGCTATGGTGGCTTATCTCGCCCTGCAATCCGGACACTCGCAGTCACGCGAGAAGCTCGCAGCGCTTTTGTGGGGCGGCAACGGTGAGGCCCAGGCCCGGATGAGCCTTCGACAGGCCCTATCGGCCGTCAGGAAAGGGATGGACGCATCCGATGGCCGAACGTTCCTCACCGACGGCGACAGCATTACCCTCCATCTCGACGATCTTGATTTCGATGTCGTGCGGTTCGAGGCGCTGGCCGCCGGTTCCGGACCGGAGCAACTCGAACAGGCGCTTGTCGTCTATCGCGGCGACCTGCTCGACGGCTTCGGCCTGAAGGAGGAGCCGTTCGAGGATTGGCTGCGGGTCGAGCGCGAGCGCCTGAGGGCGATGGCCGTCGCGGCACTGGACAAGCTCGTCGCGCATTACTGCACCACGAACGATCCTGCCTCATGCGTGCGCTCGGCAACGCGCCTGCTCGCCATGGAGCCGCTGAGGGAGGATATCCACCGCGCCCTGATGCGAGCCTATGCGGTCCAGGGCCGGCTCAATCTCGCGCTGAGGCAATATGAAAATTGCCGCAGTGCGCTGCAGCGGGAACTCAACGTGCAGCCCGAGCCGGAAACCCGACATCTCTATGAAGACCTGCGGACGCGCCGCATGACACCGCAAGCCGCCTCGGCGCCGCCTTCCCAGACACCGCCACCGTCGCCACCCCGAACTGGCGCGCGGCCGGCGTTCCCGGCCGAGCCGATGCGCCCAGCGACCCATTATGTTAAATCGGCCGGGATCAACATCGCCTATCAGGTGACTGGCGACGGGCCGGTCGACCTGATCTATGTGCCTGGATGGGTCTCCAACCTTGACCTTGCCTGGTCGTCGCCGCGGCTTTCGCATGTGCTCCATCGCCTCGGCGCCTTCTCGCGCCTGATCCGCATGGATAAGCGCGGCACGGGGCTGTCCGATCGAAATGTCGGTTTGCCAACGCTGGAAGAGCGAATGGAAGACATGCGGGCGGTGCTGGATGCGGTCGGCTCGAAGCACACGGTTCTGTTCGGCGGCTCCGAAGGCGGCCCCATGTGCATGCTCTTCGCGGCGACCTATCCCGAGCGGACAGCGGCTCTCGTCCTCAACGGAACCTATGCCAGAGGCCGATGGTCGAAGGATTACCCCTGGGCAAGGACAAGCGAGCAGGTGGAAGAAGATCTGGCCGCCGTCGAGAGACAGTGGGGGGAGCCGGCAGATATGAGCAACGCCGCGCCCAGCCTGATGAATGATAGTTTCGAGAGAGAATGGTTCGCCGCGTATCTCAGGAATTCGGCCTCGCCTGCCGACGCGATCGCGCTGTGGCGCTGGGCCACCGAAATCGATGTTCGCGCCCTTCTCCCAGCCATTCACGTCCCGACACTGATCGTGCAGACGGCAGGCGACCGCTGGGCAAAGCTGGAAGAGGGGCGCTATCTGGCAACGCATATCGAAGGCGCCAGATACATCGAGCTCGCTGGCCGTGATCACGTAATCTGGGGCGAGAATTCCGATCGGCTTGTCGACGAGATCCAGACCTTCGTCACCGGCGCCTTGCCGGCAGCGCCGGGCGAAGGGGTTCTGGTGTCGGTGCTGTCCCTCGAGATAGCCGGCCCCCCTTCTGGTGTCGGCGCAGATCTGATCGAGCGATACGCCGAAGAGATCCGCGGCGAACTGCTCGCTGCCGAAGGCAGACAGATCAGGCGCTCCGCAAGCGGATTTTTCGCCGTGTTCCAACGGCCGACGCGGTCGATCCAGTGCGCGATCGCGATCCGTCATCGCCTGAGGCATTCCGGTCTCGATGTCCGCTCGGCAGTCCATACCGGCGAATGCCAAGTGCGCGGCGATGACTTCACTGGCGTTGCGATCGAGCTGTCATCGCGGCTGCTCGATCACGCGCGGCCGGGCGAGATCATCGCGTCGCGGACGGTGCGCGATCTGGTAGTCGGCTCCGGCCTGGCATTCGAAGAGCATGGCGAACTGGAAGCGAGCGGGCTGCCCGGCAGCCTGCAGCTTTTCTCCGTCAGTAAGCCGGCTGCTTGATATTGGCCGACAAAAATCGCGGCGTGCAGGTTTCGGGCATCGGGCAGCCGGCCGTCGCCAAGCGGCCGCTACCCTAACGTCATCCGCCTCCGCTGATCTGGCCGAGTCCCGTCGATGGTTAGAAAAGGAACGCAGCCGTGGCGGGGTTCGATCCGGTGCGACCGTCTGATGAATCCATGCCTCGAATGAGCTTGAGGTCCTTTGAATCCAGCTCGAAATCGAAGACGTCGAAATTGGCGGCAATCCGATCCTGATGGATCGACTTTGGAATGACGATCAGCCCTTCCTGAAGGTGCCAGCGGATGATCACCTGCGCCACGGACTTGCGGTGTTTTCCGGCGATCTTTTCGAGGGTCGGGTCGCTCAGCAGCCGGCCGCTGCCCAGCGGGCTCCAGCTTTCGATGCGGATGTTGTGCGTGCTGTGAAATTCTCTGGTCTGGCGCTGTTGAAACCGGGGATGGAGTTCGATCTGGTTGACTGAGGGTGTGACACCAGTCTCGCCGATGATTCGCTCCAGATGGTCCTGGTTGAAATTCGAAACGCCAATCGACTTGATCCGGCCGGATTGCCTGAGTTCGATCAGCGTCTTCCACGCCTCGACATATTTGCCCTGGCTGGGCACCGGCCAGTGGATCAGGAACAGGTCGATCTGCTCGATGCCGAGCTTGTTCATCGTCTCGCCGAAAGCCCGCAGGGCGGCGTCACGCTGATGCGCGCCGTTGCGCAGTTTCGAGGTGATGAACAGTTCGCTCCTCGGTACGCCAGCCGTGCGGATCGC
This sequence comes from Mesorhizobium sp. WSM4846, assembly GCF_055811415.1. Classification (NCBI taxonomy): domain Bacteria; kingdom Pseudomonadati; phylum Pseudomonadota; class Alphaproteobacteria; order Hyphomicrobiales; family Phyllobacteriaceae; genus Mesorhizobium; species Mesorhizobium sp. WSM4846. Next base: position 17,751 of record NZ_JBVVPZ010000044.1, read on the forward strand.
CTGCCCAACGCCTTCCTCGTTCTGGTAGCCTTCGGCGGTGTCGATCAATCTGTAGCCGGCCTCGATTCCCCAACTCACGACTTGGGCCGTAATGGCTGGATCGACCTGCCAAACGCCAAGGCCGATCTGGGGAATGGCTGAGCCATCATTCAATGTGATCTGCTCAACTTTAGTCAGGATAATTTGTTCAGGCATGCTCAGGTCCTTCTGCATCGCTCCGCCCCGGTGCAGTGCTTATCTAGGCGCGGCGTCCGCCAATGCGAGTCGACAGGTGGAGAAAGTAGAAGTGCGCCGTGAAGCCGGGATGAGGTCCGGTTCGAACCGCCTAGCGTTTCCAAACACGATTCCAGAGATCAATAAATTGGACCGGGGGATGGCACGCCAATCCGGATCGATCTCGAAAAATCAGGCGAAAGGCCTGACTCCCGCGCACGGCCGTCGATGTGGGCTGCCTCCCTCAAAACCGACATCGGCAAGCTGACATCGAGCGCACCCCGTGCATACGCATACTCGGGAAGATAGCCGTTAACGATGAGGCGCCAGTCAAGGGGGACCACGTCACCGACGGCTCGCATCATCTTGACGATCGTGGTCGTGCAGTTCGTCGTGATGGAATTATAGAATTCTGGAGTCGTGGAAAGTGCATTTGCGTCCAAGACGTATTCCAGCAAGAGCGCCCGGGCCGCTTCCGGTGATACTTTTAGCCGATAGATTTGGACATCCTCTCCGCGAACGTTTGACCTGACGCCGACGACGTCTCGCTCGTCAGCCGCAATAATGACCAGGGGATTGCTCTTGAACAGGTCTGCCACGGGTGAAAACTTGCCGCCTCCATGGCGCCGCACCTCAATCGACCAGGCAAGATAGTCACCTCCTGCAAAGCCGAAGCTTATGATGACATGGGCGATTTTGGTCCCGGACCAATAAGACATGAAGAGGTCCACCGTCTGAACGTTGGAGAGGTCGTAGGTCCGCGTTGTCCAGCGTTCGGTGAAATCAGTAGCGCTACGCCACTCGAAGTCGCGCACATCAGTCAGCGTCAACAGGTTTCCGTCGCGGGTGCCGGTTACCTGACGGGCGACGTCGGGCGCCCAGTCCGCGTGATCGAAAGGCCTGATGGTGCTCCACCAAACCAGAACCACAGCAAACGCAGCTGCAAACAGGACAAGCGCCCTGATGCGAAACCGGCTGAAGAGGGCGATGATAGTGGCGAGGCCGAACAAGATGAACAGGACGCCGGCCAGAGCCCGTCCAAGCTCAGCCACAGGCAGACGATACCACATGGCAAGTCCGGCCCAGGCAGTCAGGATTGCGACGGCTAGCGAAAGGATGATGGCAAGCGAGATCCGAGCGGTGCTACGCATCTATTCCCCCTCTGGCAGTCTGTCATTGCCTGGATGCCATTTCTCACGGAACGCTCGAAGACAACAACTCTACATGTCCATATTGGACCACCAATCGGTCCGATACCATTTTCGCCGCGGATTTCGCAGGCGTGGAGCGAGCGAGAAGGTGCCCACGCGAAACGGACGCGCTCGGCATCGGCCGTTCGATGAAGTGACCGCGCGAGCTCACGGGCCCTAACAAGTTCCTTCATCCATCCATCCGTACCTCAAACGCCCGTCAATCTACCCGGAACAGGTTCTCTCTGTTCCAGTCCAACAAAACCGATACTCGCCTCGCTGGAATATCTAACGCGACTCCGTCATGATCTTTCCGCCTTGCCGAGCGTCGCTGCCGAGCGCGGTGACGCCGACGCAGGTCATGAGAGTAGGCTAGGCCAGTGCAGCGGATCCACCCGACGACCTTTCTTTTTGCGGCCCGAGCCCTGCGCGATATGGGCGATGGGTTCGTGGCCGTTCTGTTGCCAGTCTACCTGCTCGCATTGGGTTTCACGCCTCTGCAGGTCGGCATCATCGCGACCGCATCGCTACTCGGTTCAGCGCTCTTGACCATCGCCGTCGGAGTCCTTGGTGCCCGACACGATCACCGCCGTCTCCTGCTTGCCGCCACCAGTCTGATGGTCGCCACGGGTGTGGCCTTTGCCCTGGTTCATGACTACGCGCTGCTTTTGGTGATCGCGTTCGCAGGCACCATCAACCCGTCGGCCGGCAGCGTCAGCGTGTTCGTGCCATTAGAGCATGCCGTGCTCACACGCGAAGTCACTGATGCAGCCCGGACCAAGATGTTCGCGCGTTACAGCTTGGTGGGCGCGCTTGCAGGCGCCGTTGGCGCACTCGCTTCGGCGACCCCTGATCTTGTTGCTCCATCCGGCCTCGACCAACTCACCGGCATCAAGGCCATGTTCGTGCTCTACGCGTTGCTCGGCCTGCTCGGCGGCCTCTTCTACGCGCGGATCCCGCAGCGCCGTCCCACGTCGGACACAGGTACCGCGTCCGCGCTCGGCCCCTCGCGCAATATCGTTCTCAAGCTTGCGGCTCTTTTTAGCCTTGATGCTTTCGCCGGCGGCTTTGTCGTCCAGTCGCTGCTTGCCCTATGGCTGTTCGAAAAATTCGACCTGTCGCTTTCGGAAGCGGGATTTTTCTTCTTCTGGTCCGGCGTGCTTTCGGCGTTCTCATTCCCCGTTGCAGCTTGGCTGTCCCGGCACATCGGACTCATCAACACGATGGTGTTCACACACATTCCGTCCAGCATCGCCCTGATGCTGGCGGCGCTTGCGCCGACGCTACCTCTGACACTGGCCCTGCTGCTGGTCCGCGCTGCGCTTTCGCAGATGGACGTCCCGACGCGCTCATCTTACGTCATGGCCGTTGTCACGGAAGCGGAGCGGGCGGCGGCCGCGAGCTTCACATCTGTCCCGCGCAGTCTGGCCGCGGCAGCCAGTCCGGCGCTGGCGGGCGCTCTGCTTGCTGCCTCTTTCCGAGCTTGGCCCCTCCTCATCTGCGGTGCATTGAAGATCACTTATGACCTGCTGCTGCTGCTGCAGTTCCGGCACTTGAAGCCCCCAGAGGAGCGGTGAGGCCAGCCTTGTCGGTTTGGGGCGTTTAGCCAGGAGGGATCGATCGCGGCGGCAAAGCGTTTGAAGGGTGTCGACCGTTTTGAGCTGGCTCGGAGCGTGAAATGTCGCCCCGCTTCCTCTTGACGTTATTCGCCGCCCTTTATCCGGCATCATCGGTGCACGCCGGTGTCGATGTCGAGCGCGCACTGGAAGCCTTCCACAGCACCTGCCTGGCACACGGTGACCGCTTCGACCGAGCGGGTCACGACCGCGACGAGTTTTGGACGCGATTTCAGCAGACTGATCAGCTGGCTGCGGCAGAACACCGTGACAAGGCTCGCAGAACGTTCGCCGCCTGACTACACCACCGAGCGATCACGGGTTCCATCCGCCGCTGCCGTACTGACGGGTAATGATCTCGAGAAGATGACCGTTCGGGTCCTCGAAATAAACGCCGCGGCCGCCGTCGTGGTGGTTGATCTCGCCCAACTGCGTCCGGCTGGGGTCAGCCCAGTACGAGAGGTTCCGTTCACGAATCCTGGCGAAGATCTCGTCGAACTCGGCTTCGCTGACCAGGAAGGCGTAATGCTGCGGCCTGATTTCGCCTGAGGTATCCATATAGTCGAGGTTGGCACCGTTTTCGGTGGTGACCATCTGGAAAGGACCCCAGCGCCTCGCGGCTGGAAGGCCAAGCATTTCCGCCAGGAATTTTGCCGACGCCTCGCTGTCGCGGGCCGGCAGTATTGTATGGTTGAAATCGATAGCCATGCCATCACTCCCTTTAATTTCTCCTCGCACGTCGTTGTTCCGCGACAGAAGCGGTGCTGCACGAGATGGGGTCGATGGCCATGATGCTCAAGCCGGCGTGGCAACCTGCCCGATGACCTGCACGGGCTCAGCTTCATGAATACGGACGATGATCATTTCGCCGCTATCCGGCACCTCGCCGGTCAAACCGGTGATGTTGACCTGATGCGTGACAAGCACCACAGGCCAGCCGAAACGCTGCCCGCGGAGCCAGGCCAAAAGGGCAGCGGTGCGCACTTCTGCGGCCGAACTGTCGCCAAAGAACGAATTGAGCAGCTCAAGAGCCACGACGTCGCCGATCCCGAGCAGGCGAGCGGTGTCGAGGCAACGACACCACTGGCTCGAATAGACGGCTGCCGACGAGATGCCGTTCGCACGGAACAGGTCGCCCATCGCGCGGGCCTGCGCACGACCTTGTTCCGACAGATTCCGCTGGGTGCTGCAATCACCGAGCCTTAAGCCAGGCGGATCGCCGGAGCCTGGGGCCGCGGCATGGCGCAGCAGCGCAATGGCTTCTCCGGATCGCAGGGCTGCCCAGAGTGGCTCGGAGGCGTGTGCCTTGCCGAAGGCAGCCGCTCCGAGCGACAGGACAAGAAATCGCCGACGTCCAATTCGCATCTTGCTTCTCACCTTATCCGATTAGCAGCCTGACGCGGACCAGCACTTCATTCCGCAGGTAGCGACATAAATGTTGGTTTCGACGATTTCAGGACCGATCAGGAGCTGGAAAGATTCAAGCCGCGAGACAGGCCCCGCGTCAGCCTCCGCGACACCCGCCACATCAGCAAGGCGGCGGCCAGGCTGTAGACGCCCATCAACGCCAGTTGCAGCGAGTAGTCGACGCCGGCGTCGATCAGGTATCCGGTGATGCCGGGACCCATCGCCGAGGCCAGAACCATCACGGCCACCACAACCGAGCGGATCGCACCGAGATGCGCGGTGCCGTAGATCTCCGGCCACATGGCGCCCTCCAGGGTCGAGGAGAAGCCGTAGCTGATGCCAAGCAGCGCCATGAAGACGAAGATGGCGAAAGGCGCCGTCAGATAGGCAGCCGCGAAGCATGCCAGCGCCAGCGGCAGAAGGAATAGAGGCAGCAGCTGGACCGCCGAGAAGCGGTCGATCAGCCACCCGGCCAGAAGCGCAAAACCCATCGTCGTGGCGGACAGGACGGCGAAGCCGCTGGCGAAGAGTTGCAGCGGCCAGCCCCGGAGCTCGGTTAGATAGACCTGGTGAAAGAAGATGGTGGTGCCGACGAAGGCGGGAGCCAGGACGCCCAGGCAGATGGCGTAGAAGGTCGGATCGCGCAGGACTTCCGCCCGCGTCCAGTGCTTCACTGCGCGTTGCGCCCTCGGCTGGGCCTCGCTCTGCGGATTGCGTTCCTTCCAGACCAGCGCACAAACCAGAGGCAAGGCCACGACCAGGATGAAGGCTGCGCAGACGAACCAGCTTCCCCTCCAGCCGACGAGGCCGGCCACGAGGACGAACAGGAAAGGCAGCAGAGCGCCGCCGACATGAAAGCCAAGCGTGACGACCGAGACGGCGCGGCCCCGGTTCGCGGCGAACCAGCGACCAGTCGCCGTCAGAGCCGTCTGGGTCATCATCCCCTGGCCAAAAAGGCGCAGCAAATAGAGCGCAAGGAGCAGCGTTGGCAGCGACCCGGCGAACCCCATCGCAATGCTGGCGCAGGCAAGCATGAGCATCGTCGCGATCGCCATGGTCACTGTCGAATACCGGTCCAGCGACCGACCCAGGAACGGCAGGGTCGCCGCGCTAAGCAGCGTTGCCAGCATGTAAAGGCCGCCGAACTCGCCGTGACTCAACCCGAACGTCTCGCGGATATCGCCGTTCGACAAGGCGATGAAGAAGGTCTGCCCGAAAGACGAGACGAGGGTCAGCAAAAAGGCGCCCGCGAGCCAGCGGACATTGTTGACGACGAATGCACTGAAGGACTGCATGATCTGTCTCGATAGAGTGCGCGCTTACTGTTCGTCTTTATCGGCCTCCGCTGTCGGAGGATATCGGCCAGTTCCGCTTTGATCAGAGGCCTGGCTTCACGTTCGAGCCGGTCGAACTTCCATGCCGATTACCAACCAGCCAGTCCGACTTCGGCGTCCTCGCCACTCTGCTTGCGAGTGAAGTCAGTCGGACGCCGTCGCGCTCTTAGGTCAGGCACTCAAAGGCATCATGCCTCTCGCTCAAGCTCAGGTTCGCTATCTTCTCCTTCTTCCCCTCTCGGATTGTATTTGCGGACACCGTCGAATGAGAAAGGCTTTTTGATGGAAGCCGGTCATTCGGTGGATGTCGGCCGAACCGGAACAATGGTATCCTGCAGGGAGCATTCGGGGAGGCGACTGCATTGACCGAGAGCTTGGAAGTCGAAGTGGCGAGAGGTTGGTCGAATCTGCTGATCGCGGCAGAAAGCGGCGATGCGGGGGCCGTTCGAGCGGAATTGGCGGCCGGCGCCAATATCAACGAGGCGGACGGCGGCGGCTGGTCAGCCCTTCATCTCGCAGCCCTCAATGCCCGCACCGCGGCGGTCGAGGCGTTGATCGAACACCCAGCAATCGATGTGAATTCCAGAAACAAATGGAAGAGCACGCCTTTGAGCCTTGCTTCGGCCAAGGGCCACTACGCCTCTATTTTAGCCCTCGTGAAACATCCGGAAATAGAGATTAATGCAAGAGCCGACTACTACGGCAGAACGGCCCTTATTGAAGCAGCAAAGAACGGGCATCTGGATGTCGTTAAGTTGCTTGTCGAGAATGGCGCCGACGTGAATCTTACTGACAAGACCGGAAGAAACAACGCGCTTATCGAGGCTATCAAGGGACGGCACTACGAGGTCGCGGGATACCTGCTTGATTCCCGGAAAATGAACTTTCTCAACAAGGATATGAGACTGAACGCCCTGATCTGGGCTGGAAGCTGCCATAACCCTCAACTCATCGAAAAGCTGGAAGTCTCGATTCATACTTTCTTCGAAGGCAAGTGAAGGTCCCGCTTACGCCGCGGTGACCATGTCCGTGGTCTTGCACTTGCCGAATGTCTTCGATCGCCGCAGACCGCCTGTGGAACTCCCTTCCAAGATCATTCAGCCAATGGGTTGACAATTCGAAAGCGCGCCTCTATATTCAACTACATGGTTGAATTAGAGACACCCCAGATCGACGCGGTTTTTCACGCGCTTGGCGACGCCACCCGCCGGCACATGCTTCGCGACCTCGCCGGCGGCGAGCGAACGGTGAGCCAGTTGGCGGAACCCTTCGCCATGTCGTTGGCGGCCGCCTCCAAGCACATCAAGACGCTGGAGAATGCAGGGCTTATTCGTCGCGAGGTGAGGGGCCGCACACATCTGTGCCGCCTCGAACCCGGACCGCTGGCCAGCGCCCACCAATGGCTCGGCTTCTACGAGCGCTTCTGGACCAACCGTCTCGACGTCCTCGAGCGTCTGCTTCGCGAGCAGGACGCACGCAAAGCCCCGGGTGATTCCGGGGCCCAGGATGATTCCAGGAAATCGCCCGCCTCAAAAGAAGGAGACGACCAATGAACCAGATGAAAACCATCGAAGCCTATGGCGAGCTGACCGAGCCAGCGACGTTCACCATCCAGCGGCTTTTGCCCGGCCCGATCGAGCGGGTCTGGGCCTATCTCACCGAGAGCGACCTGCGCCGGCAGTGGATGGCTGCTGGCCAGATGGAAATGAAGGCCGGCACGTCGTTCGAGTTGATCTGGCGTAACGACGAGCTGACCGATCCGCCCGGCCAGCGCCCCGCGGGCTTTCCCGAAGAGCATCGGATGGAGGGCCGGATCACCGAGCTCGATCAACCTTACAAGCTCGCCATTACCTGGGGAAACACCGGCGGGGTTTCCTTCTTGCTGGAGCCGAAGGGCAATGATGTGCTGCTCACCGTCATCCATCGCCGGCTGCCGGAACGCGCAATCCAGCTCAACGTCACCGCGGGCTGGCACATGCACCTCGACATGCTGGCCGCCCGCCTCGCCGGAAAGACGCCGACCTCGTTCTGGGATGGCTGGAGCCGCCTGCGGGCAGAATACGACCGCCGCCTGCCGGCCTGACACGACCGCGTCGGCTGAAGTCACCGCCCAGCCTCCACCGGCATTCGCCCGTGGAGGCTCGCACACCAGCAACGATGAAACGATGAAACGTGCTTGCATTGGGCAAGCCTGATGGAGGAAGTCATGCGCAAATTGATCGCCGGAATGAAGATTTCCGTCGACGGCAAGATGGAGGGACCCGAGGGTTACGCGGAATGGGTCGACGCGTGGTCGGAGGAGTATGGGCTGATGCCGCAAATCGATGCCTGCCTGCTCGGGAGCATCATGTACGCCGGCTACGAGCGCTACTGGAGCGCGATCCAGAATGAGCCGGATAAGCCGTTGCCGATGACCGGCAAATTGCCGACGCCGGAGGAGCTCGAATGGGCCCGCTTTGCCGAACATACCCCGCATTATGTGCTGTCGAACACGATGACTTCGGCGGCCTGGCCAAAGACGCGTTTCGTGCGGAGCCTCGAAGACATCGCTGGCCTCAAGCAGCAGCCGGGCAAGGATATCTATCTCATGGGCGGTGCGCGAATGACCGCGAGCCTCATCGATGCCGGGCTGGTGGATGAACTGCGGCTTATCCTCTATCCACTGCTCGTCGGCGAAGGGAAGGCGCTGTTTGGAGCAACGCAAAATCGTCGCGGGCTTGAACTGCGGAAGGTTCAGCAGCTCACAGATGGGCGCGTGAGCCTGGTCTTTGGAATTGGCTAAAGCGCGTCGCGTCTGCGACGCGCTTTAGGTTTTTGTTTTTATGCATGTCGTTATCCCAAAACCGCTGCGCACTTTTGGGCGACATGCATTAACTCAGCCGGTCTTCGCAGATTTCGCAGCGCTGCCCGGCTGAAATTTATTCCTGAAAGGCACGTCGCCGGTCAGAGGGAAACCGACAGCCCACCGTCGACGGCCAGCACATGGCCGTTGACGTAGGCGGCAGCGTCTGAGGCGAGAAACACCACGGCTCCGCCGAGTTCCTCAGGCTGGGCCCAGCGGCCCGCCGGGGTTCGTGCCTCGACCCATTTGGTGAAGGCCTCGTCGCTCATAAGTGCGGTGTTGAGCTCAGTAGCGAAATAGCCGGGGGCGATCGCGTTGACGGTGATGCCGTGACGGCCCAGTTCAGCGGCGGTCGAGCGTGTCAGCCCGTGCAGGCCCGCCTTTGCCGCCACATAGGCGTGAATGGTGGGACGGCCAAGGATCGCTGCAACCGATCCAGTGTTTATTATGCGCCCGAACTTGTTTGGCAGCATCAGGCGCACCGCGTCGCGCATCATGCGGAAGCAAGCCGAAAGATTGACGGCAATCACATGGTCGAAATCCTCGTCCTGCCATTCGACCAACTGACTTCGATGCTGGATGCCGGCGTTGTTGACCAGAATATCGAGGCGGCCGTGGCGTTCGACGATCCCTTCGAGCGACGCCCTCGAGATCGCCGCGTCGGTGACATCGAACGGCTGGGCTTCGGCACCGATCCTTTCGGCCGCCGCGGACAGCGCGGCCGGATCGCGGGCATTGACGATCACCGTCGCGCCGTTTTCCGCAAGTGCCTTGGCCATGGCGAAGCCGAGGCCACGCGAAGCACCGGTGACCAGCGCGACACGGCCGTTGAGCGAGAACAATTCCGACATTGATATCCCCCAAGAAAAGGGCGGGCTATGAAAAGGGCGGGAGTTTGCTCCCGCCCAATTAACGCTATTTGGAGCGCTATTTGGCGATGCAGGTATCCGCTGTCTCCGGCGTGCAAATGTCAAGGCCGGTATAGGTCGGGTCGGCCGGCGAAGCCTTGCCGTCCTTCATGTCCTTCAGCCCCATCATCGTCTTGTAGCCCATTTCGAACGGCCGCTGGCCGACCTGGCCGAGCGAGAACCCTTCCTTCATCTGGTCGATCTGTACGGGAAGCGTATCGGCGACGACCAGGGCCAGGGCCTTCGAGGCGATCTTGTCCTTGTACGGCGCGACCGCGGCGCGATTGGCATCGGGGATGAACTGCGGGAAGCCGCCGGTTGGGATGAACGCGTCGAGGCTCGGGTTTTTCGCCATGATGTCCTCGAACTGCTGCACCGAGCGCGGGAAGTCGTCGTCGGTGTAGAGTGGGCAGCCCTCGATTTCGGTCCAGCCGTTCTGTCCGGTCAGGCGGTCGCCGGGTGAGGCTGCCGATTTGGTCCCCGAAAGCGTGTCGCGAATGCCCTGCATGCGCTCATTGTGGTTGGCCGCCGCCGCGCCGCCCGACTGGATACAGATCGTGCCGCCCTTGGGCTTGATCTGCATGGCGAGCTTGGCGAGGTTCGTGCCGATCTCATAATTGTGCGTGCCGATATAGGCGACGCGCAGGTCTTTGTTCTCGGGCAGCAGATCGGAGTCCCAGGTGAGGACCGGAATGCCCGCGTCCTTGGCGGCCTGCAGCGCAACCGCCATCGCCGCAGCGTTCGATGGCGATACGGCGATGCCGTCCACCCTCTTGGCCACGAGATCCTGCACGATCTGTACCTGCTCGTCGCCGCCGCCATGCTCGCCGGGGCCGATATACATGCACTCCAGGGCACCATTCGATTCGGCTTCGGCCTTCTTGCAGCCGTCGCGTGCCTGGTCGAAGAAAGGATTGTTCATGTTCTTCGGCACCAGGGCGAAGGTGTATTTCGCCTCGGCACCGGAAACGGCAAGCACCATGGCGCCAAGCGCGACAGCCGCCGTCAGCAGATGTTTCTTCATGTGAAGTTCTCCTCCTTGGTGTGACGTCCCGCAGGCCTCCCGCCGGCGGGTTTCTAGCGGTGCTTTTTGGGCATCAGGACTGCCAGCGACGCGGCGAGGATCGACTTGCCGCCGGTTTGCATGCCCAAAAGAACCGCAAGAACGATGAAGGCGCCGACGAAGGCACCCTGCCAGTTTGAATCGATGCCGGCCATCAGCAGCGCATTCCTGATCACTTCGAGGAACGCCGAGCCGATGGCCGCACCGAAAGCCGTGCCGGCGCCGCCCATCAGGCTGGCGCCGCCAATCACTGTCGCCGCAATGACGCGCAGTTCGTAGCCCTGGCCCATCGCATTGATGGCCGAGCCGTTGTAGCCGAGCAGCAGGAGCGAGGCGATCGAGGCGGTGAAGGCAGAGAAAAGGTAGGCCTGGAATTTTATCCAGTCGACCGGAACGCCGGTGAGCCGTGCCGCCTCCTCATTGCCGCCGATTGCGAACAGATGCCGGGCCCAGGCAGTGAAGTTGAACACGAAGCCGACAATCAGCGCCAGGACCACCATGGTCCAGAATTGCGACGACAGTTCCGGTATCCAGTGCGGCGCCCAGTCCTCGGGTCCATGCCGCGGCCATTTCGCCTGGCCGATCGCCTTCACGATCGGAGCATCGGGCCCGAACTGGTAAAGCATCTGGTTGGCCGAGAAAACCACCGCGAGCGAGCGCGCGACGGACAGCATGCCGAGCGTGACGACAAAGGACGGCATTCCGACATAGGCGACAAAAAATCCGTTGACCGCGCCGCAGGCCAGGCCGGAAAAAAGGCCCATGGCGAAAGCGATGTACCAGGGATAATGCCAGGTGAGGAACAGGCCGGCGACGATGACCACGAGGCCCATGATCGAGCCGACCGACAGATCGATGCCACCGGTGATGATGACGACCGTCATGCCGAGCGCCATGATGCCGAAAGGCGCAAGATTGCGCGTCACATTGGCGACGTTTTCGGAGGTGCCGAAGCTCGGCTCCATCGCTGTCATCAAGATGACCAGCGCGATCAGCGCGATCGTCACCCAGAAGGGCTGACTTGAAATCACGCGTTGGAAAGCTGTCTGTTCCTTGGTCGGGACGAAGTCCGACATGGCCGCCTGGCCGGCATTCCCGGCCGATTCCTGAACACTATTCGCCACGGATGGCTCCCGTTATCAGTCCTGTGATTTCCTCGGGTGATGTGTTGCCGGTGTCCTTGTCGGCAACTTTGGAACCTCGCCTGAGCACGATGATGCGATCTGCGACGGCAAAAACGTCAGGCATGCGGTGGCTGATCAGCATGACACCGACGCCTTGCGCTTTCAGGCGCCGGATCAATTCGAGCACTTCCGCCACCTGGCGCACCGAGATGGCAGCGGTCGGCTCGTCCATCAACACCAGCTTGGCGTTTGAAAGCCGGGTTCGCGCAATGGCTACCGCCTGGCGCTGCCCGCCGGACATCTTCTTGACCAGATCGCGCGGCCTGGTTTCCGATTTGAGTTCCCTGAACAGCGCTGCCGAGCGGTCGATCATCGCCTGCTTGTCAAGCACTCTGATCGGCCAGAGACCTTTCTTGATCTCGCGGCCCAGGAAGACGTTCTGCGCCGCCGTCAGATTGTCGGCGAGCGCCAGGTCCTGATAGACGACTTCGATCCCCTTGGCGCGGGCCTGGACAGGTTTATGGAAATGGCAAACCTCGCCGTCCACGACAATTTCGCCGTCGCTCGGCGGGAAGTTGCCAGCCACGGTCTTGACCACGGTGGACTTGCCGGCGCCGTTGTCCCCCATCAGACCCACGACTTCGCCTCGCTCCACCTGGAAGCTGACGTCGCTCAGGGCCTGGATGGCCCCGAAATTCTTCGAAACGTGGCGAACCTCAAGCACCGGCATCGCGGTCCTCCCCGGACAACATTTGCCAATCATGTCCCGGACTTATGCAAGATAGCTAATCAGCGAAATGTATTCGACACAATCCTTATTCGAAGGAGACCGGTATCCGTTTTTAGCGGGGCAGGTGGACCCTAAGCATCGAGAAGAATAGGACTTGCGAAGTTGTAGGATGACCGTATGATCTGACCCGATGATCACGGATCGCCCCTCTCAACGCGAAGCTTCCGGCGCAATTGCTGAGCTGCCTGCGCAGTTGGCGGGTGATGCGCTGATAGACGGACGGTCGCCCCAGGCGGAGCGCTACCTCATCGATTGGAGCCGCGACAGGCGCGGAATTGCCCGCTTCATCGTGCGTCCAGGATCGGTGGAAGACATCCAGGCGTTTGTGAGATGGTGCTCGCAGAGCGGTATCGCCATCGTCGTGCAGGGTGGCAATACCGGACTTGCCGGTGGCGCCATTCCAGACAATTCGGACTACGCAGTGCTGTCGCTTGAGCGTCTCAATCGGATACGCCGCGTCGACCCGCTCGACTTCACGCTGCAAGCGGATGCCGGGGCCGTGCTGCAGGACGTCAAGGACGCCGCTGAAGCATCCGAGATGACCTTCCCGCTCGCGCTTGGCGCACAGGGATCCTGCACGATCGGCGGCAATGTCGCGACCAATGCCGGCGGCATCAATGTGCTGCGCTACGGCATGACGCGTGACCTGGTGCTCGGGCTTGAGGCGGTCCTGCCGGACGGCACCCTTTGGAACGGCATGAACGGGCTGCGCAAGGACAATCGCGGCTACAGCCTGAAGCAATTGATGATCGGCTCGGAAGGGACGCTGGGAGTCGTCACCGGCGTCGAAGTAAGGCTCTCGCCCCGGCCGACGCAGGTCGAGACCGCCTATGTCGGACTGGGCAGCTTCCGCCAGGCGTGCGAGCTGTTCCGGATGGCAAGGCATCTCTGCTCCGACCTTCTCAGCGCGTTTGAGGTCATCGGCGAGGAGTGCCTGCCGCTGGTCCATCTCATCGATCCGAATCTGCGCTCGCCGTTGACGCGAGTATGTCCGGTTCACGCGATCGTCGAACTCGCCTGTGGGCCAGGGATAGATGCCGGCGGCCTTCTTGAAACGATGCTGGCGCGCGCCCTCGAGGCCGACCTGATCAGGGACGGCGTCGTCGCGCAAAGCCGCTCGCAGGCCGCCACATTCTGGGCCATCCGTGAGGGCCTGGTCGAGGGGCAGGCGCGGCGCGGCTTTCATGTCCGCACCGATCTCTCGGTTCGTCTCAGCCAGGTGCCGACGCTGATCGAGCAAGCACGCGCGTGCATTGTGCGCGACTGGCCTGGCTGGGCATCCCTGACCTATGGCCATGCGGGCGACGGCAACATCCATTTCAACGTGCTGCCTCCGATAGATTGCGAGCCCGGCGAAGCGAGGACCGTGGGGCAGGCGGTTTTGGCCCGGCTCTACGAGCTGGTCGGAGCGCTCGGCGGCTCGTTCAGTGCCGAACATGGCGTCGGTCGCAGCCGCAGTCACGTGTTCTGGGCCGGCCTGTCGCAACGCGAACGGCAGCTTCATACCGCGATCAAGGCAGCCTTCGATCCGGCAGGCCTGTTCAATCCCGCGTGTCTCATGCCTGGTCCGGGCGATTTGTAGGGGAAAGCCGCATGAAGCAGCGTTCGTCCATCATCGGCAGCGTGGAGGCGCTTCCGCATCGCGTCGCTTCGCATCTGAGCCGCGAGATCGAGGGCGGCGACATCATCCCGGGAGCCCGGCTCCCCACCGAAAGCCAGCTCGCCGACAAGTTCGGCGTCAGCCGAAATGTTGTCAGGGAAGCGATCGCGCAGCTTCGCGCCGATGGCATGATCGAGGCGCGTCAGGGCGTAGGCGCATTCGTCATGGCGCCGGAACAGCGGACCGCCATCCGGATCGACCGTGAGGCGCTGAAAGACCAGCGCAACATGGAGCAGGTCTTCGAGCTGCGCAGCATCCTGGAGACCGAGTCCGCCACGCTGGCCGCGGCGCGCGGTACATCCGATGATCTTGACGCAATCAAGGCTGCGCTGGACCGCATGGGCGGCGAGGAGCGCTGGGAGGATGGCAGCATCGAGGCCGATCTGCTTTTCCATCGGGCGATCGCCCGGGCGACCGGCAATAGTTACATCTACACCTTCATTTCCTTCGTCTGCGAGCAGATCCGCCAGTCGATCCACTATGCCCGCCTCACCAATCCGCTCCACGACCTGGTCGAGGTCAACGTCGCCGAGCACGTGCGGATTTACGACGCTCTCGCCGCGCATGATCCACAGGCTGCCGGCGAGGCGATGCGCCGGCACATCGAAGGCGCCGCATCGCGCGTAGGCGTCGAGCTCACCGCGATCAATCGAGGCAAATGACCATGTCGCTCGGGCAGACCAAGGCAATCACCGATATCTGCCTGCTTGTCGAGGATATCGACCGCACCATCGACTTCTACACGCAGAAGCTTGGCTACCGGATCAGACGCCGCGCCGAGGGCTTTGTCGATTTTCATTCCGAGCGCGTGACGCTCGCCGCATGGCAATTGGACCACATCAATCGCCACTGCGGCGTCTCGAATGTCCGCTCACCGAAGCAGGCGCACAAGGCATGCGTCGCCATGGAACTCGAAAGCGCCGGCGAGGTCGACCGGCTCTACACCGAACTGTCGGACAAGGGCGTGCCGTTCGTCGGGCCGCCCGGCGACTATGTCTGGAACGCGCGCTGCGCCTACTTCCACGATCCGGACGGCACGCTGTGGGAACTCTATGCCTGGACCGGCGCCGGACCGGGCGACTATCACGACACGCAAGTGTGATTGGATCGCGACGGCCTCGCAAGAAGGGCCGCGCCGCATGCAAGCAGTCCAACAAAGGAGCAAGAAGATGAGTGGGAACGCATCGCAGTGGAATCGCAGATTGATCCTGAAGGCCGGCGCCGCCGGCCTCGCGGCTTTCGGGCCGGGACTTCAGCTGTTTGGCGCCAGCGCATCGGCAGCCGCCAAGCTCGTCGTCCAGTATGACTGGCTGATGTCGAACGGCCAGATCGGCGACGTCGCAGCCGTCGCCAATGGCTACTTCAGCGCAGCTGGGCTTGAAGTGGAGTTCAGCCCCGGCGGGCCGAACGCCGCCACCGTGCCGCCAGTGGTGTCCGGTGCCGCTCAACTCGGCCAATTCTCCGAATCGCCTCAACTCTATGCCGCGCGGGCGAGCGGCGTTCCGGTGAGGATAATCGCCTGCGGCTATCGCACCGGGCCCTATGCGCTGACGTCGAAACCGGAGAAGCCGATCCGGTCGGTGGCGGATCTGAAGGGGATGCGGATCGGCACGCAGCCGACCGCGCGCTTTGCCATCGACGCGATGCTCGCGAAGAACAAGATCGACCCTTCCGAGGTCACTATCGTCAATGTCGGGTTCGACAAGGCGCCGTTGGTTCGTGGCGACGTCGATGCGATCGGCGGCTGGATCACCAACACGCAGGCGCTCAGCGTCGTCGGTGACGATCGCATCGATCTGCTGTTGTCGGAGCTCGGCCTGGCGTCCTATGCCAACGTCTACTTCGCGACCGACAGCGCCATCGAATCCGATTCCGCGACCCTGGCGAAATTCATCGGCGCGGTCGCCAAGGGGTGGGGCTGGGTCTACGCCAATCCCGAGCAGGCGGTCGACAAGCTTGTCGCGGCCTATCCCGAGATCGATGCGGGCTGGGAAAAGAAGACGATCCCCCTGGTGCTGAAACTGTCGTTCGACGACAACACGAAAAAGGATGGATGGGGCACCTTCGATCCTGCCTCGATCGAGAGGCAGATCGCGCTGCTTGACCAGATTGGCCAGTATCCGAACGGCAGGCCGAAGGCCGAGGACATTTATACGACGAAGCTCCTCGAACTCACTGCGGCTGAACGGCCGAAGCTCGGCGCGCCCGCCTCTTGATGGCGGCGCCGGCCATCGAAACCTCCGGGCTCGACGTCGGCTATCCCGGCCGGCGCTCGCCCGTGACGGTGATCTCCGGCCTCGAACTGACAGTCGAGGCCGGGACGTTCCTGTCGATCCTCGGGCCTTCGGGGTGCGGAAAGTCGACGTTTCTGCGCGTTGTCGCCGATCTTCTGGCGCCGCTCGCGGGCACGATACACGTGATGGGCGAAACGCCGTCGGCGGTGCGCTCCGGCCGCGGCGTGGGTTTTGTCTTCCAGGACTCGACCCTTTTGCCGTGGCGCACGGCGCGCGAGAATGTTCGGCTGCCGATCCAGGTCGGCCGCCGCAGCCTGTCGCGCATGATAGACGACCGGGCCGACGAACTGCTCGAACTCGTCGGCCTGTCGGCCCTCAGTGAGCGCCTGCCGCATCAGCTTTCCGGCGGACAGCGCCAAAGGTTGGCAATCGCCCGGGCGCTGCTTGGCGAGCCACGTCTGCTTCTGATGGATGAACCCTTTGGCGCACTTGACGAGATCACCCGCGACCGCCTCAACGACGAATTGCTGAATCTTTGGCGGCGGACCGGAACGACCGTGCTGTTCGTCACGCATTCCATTGCCGAAGCGGTCTATCTCGGACAGCGTGTGATCGTGCTTGCCGCCCATCCCGGCCGGATCGTCGCCGACCACGACCTTCGTCCGCTGAAGGGGCCGGACAACAGATGCTCGCGCGAGGATCCGGCGATCGTCGCGGCAATGGCCAGGATGCGCTCCGCCCTCGGAGCGGCGTCGTGAACCAGGGCGCGCTTTCGCCATTCGCACAGGCTGCGCTGCCGATCCTCGGCGCCGGCTCGCTTATTCTCGCATGGCAATTCCTGCTGCCGCTCGCCGGCGTGCCCGCTTACATCGTTCCGACGCCGACCGCGATAGCGGGCGTGTTTGCCGGGAACGGATCGCTCCTCCTGTCGAACCTCTGGCCGACGGCCATCGAGGCGCTCTCCGGCTTCGTGCTCGGCAACCTCGCCGCAGTGCTGCTGGCGGTCGTCTTCGTTCACAGCCGTACGCTGCAGGCGGCCTATTTTCCGGTCGTGCTGTTCTTCAATACGATCCCGGTGCTGGCGCTGGCCCCGGTCGTCATCCTCATCTTCGGCCTCGGCATGCTGCCCAAGATCGTGATCGCGGCGGTGATCTGTTTCTTCCCAACGCTCATCAACATGATCCGGAGTCTGGAATCGGCGAGCCCCAGCGAGCATGAGCTGTTCCGCGTGCTGTCGGCGACGCGCTGGGAAGTATTCTGGCGCCTGCGCCTGCCGCGCGCGCTGCCATTGCTTTTCGCTTCGCTGCGGATCGCCTCAGCGACCGCGGTGATCGGCGCGATCGTCGGCGAGTGGATCGGCTCCGACAAAGGTCTCGGCGCGCTGATCATCCAGGCGACCTTCAACTACCAGTCCGACCGGCTCTACGCCGCCATCGTGCTCTCATCGCTGTTGTCGATCGGGTTCTTCATGACGGTCGTCGCCGCTGAGCGATGGTCGGTTCGATACCGTTAGAGGCGGCTGAACGCGTCGGCGACGGACGTAGCATCATTTGTTCCCGCGAAGGCAGGGCGCCTCCTTGAGAGCCGCCCTGTTGCTTGTGTTTCTGGCGATGATTAGAGCTTTCCCGCTGCGAGCAGTTCGCGGGTCCGCTTAAGCGTCGACAGCAGGGCGGCCTTGTAGCCGTTTTCGTTGGCGAACTGAGCCTGCTCGGCCTGCTCCTCTCGACCGTTTGGCTCTTTGCCGCGCAGGCCAATGTAGCAGTAGAAGCGAAGCTGCAGTGCGCCTTCTCCATCTTCGAACAGTTCGTTGACAATCGCTCCCTCGCGCGGACCGGATGCCTGGAAGAAGGTGACCTTGCTTTCCGGCTCGAGCGTGACGATTTCGCGTAGGTCGTGGCCACCGATCGTGTCCTCACGCACGAAGTGGGTAGCGCTTTCCTCCACAACGTCGCAACGGGTGCAGAGACCCGTGACGAGGAACAAGCGGGCGTCGCGTGCTTTCAGCTCGAGACCCTTCCACACTTGAGCGCGCGTCAATGGGACTTCGCCTTCCGCGTTCACCGGAACTGTGGCAGTTGAATAAATCATGATGACAGTCCTTGTGATCAGACAGGGGCTGCGCTTCCGTCAGGCGGAGGCAGCGGTTTCCGAGGCGAAGGCTCGATATGGGCGCAGTGGACGTCCGAGCAGGGCAGTCAGGCGCTCGACGTCGCCGGCCCCAGGCAGCATCCCGTTGGTGAAGAAGCGCTCGCCCATCAGACGCATGTCGTAGGCCATCCAGGCTGGCACGAACTGCTTGAGATTTTGCTCAAAATCCTCGGTATTGTCGCCGCCGTAGTTGATCGGGCGGGCGAGCACGTCTGACCAGATGGCGGCGATATCCGCCCCAGTCAGTGTCTCTGGACCGACGAGGTTGATCCAGTCGATCGCAAGCGGCTCTGCGGCCTGTTCACGGCGCAGCAGCTCAAGGGCGGCGATCTCGGCGATATCACGGACGTCGATCATGGCGAGACCCTTGTCGCCGATCGGCATTGTGTAGGTGCCATAGCCGGTGATGACGTCTTTGATCATCAGATCGTTCTGGATGAAGTAAGCTGGGCGCAAGATCGTAGCCTTGAAGTCCATCTGCTCGATCATTCGCTCGACGCCGAACTTGCCAGCGAAATGGGGCACGTTCACGTAGCCGTCAGCGTGGATCACCGACAGATATACGATCCGCTCGATACCGGCCGATCGGGCGACGTTCAGCGCGACCAAAGCTTGGGTGAATTCGTCCGGAACTACGGCGTTCAAAAGGAACAGAGTGGAAACTCCAGACATGGCTTTGCGCAGCGAATCGACATCGAGAAAGTCGCCTTGCACGACGGATACGCCTGCCGGGAAGTTGGCTTTCGACGGATCGCGGACGAGAGCACGTACATCAGCGCCGCGATTGACGAGGTGTTCGACGACTTGGCGGCCAATATTGCCTGTGGCCCCGGTAACGAGAATGGTCATGAAATTTCTCCTGTTGGGTTGCTTGACACGGCCAATATGTGTGGCTCACTGAGCGTCCAACAGGCTGAAATTTTAGACGCACCGTCTCGCTGGTGGAACACACATGGATTTTCTTGCCCTCGCCGATTTTAATCTCGTTGCCCGCCACGGTGGTTTCGGCAAAGCGGCAAGGGCCACCGGCCGACCTAAGGCGACCCTGTCCCGGCGCGTTGGAGAATTGGAAAGCAGCCTTGATCTGCGCCTGTTTGAACGGGGTGCGCGTAGCCTGAAGCTCACCGAAGAAGGACGGGCGCTCTTCGAGCGGACAGGGGCGCTGCTTGCCGAACTGGACGAGACGGCTTCGGCGATTGCCTCGGGCGGTCAGAGACCCAAGGGCAGATTACGGATTAGCGCACCTTTGCTTTTTTCTCAGACCGCAATGGGGAGGATTGCTGCGGGGTTTGCCCTTAAATATCCGGAGGTGAGGCTGGAGGTTACGACTGAGGATCGGCCTGTTGACATGATCGAGGAAGGCTACGATCTGGCAATCCGAGTCAATCCAGATCCCGACGAAAGCCTGGTTGGACGGGCGTTTCTCCGCGACCGCCTGGTCGTAGTGGCGAGCCCTGACCTTCCTCGCGCGAGTGGTGGACTCGCCGCTCCTGGCGTCGCGCGCTGGGCGGGCGATCGGCAAACATGGCACGTGAAGACACAAGGTGGCCGGTCAACAATTGCAATCGAGCCTGTCCTCGCTTTGTCGATGCTCGTCATGGTCCGGGATGCGGTGCGAGCCGGCGTCGGTGCAGCACGTCTTCCCATTTCGTTGGTGGCCCACGACTTGGCTGACGGCACGCTGGTACTATGGGGGGATATCGACGGCCCCGAGATCGCTCTATGGGCGCTCTACCCATCTCGGCGGCTACTCAGCGCGCGAGTGTCGGCGTTCTTGAATTTTCTAAAACAGGCCTTCCCAAATGGGACGCCGGACGAACTAGCCGCCTATATTGGCAGGTGATGACCGAACCCGCGTTCGGGCGTAGAAAGTCCTATGCAACAAAAAAACGAAAACTGAGAAGCGCTTTGCCAGCGTCATGGATGAACTCACGTCCCATGCCAGCCTGCTTAGCAAAATGTGCTGGAACTATGGCCTGTCTTCCGATGCACTTTGTCAACAGAACCTAGTGGTGAAAGTCTGACGCTTGGTGCCGGTGGACGGCAAGAACCGACCCAAACGAGCCATTCCGGCAGGTAAGCTCGAATGTCTTGAATGTGGTAGAATACGAAATTGGTCAACCGTCGCCGCATCAGCCATCAATGAACGCGCGGAAAGTAGCGATTTGCTGAGTACTGGTGAGGTCAGTTTCTTATCGGAACAACCAATACTATGATCCGACGGGGCCAGGCCAACAATGGACCGCAAGCTTGCCGCAATTCTAGCCGCAGATGTAGTGGGCTATTCGACTCTAATGGAGCGCGATGAGGCGGGCACTTTCGAGCGCCTTCGTGCCGGACGCAAGGATCTGTTTGAGCCCGAGATTGCCCGCCATCACGGCCAGATTTTCAAGCTTATGGGCGACGGGATGCTCGCCGAGTTTGGCAGCGTGGTGGATGCCGTGGAATGCGCCGTCTCGCTGCAGCGCGGGCTGGCGGAACGGAACGCCGCCGTTCCCGAGGACCAGCGGATCCGGGTCAGGATCGGGATCAATCTTGGCGAGGTGATCGTCGAGGGCGAGGACCGGTATGGCGAGGGCGTCAATGTCGCGGCCAGGCTCCAGCAGCTGGCCGACCCAGGCGGCATCTGTGTCTCGGCAAAGGTCGCCAGGGAGGTTGAGAGGAAGTTGGCGTTCGGCTTCGAGCCGATGGGCGAGCAGAAGGTGAAGAATATCGCCGAACCGGTGCAGGCCTTCCGCGTCATCCTTGAGGGACAAGCCCCACGCCAACCAGCGCGGTCATCGCCTCCGCGCTGGGTTTGGGCAGGAGCAGCGGTGCTCGCCCTTATTCTGGTTTTGGCCGGGACGACCTGGCGGTTCTGGCCGTCGGCGACAGTGAGCGACATGCCGAGGATTGCGGTCCTTCCCTTCGATGACATGAGTGCCGGCGCGGATCAGGGATATCTCAGCGACGCCGTCGCCGAGGGGATCATCACCGAGCTTTCGCGGAGCAAGACTTACGCCGTCATCGCCCGCAACTCGAGTTTCAGGTACCGCGACAAGCCCACCGACGCCAGGCAGATCGGAGATGAACTCGGCGTCGACTACCTGCTCGAAGGCAGCCAGCAGAAGATCGGAGACCGGCTGCAAGTGACCGCCCAGTTGCTGAATGCGCATGACGGATCGCATCTGTGGGCTAACACCTACAACCGCGAGATCGGTGATCTGTTCGTCGTCCAGGAGGAGATCATCCGCACGCTTGCGGATCGGGTCGGGCGCAGGATCCAGCGCCCCCTGCCAAAGAGCGACGCCGCGCAGGTCAGCGCGCTCCACTATCACCTGATGGCGATTGCCGAGATGCGCAGCAGTGCTTTCACGGCCGCGGGGAACCAACTGGTGCGGCAACTGAGCCTCAAGGCGATCGAAGCGGATCCAAACGCCCAGTTCGGCTATATCGGGCTGGCCTGGTCCTATCGCCATGATGTGACATTCGGGTGGCACGAGAAGGAACATAACCGGGACGAGGCCTTGAAGCGTGGCGCCGAGTACGCCGACAAGGCAATCCTGCTCGCTCCGGACGATGCCGAGGCACATCATATCCGCGCCCGCATCCATACTGAAGCTGGAGAGATCGAGCAGGCCCTGGCACAGTTCGATCAGGCAATTGCGCTGAACCCCAGCAATTCAAGCATCCTTCACGGCAGTACGGACCCGCTGCTGTATGTTGGCCGCATCGACGAAGCGATCGATCGGATCGAGCAGGCCAAGGGCATCGATCCTTTTCACTCTGATTTGCTCCACTGGCAGATGAGCTGGGCGCTCTGGGAAAAGAACGATTGCCGGGCTGCGCTGGCGGCGATGCGGAAAATGTCTAGAATCCCGACAGGCGCACACCGAATGCTTGCGGGGATCCACGCTTGTCTGGGAAACGAGCGGGAGGCAAGGGAAGCGCTTGCGGTTTTCCTCAAAGACTCTCCCGGCCAATCCATCAGTAAAGAACGCAGGAAGTGGGAGAAGATATGGACCGCCCCCGGAAGCCTCGAACGCTGGATCAAGGACATGCGGTTCGCGGGCTTGCCGGAGGAGTGACGGCTGTCCGTGCGCTAGGCTCTCACCGGAACTTCTGGAATGGTCGGTTAGCGACTGAGTGCCAATGTCGGAAATTGGCCCTTCCTGTCAGTTCAGATCGATGACGGCAACGTGAACTTTCCACCCTGAGCTGCCCTACGCGTCGGGTAGCAAGCGTCAGGCTTTCACCACTAGGCGCCGCCTCCGGCGGCTTACCGCCGCGATGCGACCGCGGTGATCGGCGCGATCGTTGGCGAATGGATCCGGTCCGACAAGGTCTTGGCGACGATCGTCGACGCGACCTTCAACTATTGGTCCGACCGGCTCGACGCCGCTATCGTGCTCTCATCGCTGTTGTCGTTCGGGTTCTTCATGACTGTCGTCGCCGCCGAGCGATGGTCCGTTCGATATTTTTGACCGGTTGGCTACCGGGGATGGCCGCTTGGCGTCGCGTAGCGGACTTTGCTGTATCGCGCACGCGAGGGCTGGCCTTCCCTGCGTCGGCCTGTAGTATGACAGTGCTTGCAGGGGAGGAGCTCGAGCGTGGGGTTGGGTCGGAATTTCCGCCGTTGGGGGACGTTGGCCTTCATCGCCGTCATGGTGCTTTCGCCGCAGGCGGCGTCGGCCGACAGCCTTACGCCCGACCGGATCACTGCCGCCCTGTCGAAGCTCGAACTGCTCGCCGAAGGTGTCGTCGCGGACGGTGCCGTACCTGGTCTCGCCATCGGCGTCGTGCATGACGACAGGGTGGTCTTTCTCAGAGGGTTCGGGCGTCGCGAGGCCGGCAAGCCGGAGACCGTCGACGCCGACACGGTGTTCCAGATCGCCTCCCTCTCCAAGCCAGTCTCGGCAACGATAGTGGCGGCGCTGGTCAGCGAGGGCATCGTATCCTGGGATGCGAAAATCGTCGATCTCGATCCCGCCTTCCGGCTCGCCGAGCCCTATCCGACCAGTGAACTCACGGTCCGCGACCTGTTTTCGCACCGCAGCGGGCTTCCCGGCACCGCCGGAGACGATCTTGAGGACATTGGCTACGATCGCGCGGAGATCCTGCGTCGTCTGCGCTTCGTGTCGCCATCGTCGAGCTTTCGCGCCGGCTACTCCTACAGCAATTTCGGACTGACCGAGGGTGCCACCGCGGCCGCGAAGCCGACAGGCAAATCGTGGGAGGAGGTCGCCGAGGAGAAGCTCTACCGGCCGCTTGGAATGACCTCGACCAGCTCCCGTCATGCGGACTTCATCAAGCAGGCCAATCGCGCCGCGCTCCACGTCAAGATCGACGGCGTCTGGGCCGCGAAGGTAAAGCGCGATCCGGATGCGCAGGCGCCCGCGGGCGGCGTCAGCTCCACGGCGCGCGATCTCTCGCAATGGGTGCGCCTCATGCTCGGCAACGGCGTCTATAGCGGCGAGACACTCATTAAGGCCGATGCACTGGACCAGACGCATGTTCCCCTGATGGCGCGCGGCAGGAACCCCGTCTCAGGCGGCACGTCCTTCTACGGCCTCGGCTGGAATGTCGAATTCGGCCGGCACGGCCTGAGCTGGGGCCATGCCGGCGCCTTCAGCGTCGGCGCCCGCACGCTGGTGACGCTCTTTCCCGAGCAGAAGCTTGGCATCGTGATTGTCGCCAACGCCTTTTCGACAGGCGTGCCGGAAGGGCTGTCCGACAGTTTCGCCGATCTCGTCTTCGACGGAACGGTCGAGAAGGATTGGATCAAGGCATGGGACGATACCTATGCGGGTCTGTTCGGCCCGGCAATCGCGGCGGCCAAGGCCACCTATGCCGCGCCACCGTCTCCGGCAAGTCCGGCCCGGCCAGCCAGCGCCTATGCAGGCCGTTACTCCAACGACTTCATCGGCGATGCGGTCGTGTCGACTGCGGGAGACACTCTTGTGCTCAAGGTCGGGCCGGCCGGCGCCCGGTCATATTCGTTGAAGGATTTCGACGGCGACCTCTTCCTGACCTTCCCGGACGCCGAGACGCCGGACAGGCCATCGGGCGTAGGCTTTGACATCGGCCCCGACGGCAAGGCGTCGGCCATAACCATAGAGTTTCTCAACGATAACAATCTCGGCACGCTGCAGCGCGTCGGAGATTAGAGTTCCTCTGCGCCTTCGTCATCCTGGGGCGGAGCAAGGAGCGAAGCGACGCGGCGCAGACCCTGGGATCCATTCCGTTACATAAGCCGAAGAATGCTGCGGCTCAGAATAAAAGCGCTCTGTAGCGATCTTTCGCGCCCCCTCGCGCTGTTCCTCCGCGATCAAAGGTTCTGCACCGCAGCAGCGCTCCGAGGTAAGATGGTGCCAACTATCCTCCCGCCAGTCTCGGCAGCAGGAATATCTCAGCGCCCTGCGGCAATTCCTTCGACCAGGTGTCGCGATAGATAACCCCGTCTATGGCGACTGCGATGCCGCGGTCGATGTAGGGCTCGAAGCCGGGATACTGCTCAGCCAGCTTCCTGAACAGCTCCCGAATATCCTTCGCCTCGATCTCGACCTTGCTCTTGCCTCCGGCGATTGCGCCGAGCGATCCCCAGAGCGTTACTTCGACCATCGGCCTCCCCGTTCCGCCTCGATCGCCGCGAGAATCCGCGGCGGCGACATCGGGATATGCGTCATCCGCACGCCCGCGGCGTTCGACACCGCATTGGCGATCGCCGCCAGCGGCGGCACGATCGAGGTTTCGCCGACGCCCCGCACCCCGTAAGGGTGGTTGGGATTGGGGATCTCGAGGATCTGCGTGTCGATCATCGGCAGGTCGGAGCAGACCGGGATGCGGTAGTCGAGAAAGCCGGGGTTCTGCAGCCGCCCGTCCTTGCCGTAGACGTACTCTTCGTTGAGCGCCCAGCCGATGCCTTGCGCGGCACCCCCCTGGTACTGCCCCTCGACATAGGTCGGGTGCACCGCCTTGCCGGCATCCTGCACGACCGTGTAGCGCAGCACCCTCGTGGCGCCGGTCTCCGGATCGACCTCGATATCGCAGATATGGGTGGCGAAGGAGACGCCGGCGCCGTCGGCGACGAGCTCGCTGTGGCCGGCGATCGGCCCGCCGGTCTTTCCTGACCCGGCCGCGATCTCCTTCAGAGACAGCGCCGCAAGGTTGCCGTACTTCTCGCCTTTGGCGATGGCGTGGCCGTTTTCCCAGAGCACGTCGTCGACGGGAACATCCCACATCTGCGCGGCGCGTTCCCGCAGGATCTTGATGGCGTTGCGGGCGGCCGAGATCGTCGCCATCGAGGAGGAGAAGGTACCGCGGCTGCCGTCCGTCATGTCGTTGTAGCCGAGGCTGGAGGTGTCGGCGACCACCGCCTTGATCTGCTCATAGGTGATGCCGAGTTCCTCCGCCGCCACCAGCGACAGCGACGCGCGGGAACCACCCACATCGACCGTGCCGACGGCAAGCGAGACCGAGCCGTCCATGCCGATGTTGAGGTCGGTGCAGGTCTGGCCGCCGAAGTTGAACCAGAAGCCGCAAGCCATGCCGCGGCCCTGGTTCTTGCCCAGCGGCGCCTGCATGTGCGGATGGTTCTTCGCCGCCTCCAGCGTTGGGCCGATGCCGATCGGGCCGTAAACCGGGCCGTAGGACGATCGGGTGCCTTCCTGGGCGGCGTTCCTGATCCGGAACTCGACCGGATCCATGCCGATCTCCTTGGCCAGCTCGTCGACGGCACTTTCCACTGCAAACGCCGCCATCGGCGCCGATGGCGCGCGATAGGCCGCCGTCTTTGGCCGGTTGACCAGCACTTCGTAGCCGACCGTCCTGACGTTAGCGAGATTGTAGCAGGCGAACGCGGTCATGGCGCCGAGCTCGGCCCACATGCCGGCATAGGGGCCGCAGGAATAGCGCAGCGTCGCCTCGGCCGCGGTGATCGTGCCGTCCTTGCGGGCGCCGATCCTGACGTCGATCGAGGTGGCACTGGTCGGCCCGGAGGCGCGGAACACCTCGTCGCGCGTCATCACCAGCTTGACCGGCCGGCCGGCCTTGCGCGACAGCGCCAGCGCCACCGGCTCGGCCCAGACGTGGGTCTTGCCGCCGAAACCGCCGCCGATCTCCGACGAGGTGACGCGCAGCTTGGAGGCTTCCATGCCAAGCAGCTGAGCGCAGTGCTGGCGGTAGACGAAATGGCCTTGCGTGCAGACCCAGAGGTCGGCGGTGCCGTCGGAACTGACGCTCGCCACGCAGGCATGCGGCTCGATATAGCCCTGGTGCGTCTGCTCGGTCTTGAAGGAGCGTTCGACGACGTAATCGGCCTGGCCAAATCCCTCATGGATGTCGCCATGGCCGTACTGGCTGCGTTTGGTGACGTTGGACGGCTTGACGGGCTTTTGCTCAAGGCCCTCGGTGAAGATGGTGTCGTCGAGCACGGGCGCCGAGTGCTTCATCGCCTCGTCGACATCGGTCACGTGCGGCAGCACTTCATAGTCGACCTCGATCAGCTTCAGCGCCTGCCTTGCCGTGCGGGCGTCGACCGCGGCGACCGCGGCCACCGCATGGCCGTCATAGAGCGCCTTCTTGCGCGCCATGCAGTTGTCGAGGATGTCGTACATGGCGGCATCGCCGTCGGTGAGGTCGGGCAGGTCGGCCGCGGTGATCACCGCCTTCACGCCGTTGAGCTTCTCCGCCTTCGACGTGTCGATCTTCCTGATCGTGGCGTGCGCGTGCGGGCTTCTCAGGACACGCCCGACCAACTGGCCGGCCATGTTGAAATCCGCGCCATAGCGCGCGCGGCCCGTTACCTTGTCGACGCCGTCGGGGCGGATGGGACGCGTGCCGACGGAGGCGAAATTGCGTCCGGAATAACGCGGATCGAAGTTCATCGTCAGGCTCCCTTCATCACGCTTGCGGCGTCCTGGACGGCGCGCACGATCTTGTCATAGCCGGTGCAGCGGCAGAGGTTCCCGGCGAGGCCGAAGCGGATTTCCTCCTCGGTCGGGTCGGGGTTCTTGGCCAGCAGGTCTTTCGCCGCGATCAGGAAGCCCGGCGTGCAGACGCCGCATTGCAGCGCTGCGTGTTCGAGGAACTTCTGCTGCAGCGGATGCAGCCTGTCGCCGTGCGCCATGCCCTCGATGGTTTCGACGCGCCGGCCCTCGGTCTCCGCGCCAAGCACCAGGCACGAGCATACCAGCCGATCGTCGAGGATGATGCTGCAGGCGCCGCAGTCGCCGGTGCCGCAGCCTTCCTTGGCGCCGGTCAGCCCGAGGCGGTCGCGCAGCACGTCGAGCAGCGTCTCGTCCGGGTGGCAAAGGTACTCGACATTGTCGCCGTTGATCGTCGTTGAGACTGCAATTGCGGCCATCACTTGCCTCCTGCACGCGCATAGGCGGTCGTGGCGGCCCGCCTGGCCAGCACACCCGCAACTTTTCTTCTAAACTCGACCGTGCCCCGCTTGTCGTCGATGGGGCGGCAGGCCCCCGAGCAGACCTTGGCGAGCCGCTCAAGTGCTGCTTCGTCAAGTTTCCTGCCGATGAGGGCCTCGGCCGCCTCTTCCACAAGCAGCACCGTCGGCGCCACGGCACCCAGCGCCACGCGGGCCGATTTGACGACACCTTGCTCGTCGAGCGTCAGGTTCACCCCGGCGCTGACCACGGCGATGTCCATCTCCGTGCGTGGAATGAAACGCAGATAGGCATCGCCGGAGCGCGGCGCGCGCCTGTCGAGCAGGATCGCCTCGATGATTTCTCCCTTGGCGAGCGACGTCTTGCCAGGCCCGGTCGGGACTGCCTCCACCGCGACCGCGCGCCTGCCTCCTGGCCCGACGATCAATGCCCTGGCGCCGGCGGCCACCAGCGCCGGCACACTGTCGGCGGCCGGCGAGGCGTTGCAAAGATTGCCGACGATCGTGCAGCGACCCTGCACCTGTTTAGAGCCAATCAGCTTGGCCGCTTCGACGACGCCCGGCCATTCCCTGTTCAAGGCCGCGCTCTCTCCCATCAGGGCGCAGGACACCGCGGCACCGATGCTGAAGCCTTCCGCCGTTTCCCTGATCTCGCCCAGTCCGTCGATTGCCTTGATGTCGACGATCAGGTCGGGCTCGATAAAGCCACCTTTCATCCTCACCAGGAGGTCGCTGCCTCCGGCGAGAATGGCGGCGGTGCCGGGCGAGCCGGCCAACTGGCCAACGGCATCTTCCATTGAAAGCGGACGTATGTAGCGCATCGTCTCCCCTTGATCATCGCAATTCTGTCGGCCCGTTATAGAGCCTTGGATCGGAATGGTCATCCGGTTCTGCATGAGCAGCGATTAGGCCAGGCCGCGCCGGGGCGGCGGGCCGCTTGCCGGCGCGTTCTCAACTCAGGGCGCCGGGTTGAACTGGAGCAATTTGAAACAATCGCCGCTTCCCGACTTCAACTGCGTCAGGAAGCGTTTCGACCGGTCGATCCATTCCTGGTGCGACCTGGCATCGGCTTCGATCTCGTCGATCGGTCCAAGCTTGACGAAGCTGCGCCCCTGGCTGAAAAGCCAGCACGCACGGCCGAGAAGTCTCCGGCTGCGCTGGCGCAAGAGGTCGGCATCATAAAAGATGTCGAGCACCTCCTGCTTGATCTTTGCCTCCTTTTCAGGATTTGCGATCGCAACCGCGATCGAGTCTCCGCCGATCGCATCCTGCAGGTCCTTGTAGTCGAGGGCGAGCTGAGTGGTGGCATATTTGATCTCGCTCTCATCCCGGACGATGTTGAACCACAGCGCGGGATCGAGCTCGTTGACGACGAACGATGCCTCGAAGTCGCGCGATAGGTTCAGGATCTCGAACCCTTGAACCTCAACATCGCGCTCAACCAAAAGGATCTCGGCGACCTGCTTGCCGACTTCCGCCCCGTGCGCGCTGATCGCGGCGTTGGTTCCACCGAGTTCCGGACTGATATAGGGTCCGCCATCATCCAGCAGCGCATCGAATTCGCTGAGGTATTCGACGACGGCCGCCCCGCGAGCAATGCGCGCGGCCAGTTTGGCGAGAACCAGCTGGAGTTCCGTTTCGCGTTTGCGCTGGTCCTGATAATTCTGCTGAAAAAAGAAGATGAACAGAGAAACGCCAATTCCGATCAGGATGACGCCGAGCTGGGAAAAGATGTTGCGGTAATATTCCAGCAGCTTTTCACGATGGCGCATGTCGTGGCGCACGCTGTGCGCCACACGAGCATTGACGATCAGCGAAAGGATCAGCAGCCCGGCACCGACCAGGATGAGGCCGCCGATGAGGAAATAGCCTTGCCCTGAACTGAAATCCATTCTCTTGCCGCGTCCCTGAAGCCCCGGACCGCGCAGACTAATCCCATTCCGTTTCAACGCCTATGGGCGACCCCCAAAGCGCGCGCTCGCCTAATACTTTAGTTGTAATCTGTCGCATGTTTGATATCGTCACGGCGGGAGGAATTCAGATGGCCGTGGAGTGCAAATCCGCGCCCTATATGGGCGTCTTTTCAACCATTGAACTGGATCTCTTGAGGGGTGTGGTTCGGGAAATTTTGCGGTCCGGCGAAGCGGAGCTCGACAACGAGGACGCCGAAATGATCGCGCGCGTGGTCATCGCAACCTACAAGGACGGCGCCTCGGGTCGCGAGGAATTGGTTGAAGCCGCCCGGATTGCCGCCAGGCGCTGCGCTCTCGACCATTTTTACGATCGAGCAGTCGGCTTGTTCGCATAGGATTTCGCATCTGCAGGCCGGCCGGCCGGCAGCAACGCTTTCAGGCTCAGGACCACATCCTCTGTGCAAATGCTCTACGCAGAAAGGCCCAGCCTGAACTTGTCCGTATCTTTCATCCTGCCTCGCCTCGCAGCCAGATGGTTCGTCAGCCGATTTTCTTCGATCGGCTGTGACAGGAAAAACCCCTGAGCGCTGTGACAACGCTCGGCGATCAGGAAATCGAGCTGCGCTTCGTTTTCCACCCCCTCTGCCAGAACGGTCAAGCCGAGGGAATTGGCCAGTGCTATAATGCCTCGAACGACGTTCTGTTTTTTCTTCGACGCTTCCAGACCGCTCAAGAACGATCGGTCGATCTTCAACCGATCCAGGTTGAAATCGGCAAGATAGCCGAAACTTGAATAGCCGGATCCAAAATCGTCGAGTGCCAGACCGACGCCGATATTTCGAATTTCCGTCAGCATGTTCAAGGCGTTTCGGCTGTTCTGGATAAGCACCCCCTCCGTTATTTCCAGTTGCAGGCGCGAGGGCGGCAGTCCTGTTTGTTGCAGCACCAGAACAAGGTGGGCGAAGTACGCATCGTTCTGAAGGCTTTTGCCCGAAAGATTGACCGAGCAAACGAAATCATCGGCAGAAACAGGCGCCCATCGAGCTGCCTGCAGGCAAGCCTTGCTCAGCACGACCTTGTCGACTTCCAGTATCAGGTCGCTTCGTTCGGCAATTGGAATGAATGACATCGGCAGACGAATCGCTCCCGAAGCGGGGTCGCGCCAGCGCACAAGCGCCTCGGCGCCGATCATGCGGCCGGTTGCCAGCTCGAACTGCGGTTGCCAAACCAGAAAGAACTCGTCGCAGTTAAGCGCACGCTTGATCCCGGCCTCTTCGCCGAACTGCATATCGAACTGATTGAGGATTGCAGGCGAGAACGTCACGAAGCCAGAGCGTCCTTCCGCTTTGGCGACATAAAGAGCGCTGTCTGCGTTGCGCAACAGGGTGGAAATATCCGACCCATGCTCGGGGAAACACGCCATGCCGATACTGGCTCCCATCCGCACATGGTGGCCAGCGAGTTCGGCAAACCGGTTCAATTGCTCGCGAAGCCGATCGCCGAGCGCATCGGCTGCCGCGTGCCGGTCCCCGATCGCCATGACGGCGAACTCGTCACCGCCCAGACGGATGGCGACAACTTCGTCGGGCCGTTCGACCGATTGCAGGATTTCGGCGACGGCTTTCAGCAAGAGATCACCGATGTGATGACCGAACGTATCGTTCACGCTCTTGAAATGATCCAAATCTATCAGGAAAAGCCGGAGTTGCTTGCCGGCCAGCCTTGCTTGGTCCAGCATCACGTCCCTGTTGGCTGACATCCAGGCACGGTTCTTCAGTTCCGTCGTCGCGTCGCGCCAGGCCAGAAACTCCAGTTTCCTTATCGTTTCCCGACGGCCGATAAGCAATACGGCAGTTCCGATCGCCAGCAGCGACAAGACCGCCAGAGCGAATGCAATCTGGTAGTTGAATCTCTTCAGGCTTTTTTCCGCCGAATAGAGATCCACGTTGATCTCATCTCCATATTTGTAATATTCGTCGTTCATCCTCGCTACGAGATGCTCGAGCTCCAACCCCATTTCCTTCAAAATCTTTTCGTCGAGAGGCAGCCCGGCCGCAATCATGGCATCAAGCCGTGTCACCGCGTCAACGATACGCGGAACGATACTTGCGTAGGCGGGAATCTCGCTTGCCGTCCCGGTGCCGTCGATCCGCTTGAAGCGGATGTAGACCAGGTCGTTCGCCGCTGATAACTGCTCAAGGCTGTCTGCAGAGCCGGGGGCGGCCTTGGCGAGCGATGTCATGTCCTTGAGGTGAGTTACATCGCGTATTGCAATATGGAACTCGCGGATGGCGAAAAAGCCGAACCGCGGCAGCGAATATTCGATCTTGCTGAGGCTGAGAAACAGTACGGTGATCAGGACCGCAGAGCTGGCTGCTGCAGCCGCGATGGCGGTCCCGTAGGTGACGGGAACGCGCCAGCCTTCAAAGCGTGCCATTCGAGCCACGCCGGAGCTCGATCAGCCGCCAGGCTCGAGCGTCTTGATCAGCCAGACCCACCGTGGTTTGTGGACTGGCGTGTCGAAGGCCGGGTGGTCGTTGAGCGGATAGACCAGCCGGGTCGGACCTTGCGTGCGCCGGTTCAGCAATTTTCCATTCTGGCGGGTGGCAAGCAGGAGAGGACCTTCCGTCCAATCCTGGCGCGGAATTATCTGCACATATTCGTCCACCGCCCGCAGAACAACGGAATCCTCGCCTTCCAATCCAACGACCTTGAGCACATCGCGGAACAGGACGCCTTCAAATGTAAGCTGCCCCTTTTCAAATGGACTTGCGGTGGTGACCCGGTAGAGACCGAGCTTTTCCAGCTGTCGCAACGTTACTGGGACCGACTTGCCGTTGTTCTGAACATTGAAGGCCACAGTGTCTGGCGGTTCCGGGAGATCAACGGGCTCCAACGCCCCGGCCGGCAAGATGCAAAAGGCCAGGACTGCCAGCATGATCAGACTGCGCTTGAGCGATGATAGTCCGGTGTTGAGCAAGGATGACATGCGCAATCCTTTTCTTCTCGATGGGCCAGCACCCAGCCGTCGCCTGACTTTCATTCGGGCAGGCGGGTTCAACATTGCCATGAATGTCTGATTTTTCCGTTAGCCCTGTTCGGCCAACGAACGGTTGATTGGCGCGCAGCGGCGACCTGCCGATCTCCCCGCTCGTGGCGGAGATGGCCGGCATGAAGGATCGCGGCCTCATTCCAGCTTGGGTTCCTCGCCCCCACGAAGTGGTCCATTGTTGTGGGGCGAGATGCCTGCCAGGGCAGAGGGGGTTGAAGGATCGCCGGCCTTCGAGCTCACGTCTTCTCGCCGGTCGGCCTGATGAAATGGCCGAGCAAATCCATCGGCACCGGAAACACCACCGTCGACGAGCGTTCACCGGCGATGTCATGGAGCGCCTCGAAATAGCGCAGCTGCATGGCCTGCGGGGTCTCGGACAGCATCTTGCCGGCCTCGACGAGTTTTGCCGCCGCCTGCTGTTCGCCGTCGGCATTGATCACTTTCGCACGCCGCAGCCGTTCGGCCTCGGCCTGCTTGGCGATGGCGCGGACCATGTTCTCGTTGAGGTCGACATGCTTGATCTCGACATCGGAGACCTTGATGCCCCAGGCATCGGTCCGCTGATCGAGGATCTCCTGGATATCGCTGTTGAGCTTGTCGCGTTCGGCCAGCATTTCATCGAGTTCATGCTTGCCGAGCACCGAGCGCAACGTGGTCTGTGCCAGCTGGTTGGTGGCGGTCATGAAGTCCTCGACCTGGATCACCGCCCGCTCGGCGTCGACGATACGAAAATACAGCACTGCGTTGACCTTCACCGAGACGTTGTCGCGCGAGATCACGTCCTGCGGCGGCACGTCCTGGACCACCACCCTCAGGTCGACCTTCACCATCTGCTGCACGAAGGGGATGAGGATGATCAAGCCGGGCCCCTTGACCCCGGTGAAGCGGCCGAGCGTGAAGACCACGCCGCGCTGATATTCCCTCAGGATGCGAATGGCCGCGGACAGGAACATGACCACGACGAGCGCTGCCACCAGATAGGCCACATATCCGAGCATCATTGCCTTGCTCCATCGCTTCGCACATTGCGGCGCCGTATCGTCAGCACGAGACCCCTGACATCAGCCACCTCGACGCTGTCGCCCACCGCAATGGGTTCGTCGGCTTTCGCCCGCCAGCGCTCACCCCGGGCCAGCACGTGTCCCTCGCTGCCCTGCCAGTCGAGGACCTTGGCCGGCAGCCCTTGCATGGCCTGGGCGCCAACACGGGGAACGTTCTTGCGGGCCGCCCACAGATAGCTGCCGGTCAGCAGCGCCAGGCCGAGCGTCAGGATGGCGGCGGTGCCGATGACGGCCCACGACATCTCGAAGCCGGGACCTTCGATCCTGAGCAGCATGGCAGCGCCCAGCAGAAACGCAGCCACGCCTCCCAGCCCAAGCACCACTGTGGGATTAAAGACCTCGACGACGAGGAAGATGATGCCAAGCAGCATCAGGGCAAGGCCGGCATAGCTGATCGGCAGGAGATTGAGCGCATAGAGCCCGAGCAGCAGGCAGATCGTGCCGATCACGCCTGGCGCGACCGCGCCCGGGCTGGTGAACTCGAAGACGAGGCCATAAACGCCGATCAGCATCAGGATGACGGCGATGTTCGGGTCGGTGATGACGGCGAGAAGCCGGATGAGCCAGCCAGGCTCGAGCGTTTCAACCGGCAGCCTTTTGGTCGCCAGCACCTTTTTCCTGCCGGCGATCTCGACCGTCCGGCCGTCGGCCAGCTGAAGCAGTTCGGTCGTGTCGCGGGCGACAAAGTCGATCACATTTTCCTGCAGTGCGGCGCTGGCCGACAGGCTGGCCGCCTCGCGCACCGCCTTTTCACCCCAATCGGCATTGCGCCCGCGCAGTTCGGCCAGGCTGCGGATCAAGGCAACCGCGTCGTTCGTCGCCTTGGCGATCATCGCATTGCCCGCCGGTGGATTCTTCGGGTCCTTGCCGGCTTCCGGGCCATTGTTCTTGTCGTCGCCGGGAAAGGATGGCATCGGCCCGCCCATCTCGATGGGCGTTGCCGCGCCCAGATTGGTGCCGGGCGCCATCGCCGCCACATGGGTTGCGTAGAGGATGTAGGTTCCGGCGCTCGCCGCATGCCCGCCGGCGGGCGCGACATAGCCGATGACGGGAACCGGGGAGGCGAGGATGTCGGCGATGATCTCACGCATGCTGGTGACCAACCCGCCCGGCGTGTTCATCTGCAGGATGAAAACCTCGGCGTTCCGTTCTGCGGCCACCGCCAGCGCTTCCTCGAACTGCATGGCGCTCGCCGGACCGATGGCGCCGTCTATCTCGATGCGCAGCGCAGTCCTCCCCTGGCCGTTTGCTTCTCCTGTTGCTGCGGAAGAAGAACAAACAGCCACAGCGGCTACAAAAGCCGCGGCAATCAGGGCTACACGCGCGAGTTTCACGCTCAAAGCTCCCTATCAGGGATATGGGCTCGATTTTGCCAAAATCCATGCTGCGTCGCGGCGGTGAAGCTGATCCATGGCAACCTTGCGTTGTGCCTAAACCGGTTGGCAGGAAACGGGTGGTTTGCACGCGCCGATTCACCCATCTGATTGCAGAAGCCGATGATGCCAGAGGAGGCAGAGCCATGACCATACACACGGTTCCAGAAGCAGCGGTCCGATCGGCGGAAGCGCGCGTCGCCGGATATGACTGGCAGGCATTGGCCGAGGAGATGAGCGGCTATGGCTGCGCCGTGATGGAAAAGCTGCTGATACCGGAAGAATGCCGGGAGATCGCCGGGCTCTATCCCGACGAAAGCCATTTCCGCAGCCATGTCCACATGGCGCGGCACGGCTTCGGCAAGGGCGAGTATCGTTACTTCCGCTATCCCTTGCCCGAGCTGATCGGCGGCTTGCGCACCGCGCTCTATCCGCGCCTCGCCGCGGTCGCCAACGACTGGAACGAGCGCATGGGCATCGCCCAGCGCTACCCGGACGAACACGCCGCGTTCCTCAAACAATGCCACGAGCAGGGCCAGAAGCGGCCGACGCCGCTCCTGCTGCAATACGGTCCCGGCGACTTCAATTGCCTGCATCAGGATCTCTACGGCGATCTTGCCTTCCCGCTGCAGGTGGCGATCCTGCTGTCCGAACCCGGCAAGGATTTTACCGGCGGCGAGTTCGTGCTGATCGAACAGCGACCGCGCATGCAGAGCCGCGCCGAGGTGGTGCCGCTGCGTCAGGGCGACGCCGTCGCCTTCGCGGTTCACAATCGCCCGGTCCAGGGCAGCAAAGGCAGCTACCGCGTCAATCTCAGGCACGGCGTCAGCCGGCTTCGCTCCGGCCTGCGCCACACCGTCGGCATTATCTTCCACGACGCGAAGTAAAGGTGTTGTCGACTTCCTTCTCCCTTCTCCCCTTGTGGGAGAGGCGGATTGGCGCGTAGCGCCAAGACGGTTGAGGGGTGTTGGACGGAGCGCCGTCGTTGCCAAGCTGGAGCACCCCTCATCCGTCGCCTTCGGCGACACCTTCTCCCACAAGGGGAGAAGGGTGAGCCGCGCGAGCCGCAACGTTGGAGTCCAGTGCATCGGACCCCAATTCTTCGAGTCCGAGGGACGGTCGGGACAAGCGATTGCGGAAGTCCGAATAAAACCTCACCCGCAAAGATCTTTGTCATCCAATCGATAACCAAGGTTCATACGGTGAGCGGTGTTGTTTCTCTGCCGGCGTTCGTTCGCCGGGCGGATGACTGTTGATATCTGCCAAGACTGAAAACTAGCTATTTGTTCGCGCGTCGGGGATCGCCATGATGTTTCCAGCAAGCTTTGCGTCACTACGGCGCAAATCGGCGAAAATAAGCGGCGCCGTCACGCTTGCTGTTGGCTTGATGATCGGGGCCGCTGCACAGGCCGAGCCTATCCGCGGCACCGGATCGACACTGGCCGCCCCGATCATCGGCAAATGGGCAACGGCCTACGAGAACGCCCGCGCCGACGGCGGCGACTATGTCTCGCCCGACTGGAAGGTCGACTATGAAATCGTCGGCTCACTCGCCGGCGTCCTGCGTCTCGATCAGCCGGACATCGACTTTGCCGCGACGGATGCGCCGATCAATGGCGCCGAACTCAAGAAGGCCGGCCGCCATCAGTTTCCGATCGTGATGGGAGCCATCGCCGTCGTCGTCAATCTCGACGGCATTGGCCCGGGAAGCCTTCGCCTGACGGGGCCGCTGCTGGCCGACATCTATCTGGGCAAGATCCAGTCATGGTCCGATCCCGCGATCAAGGTGGTGAATCCGGATCTGACGCTGCCCGATCTCAGGATCGGCGTCGTTCACCGCAAGGATGGCTCCGGCTCGACCTTTGTCTTCACCGAATATCTGTCGGCGGTCAGCGGCGAGTGGAAGGCCAAGTACGGAGCCAATACGCTGATCTCGTGGCCGCTCGGCACTGACGCGGAAGGCACCCAGAACCTCATCCAAGCCGTGCACGACACGAAGGGCGCGATCGCTTATGCCGAATCCGGCCAGGCCCAGCGCGCCAACCTTGCCTACGCACTGATCGAGAACAAATCCGGCAAGTTCGTCAAGCCGGGGCCGGAGGGCGTGCAGGCTGCCGCGACGTCCATCGACTGGGCGCAAACGACCGATTTTTTCGCCTCGCTGACCGATCGAGACGGCGATGCCGCCTATCCGATCAGCACGGCGGTGTTCGCGGTCGTTCAGGTCTCGGGCCGTTCGGAACATCGCTATCGCCGCGTGCACGACCTTTTCCGGCTCGCCTTCGCGCACGGCGCTGATGACGCCGCCGCGCTCGGCTACGTGCCGCTGCCGAAGGCGCTGGTCGCCCGGATCGAGCAATACTGGGCAGGGCAGGAGCCCGTCGCAAACTGAGCGGAAGAACCAGGCTGCTGCTTGGCGCAGCGCCTGAACTGAACGTCATATCGCGCCGTGATGGCGGCTTGTTGGGGACTGCGTGACATGGACATCGATATCTTCAAGGACATCCTCGTGCCGGTGATCGGCGGGTTGGGCATCTTCATGCTCGGCCTCGACTTCATGGCCAACGGCATCCAGGCGCTGTCGGTCAACCGGATGCGCGCCTTTCTTGCCAAGGCCGCCGGAACGCCGATCAAGGGCGTGCTGGCGGGAACGCTGATCACCGGCGTCATCCAGTCGTCGACGGCGATGAGCGTCATGGTCGTCGGCCTGGTCAATGCCGGCGTCATCGCGCTTCGACCGGCGATCAGCGTGATCATGGGCGCCAATATCGGCACCACGCTCGGCAACGGGCTCATCGCCCTGCCGTTGGGTCCGCTCGGCCTGATCCTGGCCGGCGTGTTCTCGCTGATCTACTGCTTTGCCAAAAGCGAGAAGGTCAAGAACATAGCGCTTGCCGGCATGGGCTTCGCGCTGATCTTCTATGGCCTTAACCTGATGACCGGCGGCCTGCGCCCGCTGCGAAACCTGCCCGAAGTCATGGCCCTGCTGCAAACGCTGACGGCCGATTCCTATCTCAACCTGCTCAAATGCGTGTTCATCGCCGCCGGCGTGACCGCCATGATCCATTCGTCCTCGGCGACGATCGGCATTGTCATGGGCCTTGGCGCCGCCGGCATCCTCGACTGGACGACGGCCGTCGCCTTCTCGCTCGGCGCCGATCTCGGCACCACGATCACCTCGTGGATGGCTTCGCTCAATATTTCGAAGAACGCCAAGCGCACCGCTTACGCGCACATCTCGTTCAACATCATCGGCGTGTGCATCACCATCCCGCTGTTCTTCGTCTCCATGCAGGTCCTGGAATGGGCGATGCAGTTCTTCGGCGGCGATCCCGCCATTCCGGTGATCGTCGACGGCAAGGAGACTTTTCCCCTGGTGCCGGTCGCGGTCGGCCTCTACTCGACCTTCTTCAACGTCTTCAACACGCTGTTGCTGTTTCCGTTCATCGGGGTGTTCGAGCGGGTTCTGTCGCGTGTCGGTCACACGGATGCCGAGGACACGGAAGATTTCTCGACGCCGCGATTCCTCGACCGCAAGCTGGCCGGCGATTTTGCCAAGGCCGTTCCCGCCGTCCAGCAGGAGACGGCCCGCCATCTGCAAGCCGGCGCCATGTTCCTCGACATCGCCCGTTCGTCGAAGAAGGCGCCGTCGGATCCGGGCGAGCACTATCTCGCAACCGATATCCTCAGCCGCGATATCCGTGCCTACACCGCCGAATTGATGAAGGAGGATTTGCCCTACGACCAGCTCGACCTGATCGCCAGCCTGATCGAGGAAGCCGACTTCACCGCCGCCCTGACGGAATCGATGCATCAGGTGGCGCGGCGCGTCAGGCGCGAGAAGTTCAGCAGTCCGGCGCAGGCCATCGTCGACGTCGCGTTGAGCAAGCTCGATGCCTCGCTGCGGCAGATCTTGCCGACTTACGGCATCTCCGACCCGAAGGTGCCGGCCGGACATGCCAATCTGCCGGAGGTCGAGGAACTGCGTGCCCGCACGCTGGCGCTCGGACCCAATGCCGGCGCCGCCGAACGCGGCACGATCCTAGCGCTGCTCGGGTCGATCGAGCGCGCGGAAATCCTGATCCAGCGCATCGATGCCGAGCGCAAATCGGTCAACCGGCAGAGCGTGCTCGCCCGGGCGTCGGCACGCAAGGAAACCAGGCCGCACGCGTTGGACGATCCCGGCCTCAGCCCGGTCCCGGCCGAGTAGCGGGGCGGGACATAGCGCGTTCGCATTAGAGGCGACGAATTATCGAAGTCGGCGCCGCCCCTCATCGCCCTGCCGGGCACTTCTCCCCGTATAGTGACGGGGAGAAGGGAAGCTTGTCCGAACCGGATAGATAGGTAACAGAATGGACTGATTGCATGGGTGACAGTTTTCTCCTTCGCCGGGAGGACCG